>CAKTQE010000006.1 GCA_934593275.1 uncultured Oscillospiraceae bacterium | reverse complement strand
AGAGCGACGGACTGTTAATCCGTGTGTCGTTGGTTCGAGTCCAACAGGGGGAGCCAAGAGGGTTGAGTAATTCTCAATCCTCTCTTTTTTGTATGCCCATAAATTTGGTAATCTGTTTCTCACCCCTGTTGGACTCGAAAGGCGGCTCTTAGCAACACTCCGGTGGAGTGTTGCAACCGCCGTTGGCTTTGCCGCAGCAAAGCGAGTCCATCACAACCACACAGGGGGAGCCAAGAGGGGTGAGTTTATCTCGACCCTCTTTTTTATTTCGTTAAAAAGCAATCCGTCATACCACCTTTACCGGGCGGATACAGATAAACAACGTTGGTTCCCCCGATAATTGTCCATTGTCAATTTTACACCTTACCGCCCTTCATCCTGGTAGGCACGCCTTGCCTCTCCCTTTGGGAGAGGTGGCCGAGCGCAGCGAGGACGGAGAGGGTCAACGTTTAGGATACAAATGGACGTGATCATTCAACAAACGCCGCAAGGCCCTCTCAGTCTCGGCTGCGCCGAGCCAGCTCTCCCAGAGGGAGAGCCAAGGGCCTGCGGCCTGTTACATAGAATGCTGGTATGGTTCATGGATCGTGCGTGTATCCGGTATTCGTTTTTACTCCATCTGGATATTCGCAAAAAGTTTTGTTCCGTCCTCCAGTAAAATGTAGTCAAGCTGACTCAGGATAATAGGTGCTTCTGCGTTCAGTGCTGTGGATTCCATTCCGTCTGCATTCAATTTAATGTGGCTACCGTCTTTCATAATGGCGTAGATCCCTTGGTCTGCATCCTCCGATAATTCGGGAGAAAAAGCGGCTGCGCCTGGATTTGGTGCATAGGTGATCCGTGCGCCAAAGGGTGTTACCCGAAAAGAGGTGATCTGCATCGTCTCCTGGGATTGGGTGGTATCCCACTGTTTTTCATCCGCATAGCGAAAGACACGGGTTTGCACGGAAACGGGCTGGGAAAGAAGCTCTATAAACTGGTTATCTGGGTTAAACTTGACATCAAAATTCCATTCCTCGTCCGTGAGAATATCGGATAAGAACAGTCCGGCAGCCTCCTGGCCGTCAACGATATATTCCTGTCCGGCGTATTCTTTATCTATTTCCTGGGCTAAAGCCGTATTCTCGTATTCCAGTGTGATACCCATCAGGCGGATTCGGAACGAAATATCCTTTCCAAAGGGGTCTTCCAGCAACATTGGTTTGTTGGGATCCAACTTTTCACAACTGACGGTCAGGCAGAACAGTACGGTGTTGGCCTTTCCGTCTCCGTCCGAAAGCCAGGTACCCCGCTCGTTGTAACAGTAATTTTTCTGGGGATCAACGGTTCCGATGGATGCAACGACATAGGAGTAGCCTGCCTTGCGACTGGCACTGTAATTCCCCATGGAAAGGCGTTTGCTTCCCTGTGAGGTGGAATGCAGGTATTGTTCCAGGTCCATGCTTTCAGGAGCGGTAATGCGGAATACCAGATAGCTTGTTTGCCCGTCAGAAATGGTGGATTTCAGATCGATGGTCCAATCATCCATGGTCTGGGCCTGTTCTACAGGCTGCTCGTTATTTTGAATGTATTCGATCTGTTCGCCGGACAGAGGCGTTTCACTGCGGGCCATAAAAGCCATTTGGAGCCAACCCGCCGCATAGGCAACGGCGCACCCAACCATCAGCAGCATCAGGGCGATGATGGCGGCAATCAGGCAAATTCGCTTTGCCGGAAGACCTTTTCTATTCCGGAAATCCAGCTGCTCTATAGATTCCAACAGTTCGGAATCAATGCCGGTCAATCCCTTAAAAAGCTGAAAAGAAGTCATCTCAGTCCCTCCCTTTGAAGCAGGTCCGCTAATTTTTTTCTGGTTCTTTGCAGAATGTACTTTACCTGATTGGCAGAAAACCCTGTTTTTTGGGCAATTTCCTCCTTGGTGAGCGCATAGTAATACCGGAACAAAAAGACGGCACGCTCTCGTTCCGGCAGTCCACGCAGAAAGCGGTTCAGTGCGGCACGAAACTCCTTGCGCATGAACTCCGTTTCCGGGCTTTCGCTCCCTGCCACGCATTCTGCCAGTTCATCCAGCAGCAGCTGGGTTTCTCCGCCGCCCCGCTTTTGGGCGGTGTTTTTGCGCCAGCGGTCTATGGAAAGGTTTCGGGTCAGTTTCCCCAGAAAGGTGGAAAACCGCTGGGGCCTCCTGGGCGGGATCAGCTTCCAGGCAGAATAGTAGGTGTCGTTGACACTTTCCTCTGCATCTGCCGGGTTGGATAAAATGTGAATTGCGATTTTGTAGCAATAGGGTCCGTATTTTCGGTCCGTCTCCTGAATCGCCAGTTCAGACCGGTCAAAATACAGGTCCAGAATTTCCTTGTCATCCATGTATCTGCCTCCTTTGTATCTTCACCCTTATACACGGAGAAAAAGAGAGGGTGGAAAAGGAATTTTCCGTATTTGCGAAAATATTTTATCATCAACTAGGGTCTATCTGAAAACCGGAAATATGACCAACAGCGAGGGATTTTTCGCCTGATGAAGCCATTTTTTCGTAGGAATACTTTGTGTATTGCAAGGAAAAATGACGCACAGCAGGCGGAAAAGACCCGCTGTTTGGGCGTGTTGACGGTTTTCAGATAGACCCTAGATACATCCGCAAGGCATTCCAATTTTCCTGAGGCCTGGTTGATTTTTTACTCAAATATAGTAGAATAGTAAAAACAGGAAAGGGGGCATTTTGGTGCTGCGTATTTTGATTTGTGATGACGATCTGGCTACGGCAAACGCCATACAGGCGGTGGTGGAGTCTTCCTTGGATGGAGCGGGGAAGCGGGCAAAGATTTACACCTATACGGATGCCGGGGCCATCAGCAGACAGATATTGGAAAGCTGCGATATTGCCCTTTTGGATATTGACTATGAGGGTGCCGACTATAACGGCATGGATATTGCACGGAAGCTGCGCTCCTTTGCCCGGGATGCGGTGATTATTTTTGTTACCAACTTCATCGAGTACGCTCCGGCGGGCTATGAGGTGGGGGCTTTCCGGTATATTCTAAAGCGGGATTTGGAGGAGGACCTGAAAGCGGTGTTACCTCTGGCCCTGGGGCAGCTGCATGGGGAAACGCTGCCCATTCAGGTTGATGGGGAAATCATCAAGCTTCCCTTGGAGGACATTTTGTATCTGGAAGTACAGCAGCACAGCGTGACGGCTGTAACACAAAAGGGAGAGCCGGAGCAGGAAAGATACGAATTCCATGCCTCCCTTTCGGATTTGGAAGAACGGCTGGAACCCCAGGGGTTTTTGCGGATACACAAAAGCTATCTGGTGAACATGCGGCACCTCAAAAAATTCCAATGCCGGGAGGCCACCTTGGATAACGGCATGACCCTCCGGGTGGGGGAAAAGAGCTATGCCGAAAACAAGCAGAAATTCCTCCTCTGGAAGGGGTGGCAGTGATGGCCTATGTCATCGGCGGTATTTGGTGCATATTGGATTTGGCCGTCTGTTATCTGTTGGGCAGTGGATTTCTTCCAACAAAGCCGCCAACCAGGAAAAGGGTGTTGCTTGCGGTGTTCCTGCTGCTCTTTACCTGCCTGTATACCAATGTTGTAAGAAATCTATACCTTAAATTGGCCGTAACACTGACCGTTTTCACGCTGCTGTCCGCACTTTTATTAGAGGGGCCGATTACGGTACATGTCTGTCTGGCTGTGGTCAGCTATGTTTTTATGGCGACTATGGATGCCGTTGCGGTGCATAGCGTGTGTTATCTACTGGGCATCAGTTCTGATACATTGGTTTGGCGAAAGATTCCCTATACTATACTGGTTACAGCGGAAAAAAGCCTGGGTGTCATTCTGGCCTGGTCTTTCTGCCGCTATCGCAAGAAAGGGGAACTGGGAAAGCAGCGCAACAGCTGGATGGTCTTATCCAGCCTGTTTCCTGTGGCGAGCGTTATCATGTTGACGGCTCTGGTTTGCATCGCTCCCCAGGGGACAGACAGCTCTCTGACCATCGCGGTGGCTGCGGCGATTCTGATGGTGGCCAACGTGGCCATGCTCTATGTCATCGGCAACATTGAAAAGGCCACCCGGCAGGAGCAGGACAACCGGCTTCTGCGGCAGCAAATCTCTATTCAGGCGGATAACTACGCCGCTCTCAGGAGCAGCTATGGAGTGCAGAGAAAATCAACACACGAATTTGAGCATCACATTCAGGTGTTGCGGGGCTTGCTGGAACAAAAGGAATATGGGGCGGCCCAGAATTATGTCCGGCAGCTACAGGCGGACCGAACCCTGAAAGTATTCAGCATTACATCCAACAATCCGGTTGTGGATGTGGTATTGAATCAAAAATACCAGGCGGCCCAGGAGCATGGAATCAAAATGCACGTAAAGGTGAATGACCTGTCCACTGTTTCGGTGAAAACAAACGAATTGGTGGCGCTGTTATCCAACCTGCTGGACAACGCCATTGAAGCCTGTGTGAAGCTGGATGGCAAGAGAGAAATCGTGTGCAGCATTGTAAAGGAGGATGGCATTTACCTCTCAATCCGCAACACCTCCGCCCCGGTGAAAATCCTCCATGGGGAAATCGCCACGACAAAACAGGACACGGCGGAACACGGCTATGGATTGCCGGCGGTCAAATACATTCTGAACCGGCTCCACGGGGAATACACCTTTGCCTACCGGGACGGCTGGTTCCAATTTGTGGCAGAGATCCCATAGAGCTTCAATACAAATAGCACATGGCACATTCGGGGCTACCCGGAGGGCCATGTGCTTTTTAGCTGTCTGTTGCTATGACCTGTCGATTTCAAGTCAAAAAAATAGCAGTTGCGTCGGAACAGAAGATTTTCCTCTGAGAATCTGGTAAGATAGCCACGGATACGCTGTCACATACCTGTGGATAGGAGAATGCTTATGAAAAAAGGATCATGCGTTACGATATTGCTGTTCCTGCTCTTTCTTTGGGGATGTATGCAATGCCCGGGGGCTGCGGATATACCGAAGAATGAAACTCAAACCGTGACCGTTCTGGAAGATGAGGACGGAGGCGGCTTTGCGGCAACAAACGGAAACGCCGCAAAACCGGCGGACAACACGCTTGTCTTGATCAAGCAGTATATACCGGGTATTGAAGTAGAGCAACAATATGGGACTGTCAACAATTTTACAAAGCAAAGGCTCTACGATTTTTCGGATGCGTACCTCCGCTATGGAACTGTAAAAAAACTAAAGAAAGCTTCCGACATGCTGAAAGCGCAGGGCCTTGGACTCAAGGTGTGGGATGCGTTTCGCCCCGTATCAGTACAGGTGCGGCTATACAATGCCTATCCAGATTCCAATGTGGTGTCCCATCCCGTTACCGGGTACCGTGGCCATTGCAGAGGAAATGCGGTAGATGTGACCCTGATAGACCTTGCCACAGGAAAGGAACTGGCAATGCCCACGGGGTTTGACAACTTTACCCCATATGCAGACCGGGATTACTCCGATTGCGGCGCAGCTGCGGCGGCCAACGCCCGGCTATTGGAGTCTATTATGACGAAGTGCGGTTTTATCCCGCTGCAATCGGAGTGGTGGCATTTCACCGATGGGGAGACTTATCCGGTTGATGAATTCTTTGACCCCGGAACACCAGCGGTATGGGCAGCAAATTGCAATGAATACATCAGTCTCCGAAAAACAGCTGGCGGCACAGAGGTTCTTGAAAAAATTCCTGCCGGTGATACGGTGAGGTTGCAGCGTTGGGATGGCCGATATGCCAAAGTGTCTTATGATGACAAGGAGGGGTATGTGCTGTCCAGTTATATAAAGCCGGAAGACCCAACTTATCTGAGCAATGCCCTTTCGGTCGTTGCGTGGGATGCAAGCTATACTTATGATGAAATGCAGACGGATATTGGGAAACTGAAACAGACATATCCCCATGTGCTGTCGGTTTCTACCATAGGCACCAGCGAACTGGGCCGGGAGGTGCCGGTATTGCGGATCGGGCAGGAGACTGCCAGGTATCACGTTCTATTCCAGGGAGCGATCCATGGCCGGGAACACATGACCGCATGGTTGCTGATGGCACTGTCGGACTATGCGCTTGCCCATGACATCCAAAGCTATGGAGATGTGTGCTATCACATCATTCCCATGGCCAATCCCGATGGCGTGACGGTTTCCCAGACCGGGGCATTAACACCCCAACAGAAAGCCATCTATCAAAATGACAAAGAGAAGGGATATACCTCTTTGGATGAATCCGAGTATGCGGCTGCGTGGAAAGCCAACGGTTTGGGTACGGACTTAAACCGGAATTTCCCGTCAGGATGGGAAAGCGTTACGGCAAGAGCGGCGGCATCCTCGGAAAAATACCGGGGCGCAAATCCGTTTTCTGCGGTAGAAACGCAAAACCTGCGAGACTATACCCTGAAATACGCTTTCGATGCCACCGTCAGTTACCATACAAGCGGCAGCATTCTTTACTGTGAATACGGTTCCAATGAATCCGTAAATGCTTCGTCCAGGACCCTGGCAGAAGCCGTCCAAACAGTTACCGGCTATCCTCTTCAGGGAAGCGGCGGCGTAGACGGTGCCGGATATAAGGATTGGGCAATGGATGCTCTTCAAATTCCTTCGTTGACAATTGAAATCGGCTGTGAGGGTTCCCCGTTGGCGGAAAGAGAGCTTTACAGCATTTTTGTAAGGAATCGCTCTGTCTTTCCGGAAGTGGCACGTTGGGTTCAAGAGCGAACATAGCAATAGTGATTACAAAATCCCCCCTCCAACCTCTTACCGGGGCTGGAGGGGGGTATTCTGCGCAGATCAGTGACGGGCCAGCCACTCCCGGCGCAGGATCGCGTAGTGTGCGGTGTCGCACAGGCCCTGGTTGTTCCAGTCCGCCTCCCGGGCGGTGCCTTCGTAGGTCATGCCGCATTTGCGCATGACATCGCCGGAACGGGGATTGTGGGGGTCGTGGCGGGACTCAATGCGGTTGAAGCCCACTTCCTCAAAGAGAAAACCCAGAACAGCATCCAGGGCTTCGGACATGATCCCCTGGTGCCACCAGTGTTCCCCGATACAGTAGCCGATTTCGGTGGAGCCGATTTTATCATCCACTTGGCGTGCGGTGATGTTGCCAATGGGTTCCCCCAGAGATTTGAGGACGATCATCCAGTTGTAGTTCTCCGGGGAGGAGCATTCATCGATCCAGCCGCTTACAACCTGTTTTGTAACATCCAGGCTGGCATGGGGCGGCCAGGTCAAAAATTTCGTCACCTCCGGGCTGGAAGCCCAGTTGCGGTACATGGGTTCGGCATCGCACATCTCTGCCCGGCGCAGGAGCAGACGGGGCGTTTCCATGGTTTGGCTCCCCTTGTGGGTCAGCAGACGGCGGCCCTTGGGATTATAGAGAATGGATTCTTCGGAATTTTCAACGGTGCCGTACCGGGTCTCGTAGTTGCAGGTCTTGATATAGCGGAAGCCGCATTTTTGGATGACCCGGGCAGACTGACGGTTCCAATCAAAATGCCCCACCAAAAGAAAATCCAATCCGGCGGTGTCAAACAGATAGGCAGTCACGGCTTTCACGGCCTCAGGCATCAGCCCACGGCCCCAGTAGTCCCGGGAGAGTACATAGCCCAGTTCCCGGCCCCGGAGCCAGGCAAGCTCCGGATAGTGTTCTTCGTTATATTCCTCAATGCCCAGAGAGCCGATGACCTTGCCCTCATATTCCAGGGCAAAGGTCCGCTTCCGGGCGATAAACCCCTGTAGAATGGTTCGGGATTCTTCCATACTCTTGTGGGGCGTCCACCCGGCCATCTGGCCCACGCCGTCTACTTTGGCGTAGGCGTAAAAGTCCTCCAAATCACTCTCCCGCCAGGGCCGCAGGGTCATGCGGGGGGAGCGCAGGGTGATGCTGGAAATATCAATGGGTGCATTCATGGATGATCCTCCTTTTTCATGAAAAGAAAAGCAGCAGGCAAACCGGGACTGGTTTCCTGCTGCTGTGACTTTTTGTGTGCGTCAAACCCAAAAAGTGTACAACAATGCAGGCCCGTAAAAACCGTTTACGGACTTACCATTAGGCATGTTCATGGAAGAATACAGCATTGTTGTCACCTCTTTGTTTATGCGATTATACACATGGGAATATCCGCTGTCAAGGGAAATTTACACGATCTCCGCAATGTCGTAGATCAGCCGTTCCGTTTTTTCCCAGCCCAGGCAGGCATCGGTGATGGATTTGCCGTAGGTGCCGCCGTCTATTTTTTGGTTGCCGTCTTCTATGTAGCTTTCTACCATGAAGCCCTTGACAAGAGCGTGGATGCCTGTATCATAGGTTCTGTTTTGCAGGACTTCCCGGATGATGCGGCCTTGCTGGTAGGGGTTTTTGCCGGAGTTGGCGTGGTTGGCATCGATGATGACGGCGGGGTTTTGGAGGCCCTGCTCTTTATAGAGTTTGTGGAGGAAAAGCAGGTCCTCGTAGTGGTAGTTGGGTCGGGGGTCGCCGTGTTTGTTGGTGTAGCCCCGGAGAATGGCGTGGGCGTAGGGGTTTCCGGAGGAGGTGGCCTCCCAGCCACGGTAGATGAAGGTATGGCTGTGCTGGGCGGCGTTGATGGAGTTCATCATCACGGACAGGTCGCCGCCGGTGGGGTTTTTCATGCCCACGGGAACGGAGATGCCGGAGCTGGTGAGCCGGTGCTGCTGGTCTTCTACAGACCTGGCCCCTACGGCAACGTAGGCCAGCACATCGTCTAAGTATTTATAGTTTTCCGGGTAGAGCATTTCATCGGCGCAGGAAAAGCCCGTCTCCCGCAGCACCCGCATATGCAGTTCCCGGATGGCAATCAGGCCTTTCAGCATATCCGGGGCGGCGTTGGGGTCCGGCTGGTGGAGCATTCCCTTGTAGCCTGCGCCGGTGGTCCGGGGCTTGTTGGTATAGACCCGGGGGATGATCAGGAGTTTGTCGGCTACTTTCTCCTGAATAGGCACCAGCCGGGAGATATAATCCAGCACACTGTCCTCCCGGTCTGCCGAACAAGGCCCGATGATCAGGGCCAGCCGGTGATCCCGGCCAGACAGAATGTCTTTAAGCATTTGGTCCCGCTTGGCAAATGCCGCCGCCATCTGGGCATTTACGGGATATTCTTCTTTCAGCACACTGGGGATGGTCAGTTTGCGTTTGAATTCCATGTTCATAGCTTGAACCTCTTTATATATCAAAGGATAGGTTCAGTATAGCGATTTTTCAGGAAAAATGCAAGAGATACCCGGCCACATGTGCGCTTTTTCTCTGAAATTCGGTCTATAAGAGTGAAGAACAAAAACAACGAGGTGAAACACATGGACGACAAGACAATAATCGGGTTGTACCTGAACCGGGACCAGGAGGCCATTCGCTGTACGGAGGCCCTTTACGGGCGGCGGCTGTTTTCCCTGGCACAGCGGATTTTGGAGAACGACCAGGATGCGGAGGAAAGCGTCAGCGATACCTATTGGCAGGCGTGGAATACCATTCCGCCCCAAAAGCCCCGGTATTTCTTTGCCTATCTGGCCAAAATCTGCCGGAACTTCGCTTTCAAAAAGCTGGACTGGAGAAATGCCGGAAAGCGGCGTGCGGAGATGGTGGCCCTGACCCAGGAGATGGAAAACTGCATTCCGGATGCCGCCCGACAAAACCAGCTGGAAGCCCGGGAACTGGGCAGACTCCTGGATGCGTTCCTGCGGCAGCAGACGGAAGAAAACCGGCTGGTATTTATCCGCCGGTTTTGGTATGGGGATACCATCGGGGAAATTGCGGCCCGGTATGGCATCGGGGAAAGTGCCGTGCGGATGCGGCTGAATCGGACAAAGGACAAGCTGTCGGCGTATCTTAACAAGGAGGGCATTCAGGTATGAACGGAAAAGACTTGCTGCAAGGGCTTCAGTATATCGGGGACGATTTGGTGGAAGCGGGGGAATTTGGCCTTTTTCCGGCGGCCCGGAAGAAGAACGTCCAGCGGCCCCGGCGGCCCTGGCTGGTGGCGGCCCTGATTTTGCTGGCCCTGGCACTGGTGGGCTGCGGAGCCGCCTATGTGCTGAGTTTGGAAAAGGTGCGCATTGACGTGGGAACGGCTCAGCGGGATTATGCGCTGGTGGACGGGGTCTATGTAAAGGAACCCCACGAGGTCAACACCACCACCCTGACCCTGGCGGGACTGAAAGGGGAGAATGCCTACCGGGCCTGTGCCGACTTCTATGCTTTTAAGGAAGAATACACCGCCCAGGGGGAACAAATGGCCCAGAGCGGTACCTTGCCGGAAGGGTTTTGGGACAATTATGCCGAGGTGATGGAAGCCAAGGCCCGGGAAATCGCCCAGCAGTATGGCCTGAAGCCGGAGGGACAGCTGCTGGCATTCCGCACGACCCGAAACCTCTGTGATGCCCTGGGGGTGGAGCGTTTTGCCCGGGAAAATCCGGAGATCAGCGTGAATATTGGCGGCGGCAGCTGTTATGACACGGGGAATTTCTGGTTGAATCTGGATCTTGTATTCCCGGAGGGGAGGGGCTATGCAGTCCTCAACAGCCCCGGTGTTCTTCGCTGGAACCGGAAAGACTGTTTCAGCCGGGACTATCGGGCGTTGACGGACAGCGGGGATTGGGTGGAGAAAAACTACACCACCGCCTCCGGCAGCCAGGTGCTGCTCCTTTATTCTCCCACCCAGGAGACAGGCTTTGTGATTTGTGACCGGGGAGAGGCTCTGATGACCCTGGAATTCAACGCCAATATAGAATATCTCAGCGAGGAGGGCGGTGTGGTGTCCTCGGAGCTGGTACGCATGACGGACAGACAGCTGGAACTGGTGGCGGATGCGGTGGATTTTTCCATCCATCCCAAAACGCCCACCCAGGCGGATGTGGATGCCCAGAAAGCGATTTCCCGGGAGGCCACCCAGAACGGCTATACCCTGACCCTTAAAAACGTGGAAACCGATGGCTATGTTCTGCGGGTCCTGCTGTCCCTGGAAGCCCCGGAGGGGACGGAGCTTCCCACGGATGGAAACCTGGGTTTTGACTACTGGACTCTGCGGGATGGGGAGGGCGAGGCCTTCGACAATGGCATCTTCTCCACCGAAAAGCTGGAGGACGGGGACGGAAAAAGCTGGACAACGGATTTGCTGCTGACCCAGAACTGTGTGCTTTCAGGGACGGATGAACCCTTTGCCGCCGGAACCTCCTGGGAGCTGTATATAACGGATTTTGTGTATTCCGATTGGTCCGCAGAAACCGGTGCGGTTCGGGAGACCCTGGCAGAGGGAGAATGGCTGATGCCCATTTCCCTTGACGGTGAAAACGGGGACTACCGGGAACTGGAACTGGTGCAAAAGCCCATCACGATGAAAGCCTCCACTGGCTGGGATGATAAGGGGAAAGACGTGCTAGAGTCCTTCCCGGTGACTTCCGTCAAGCTGCGCCGCAACTGCATTCTCCTGACGGCGGATGTGGGGGAGAAAACCTATGCGGATTTCTTCTGGCTCGGTTCTACCAGTACCAAGGCGGTTCTGAAAGACGGCACCGAGGTGGAGGTTTTGAATCGGGCTTTTACGAAACCCCTTGACCTGGACAGTGTAGACTACATTCTCTTTGCCGACGGCACCAAGCTGCCGGTTCCGGCCCAATAAAAACGAAGAAAAGAAAAAGCTGCCCCGGAGGGAACACAAACGTTCCGCTTCGGGGCAGTTTTTTGGTACGACTGGGCCTATAAGCCGGGTTCTGTTTTGACAGCCATCTATCTAGCCCTGCGATCGCTCGCAGGGTCAAGCCACCTCTTGGGGACGGCCGGGCAAGCCTATTGTCCCCCACACGGTGTTGCTCCGGATAGAGTTTACATCATAAAACCCATGTTGCCATGGGCTGGGTGCGCTCTTACCGCACCTTTTCACCCTTGCTGACGGCTTGAAACCGGCAGCGGTATCTCTCTGTTGCACTTGTCCTGGGGTCACCCCCGGCAGGCGTTACCTGTTATCCTCGCCCTATGGAGCCCGGACTTTCCTCATCTGGAACCTTTCGGTACCCATCCGCGGCTGTCCAGCCCAGTCGCCAGGTTATTGTACTCTAAGAATGGACAATTGTCAAACATCTTGCAAAATCTTTTCCGGTGGGATATACTATTACATTATAGAATCTAAAAAGGCGGGTATCGCTATGGATGCTTTTGAAAACTATTTTGCGAGCCTCGGGAACAAGTCCATTGCTGTTTTGGGCCTGGGGGTCAGCAATCGGCCCCTGGTGCGGCTGCTGCTGGAATTCGGCTGCCAGGTAACGGGCTGTGACAAAACCCCCAGGGAACAGTTGGACGATGAAGTATTGGAGCTTGAAAAGCTGGGTTGCAAGCTTCATGTAGGCCCTGACTACTTAGAGGGGGTACAGGCGGAAATCTTGTTCCGCACCCCCGGTATGCACCCCAACAATCCGGCCATTGAGGCCCTGCGGCAGCGGGGAGCCAAGGTGACTTCGGAAATGGAAGTGTTTTTTGAGGTCTGCCCCTGCAACCTCATTGCCGTCACCGGCTCTGACGGAAAAACCACCACCACCACCCTGGTCAGTGAAATGCTGAAAGCCTCCGGGAAAACCGTGTGGCTGGGGGGCAATATCGGCACGCCCCTGCTGCCCCTGTGCCGCCAAATGAAAAAAGAGGACTTTGCGGTGGTGGAGTTGAGCTCCTTCCAGCTCATGGATATGCGCCGCAGTCCCCAGCGGGCCCTCATCACCAATCTGGCCCCCAACCATCTGGATATTCACAAGGATATGGAAGAATATGTGGAGTCCAAAAAGAACATCTACCGGTTCCAGGATGAAACCGGGATGCTTGTGCTGAATGCCGACAATGCCATTACCGCCGCCCTCCGGGGCAACGGAGAGACCCGGTTCTTTTCCAGAAAGCAGAAAACCAACTGCGTCTGGGAAGAAAACGGCGTGATTTACCGCCGGGGGGAGCCGCTGCTGGAAACCAGGGAAATCCTCATTCCCGGCACCCACAATATTGAAAACTACATGGCGGCCATTGCCCTGGTGGAGGGTCTGGCCACCGACGATGCCATCCGGCAGGTGGCTAAAAACTTTGGCGGGGTGGAGCATCGCATTGAACTGGTGCGGGTGAAAGACGGGGTCCGGTATTACAATGACTCCATTGCCTCCTCTCCCAGCCGGACCATTGCGGGTCTGCGCAGCTTCCCGGAAAAGGTGATCCTCATTGCGGGGGGCTATGACAAACACATCCCCTATGACGTTCTGGGCCCGGAAATCTGCGCCCATGTGAAAAAGCTGTTTTTAGGCGGTGCCACCGGCCCCAAAATCCGGGCGGCGGTGGAAAACGCACCGGAGTACCGGCCTGGTATGCCGGAAATTGTGGACTGCGGCGACTTTACCCAGGCCACCCTGGCAGCGGCCCAGGCGGCAGAGCCGGGGGATGTGGTGCTGATGAGTCCTGCCAGTGCGGCCTTTGACCAGTTTAAGAACTTTATGGTTCGGGGCCAATACTTCAAGAAACTTGTAAAGGAGCTGTAAGCCATGGAATGGACCCGGATTTCCCAGGGAATGCGGAAAGTGCTGCCTCTGAAACGCTGCGGCGCGGTGATCGTGGCGGCTGGCTCCGCTTCCCGGATGGGGGGCATTGATAAGGTCATGGCCCCTCTTGGGGGCGCACCCATGATCGTAAAAACCGTGGGAGCCTTTCAACATTGCGAGGCCATTGAAGAAATCGTCATCGTCACCAGACAGGACCTGATAGCACCCATTCAGGAGCTGTGCCGGGAGATGGACAAGGTGCGGGCGGTGGTGACCGGTGGGGCCAGCCGTCAGGAGTCGGTGTGGCTGGGGCTGAACGCCTTTTCCGGAAAAATCCAGCTGGCGGCAGTCCACGATGGGGCCAGACCCCTCATTTCCTGGGAACTCATTGACAGGACCGTCCGGGCCGCCAACAGCTACGGAGCGGCGGCACCGGCCATTCCCGTGAAAGATACCATCAAGGTAGAGGGCGGCGGCCTGGTGGAGTCCACCCCGGATAGAAGCCACCTCCGGGCGGTGCAGACCCCCCAGGTGTTTGACTTTGACCTGCTGCGGGGAGCCTTGCAAAAGGCCCGGGATGATGGGGCAGAGGTAACGGACGACTGCTCCGCCGTGGAACGGCTGGGAATGAAAATCCGGCTGGTTGAGGGAGAGGAACGGAATCTGAAAGTCACCACCCCCCTGGATTTGAAAATCGCGGAACTGCTATTGGAGGAAAAGCCATGAGAATTGGACACGGTTATGATGTACACGCCCTGGTTCCCGGACGGGATCTGATTCTGGGCGGGGTGAACATTCCCTATGAACTGGGGCTGGACGGCCACAGTGACGCGGACGTGCTGCTCCACGCCGTTATGGATGCCCTTTTGGGGGCGGCGGCTTTAGGAGACATCGGTCTCCATTTCCCGGATACGGATGTCCGGTACAAAGGGGCGGATTCCGGAAAGCTATTGGAGTGTGTAGGCAAAAAAATCCGTGCCGCGGGCTTCCGGGTGGGAAACATCGATGTGACCATGATCGCCCAGCGGCCCAAGCTGCGGCCCTACATTGACACCATGAAAGAAAACATTGCCGCCTGCCTGGGCATTGAAGCAGACCGGATCAACGTCAAGGCCACCACCGAGGAGCATCTGGGCTTTACCGGCCAGGGCCAGGGCATGGCTTGCCATGCGGTGTGCCTGTTGGAAGAAAAATAGGGAAGCTCTGATTAAATCGACAAGAGCTGACGGCGAAAGATTTTGGCTCCAGGCAAGGTTTGGAAAATGAGGGAATACTTTGTGTATTTCCCATTTTTCAAACCGCAGTCTGGGGGCAAAAGGTTCGCCGCTCAGCCGCAGACGATTTATTCAGAGTTTCCCTAGGACAATATGACAATATGACAAGAAAAACCTCCTGTGCATAGAATGGGCACGGGAGGTTTTGCCGTATGAATCAGTATATGGTGTCTTTCCGCTCGGTGACCTATGCCCAGCGGGGGGAGCAAAGTCTTACAAGAGGGGGCTTTTCCTGCACCCTGAGCAGGACCCCAAAATGGATGGAGCAGCAGGGCTGCGGCTATGGCATCACCCTGCGGACAGAGAATATTCATGCCGCCATGGAGATTCTGCTCCGGGAGGGCATTGCCTGGCGAAAGGTCTATGTCCGTCAGGGGAGCAGCTATCGGGAGCTGGGCCTATGATTTACCTGGACAATGGGGCCACTTCTTTCCCCAAACCAAAAGAAGTGACTGCTGCCATGGTTCGGGCCATGGAGCAGGGGGGAAACCCCGGAAGAAGCGGCCACGGCCCCGCCATGGCCGCCGCCCAAATGGTCTATCAGTGCCGGGAGAGGGCAGGGCGGCTGTTTCACTGCAAGCCGGAGCAGGTGGTGCTGACAGGCAACTGCACCCAGGGCCTGAATATGGCCATTGGAAGCCTTGTAAACCCAGGGGACCGGGTGCTGGTTTCCGGTTTTGAGCATAATGCGGTGATGCGGCCACTGTACGCCCGGAACTGTCAGGTGCGCATTGCCGGACGGCGGCTTTTTTGCTGGGAGGAACTGCTGGAAAGCTTTCGCCGGGAACTGCGGCAGGGGGTGGATGCGGCGGTATTTACCCATGTATCCAATGTCTTCGGCTATATCCTGCCGGTGGAAACCATGGCCCAGCTTTGCCGGGAGGCGGGTGTCCCCTTTATTCTGGACGCGGCCCAGTCTGCCGGGTGTCTGCCGGTGGATTTTGGGGCCTTGGGGGCGGACTTCATCGCCATGCCGGGTCACAAGGGGCTGCTTGGCCCCCAGGGGACGGGGCTGCTGCTGTGCGCTCAGCCGGGAACGCCCCTGATTTTCGGCGGCACCGGAAGCCAGTCCCGGGCCAGAACCATGCCGGAGGAGCTGCCGGAACGGCTGGAAGCGGGAACGTTGAACGTTCCCGGCGCGGCAGGACTGGCGGCAGGACTGGAACTTGTGGAGCGGCTGGGGTGCGAGAATATTTTCCGCCGGGGCCACAGCCAGACGCGCCTTTGCGCCCAGGGGCTGGAAGAACTGGGCTTCCAGGTGTATGCCGGTCCCCACCAGGCCATGACCGTCTCGTTCCGGGGAAAAGAAGACTGCGAGGAGCTGGCGGAGTATTTAGGAGTCCGGGGCATTGCCCTGCGGGCGGGGCTGCACTGCGCCCCTCTGGCCCACGAAAGTGCCGGAACTTTGGAAAGCGGCACCCTGCGGGTAAGCTTCGGGCATGATGCCAATACTGCTCAGACCCAGGCACTGCTGCGTACCCTTAAAAGCCGGGGTAGGTAGACCGTCAGAAAATTTACATTTTTAGAATGGGGTTGCCTTGGAGCAGAAAATGGTGTTTTGGGGAAGAAAGCCGGAAAGAGCCTGGGAATAAAAGGTTAAAAATGCAAAATCGCAGGAATACCGGGGGGAAGCCATCCAGAAATTTATGCAGAATATCACTTGCCAACCAGGGGCTTTTCCGCTATAATAGACCGGATAATAGGTAAGTATACCATAGGTCATTGTGCTGTCTAAAAAAGTTGACATAAAAGAGGGTTCTAGGATGGAAGCATTGCACAATCTTCTGCAGCAGATCATGCGAATGCAATGGTCCGATTATCTGGACATTGCGGTGGTTGCGTTTTTAATATATCGGTTACTCCCCCTGCTACGAACGCCCAGTACCATTAGGGTAGCTCGGGCGGTGCTGGTGGTGGTCATCGTGGCGGCACTGACGGATGTAATGCACCTGTATGCCCTGCGGTTCATCGTCAATCAGTTCCTGTCCATCGGTCTTCTGGCACTGGTGGTGCTGTTCCAGCCGGAACTGCGCCGGATGCTGGACCATCTGGGAAGCGTGCGTCTCCGGGGGCTTTTCGGCGGCACCAAGCCCGTGGCGGAAATGGATATGGTCATTTCCCAGACCGTGGCGGCCTGTGAGTGCATGAGCCGGGAAAAGGTGGGTGCCCTCATCGTCTTTACCCGGGAGGCAAGGCTTGACGATTATGTGAAAACCGGCACCACCATTGACGGCCTGGTTTCCGAGCAATTGATCCGGAACATCTTCTTCCCCAAGGCGGCCCTCCACGATGGGGCCATGATCATCCGGGACGGAAAGGTCAAGGCCGCCGGATGTGTGCTGCCCCTGTCCACCAGTGACCGGCTGGCGGCGGACCTGGGTACCCGGCACCGGGCCGGTGTGGGCATGAGTGAAAACAGCGATGCCGTGGTGGTCATCGTCTCTGAGGAAACCGGCACCATTTCCGTGGCGGTGGGCGGGATGCTCAAGCGGCATCTGGCCCCCAGAACGCTGGAAAAGCTGCTGCAAAACACCCTGTGTCCCGACCAGACAGAGGTACTCAACCAGAATTTCGGGCAGGTTCTCAGGCAGAAGCTGCTGAAGAAGAAGGAGGGTCAGGACCATGAAGCGTAAAATCGGTTCGGTAGTGATGTCCCTGGCCTGTGCCTTTGCCCTGTGGCTGTATGTGATCACCGCCGTCAGCCCCGGCTCTACGGATACCTACTACAATATCCCCATTGTGTGGGAGGGAGAGTCGGTGCTGAATGAGCGGGGCCTGATGGTCACGGCGGTATCCTCCAATACCGTCAATCTGCGGCTCTCCGGCAACCGTTCGGATTTGAGCAAGGTCAATTCCGGCAATATTACCATCAAGGCAGACCTTTCCAAAATCTATGAGCCGGGGACTCAGATCCCTCTGAACTATACAAGCCCCACCTTCCCCGGGGACGTGGCCAGCAATGCCTTTGTCATCGAGTCCAAGGAGCCGGACATTATCTATGTGACCGTGGTCAAACGGGTCAGCAAGTCCGTTCCTGTGGAAGTGGTCTGGGTGGGTACCACCGCCGAGGGCTTTATGATCGACCGGGAAAACAAGACCCTGGACCACCCGGAGGTCACGGTAACAGGACCGGAATCCGTGGTCAATACCATTGCCAAGGCCACCATCACCGTAGACCTGGACGGACGGCGGGAATCCATCAGCGAAAGCTATAACTACACCCTCTGCGATGAGCAGGGCAACCCTGTAGACGCAAAACTCATTACCACGGATGTAGAGCAGGTCCGGCTGGATGTGACCATCCGGGCGGTCAAGGACCTGCGGCTGACCTACACCCTGAACCCCGGCGGTGGTGCCAACGGGGAGAACACCACCGTGACCCTCAGTGCCGAGACCATCCGGGTTTCCGGCAGCGAGGCGGCCCTGGAAAATCTGGGCGATACCCTGTCCATCGGCAGCATCAACCTGGCGGATATCACAAGAGACACCACCCTGACCTTCGGTGTGGCACTGCCGGAGGGCATCACCAACCTGACGGGCATCAATGAGGTGACGGCCCAGGTGGCGTTCCATGGCCTTGCCACCAAGGAAATGACCATTGCCAACATTGAGGGCATCAACGTCCCCGAGGGCCTGGAAGTGGAGCTGATCACGGAAAAACTTACCGTTACGCTGCGGGGACCCACAGAGCAGATTTCCAAGGTAACACCGGAGGATGTCACCGCCATTGCGGACTTTACCGGTGCGGAGGTGGGAACCTCCACCTTTAAGACAAGCCTGCGGCTTGCCGAGGGCTTTGAAAATCTGGGGACCCTCAAGACAGAGAGCGTCTCTGCCAAGATCCAAAAGAAATAACTGGGAGGAGAACAGGACCATGGTTAAAAGCATGACCGGCTACGGCCGGGCAGTGGAAACGGTCAATGGCCGGGAATTCACCGTGGAGGTGCGCAGCGTCAACAACCGGTATCTTGATTGCACGGTAAAGCTGCCCAGAGGCCTTTCTTTCGGAGAGGATGCGGTAAAACAGGCGGTAAAGGCGAAAATCACCCGGGGCAAGGTGGATGTGTTTGTGTCCGTCCGCTCCGAGGGGGTGCAGGATACCACCGTCAGCCTGAACAAGCCCATGGTAGAGGGCTATATCGCCGCCATGGAGCAGATGAAGCGGGATTACGGTCTGGCAGGAGATATCACCGTTGCCATGGTGGCGGCCCTGCCGGAAGCGTTTCTGCTGGACAAGCCCCAGGTGGATGAGGAACAGCTGCTGAAAGATTTCCTCAGTGTGGCAGAGAAAGCTTTGGCGGCCTTTGATACCATGCGCCGGGTAGAGGGCCAGGCCCTGGAGCAGGACCTGCGTACCAGGGGAAACACGGTACTTTCCCTTGTGGAGCAGGTAGAGGGGGGCAGCGCACAGACCGTAACGGATTATCGGCTGCGGCTGGAAAACAAGCTCAAAGAGGTTCTGGCCAGTACCTCCATTGATGAAAGCCGCATTCTCACCGAGGCGGCCATCTTTGCCGACAAGGTGGCGGTGGACGAAGAAACCGTCCGTCTGCGCAGTCACCTGAACCAGATGAACACCATGCTGGAAACCGGCGAACCCATTGGCCGGAAGCTGGACTTCCTGCTACAGGAAATGAATCGGGAGGCCAACACCATCGGCTCCAAGTGTACGGATGTAAGGCTGGCCAAAGTGGTGGTGGAAATCAAGGCCGAACTGGAAAAAATCCGGGAACAGACCCAGAACATCGAGTAAGGAGGGGCCATGAAGCTCATCAACATCGGTTTTGGCAGTATGTTGGCCGCCGGACGGGTGCTGGCCATTCTGAGTCCGGATTCCGCCCCCATCAAGCGCGTGATGCAGGAGGCCAAGGACCGGGGAATGCTGATCGATGCCTCCTACGGCAGAAAGACCCAAAGCGTGATCCTCATGGATACGGACCATGTGATTTTATCCGCTCTGTCCTGTGAGACCCTGACGGCCAGATGGATGGGAAACCAGGCGGCGGAACAAGAGGAGAGAGAGTAAGTGGGAAAGCTGATTGTGATTTCCGGTGCCTCCGGCGTGGGAAAGGGTACCGTTGTGAAAGCCATGATGGCGCAACGACAGGATCTGTTCTTTTCCGTGTCCGCAACCACCCGGCCCCCCAGGCCTGGGGAAGTGGACGGCCAGGACTATTATTTCGTCACCCGGGAGACCTTTGAGGATATGATTGCCCGGGGGGAAATGCTGGAATATGACGAACACGCAAAGAACTATTACGGCACCCCCAAGGCCCAGGTAGAGGAAAAACGTAAAAAGGGCCATGTGCTGCTGGACATTGAGCCAAACGGTGCCAGAAACGTCAAAAACAATTACCCGGAGGCGGTGCTGGTTTTCATCATGCCCCCCTCTGTGGAGGAACTGGAACGGCGGCTTCGGGGCCGGAACGACACCCCTGAGGACCAGATCGCCATCCGCATGGAGCGGGCCAAATGGGAGATGGAGCAGCGCAGCTGGTATGACCGTGTGGTGGTCAATGACAATGCGGAACGCTGCGCTCAGGAAATTCTCAAGCTCATCGATCAATAAAAATAAACCAAATCCTTTATTCATTGATTATAGAAAACCTTATATTTTATTGGAGGAATTAGAATGCTGTATCCACCTGTTGCTGATTTGCTGACCAAAGTTGAAAGCCGTTATTTGCTGGTCAATCTGGTAGCCCACCGGGCGCGTCAGATCGCTGCCGAGGCCGAGGAGTTCCACGAGGACCTGCCGGAGAAGCCTGTGACCCTGGCCATCCAGGAAGTGGCTGACGGAAAGCTCAGTGCTTCCGTAAAGGAAGAGTACAAGAAGTAAGAGTCCCAGGCGGGGACGGGAGGAACAAGTATGATTGCCGGAATTGCCGTATCCGCGGCAACCTTTGCCATTGATAAACTCTATTCCTACCGGATCCCTCAGGACATGGACTTGCGGCCCGGGTGCAGGGTCCAGGTCCCCTTTGGCCGGGGCAACACCGATGCCGAGGGCATTGTGGTGACCCTCTTCCAGGGACCGGAGGAAAAGCTGAAAACCGTTTTAAAGGCACTGGATGAAGAACCGGTGCTGACCCCTTTGCAGCTGCGTTTGGCGGCTTTCCTGCGGGAGCGGTATTTCTGCTCGTTTTACGATGCTGCCCGGGCAATGCTGCCCGGGGGTCTGTGGTTTCGGGGGGAAGACACCTACAGTCTCACCGAAGACCGAAGCTGGGAGACGGCCAACATCAAAAAAGACGGGGCCTTGCTGATTTTGCAGACCCTGCGGGATCTGGGCGGTGCGTGCCGGGAACCGGCCCTCGTCGCTTGCATCCCGGAGGAGGAGAAACGGCAGGAGGCCCTGCGGTATCTTGCCAGGAAGAAATGGATCACCGCCCAAAAGGAACTGCTGCAAAAGACCCGGGACAAGACCCAGCGGATGGTGCTGCTGGCGGTCCCTGTGGAACAGGCCATGGACTATGCCGCTTCCCGGCCCAAAAGTGCCGCCATGCAGCGAAGTGTTTTAAGGCTTTTGTGCGGGGTGGGTTCGGCCAGTGTGAAAGATGTGTGCTATTACACCGGTGCATCCCAGCAGACCGTTGCCAGACTTGAAAAACTTCGGCTTGTGGCGTTTGAGGAAAAACCGGTGCTGCGGTGCCGGGAAATACCAAAAGCCCCGGTGGAAAAGCCCCTGGTGCTGAATGAAGCCCAGCAGCACTGCCTGGATGGTTTGCTGACCCAGGCGGGCCGGGAAAAGCCTGGTGTGGCCCTCCTTTACGGCGTCACCGGCTCCGGAAAGACCTCGGTCTATATCAAGCTCATTGAGGAAACCCTGGCCCAGGGCAAAAGTGCCATTCTCATGGTGCCGGAAATCGCCCTGACCCCCCAACTGTTGGGGCTGCTGGCAGCCTGGTTTGACAGCCAGGTGGCGGTACTCCATTCCAGTCTCTCCCCGGCAGAGCGGTATGACCAGTGGAAACGGGTCCGTCAGGGCCAGGCACGGGTCATTGTAGGCACCCGCTCGGCGGTGTTTGCCCCTTGCGAAAACCTGGGCCTTGTGATTCTGGATGAGGAACAGGAGCATTCCTATAAATCGGAGAACGCCCCCCGGTATGCTGCCAAAGAGGTGGCCATGTGGCGGGGCGTTAAAGAGCGGGCCTTGGTACTGCTGGGTTCCGCCACGCCGTCGGTAGAAAGCATGTATCGGGCGCGGCAGGGGGAATACACCCTCTACCGGCTCCAAAACCGCTACAATGGGCGACCTCTGCCGGAGGTTACTATTGTAGATATGCGGGAAGAATTAAAGCTGGGCAATGACGGCTGCCTGAGTTACCCTCTGCGTCAGGCCATTTGCGACACGGTGGAGGCGGGCAAACAGGCGATTTTGCTGCTCAACCGCCGGGGAAACGCCCGGGCCTTGGTGTGCGTAGACTGCGGGGAGGCCCCGGAGTGTCCCAGGTGCAATGAACGGCTGACCTATCACAGTGCCAACCGGCGGCTCATGTGTCACTACTGTGGCTTTTCCATGCCGGTGCCGGACCGGTGTCCCAAATGCGGCGGCCCCCTCAAAACCCTGGGAACCGGCACCCAGCGGGTCCAGCAGGAGCTGGCGGAACTGTTTCCCGATGTGCCTGTTGCCCGGATGGATGCGGATACCGTCAGTGCCGCCAACCCCCATGAGGCCATTCTTGCTAGATTCCGGGCAGGGGAGCAAAAAATCCTACTGGGTACCCAGATGGTTGCCAAGGGCCTGGATCTGCCCAATGTGACCCTGGTCGGGGTGCTGGACGGGGATTTGAGCCTGTTTACCGGCGGCTTCCGGGCGGGGGAGACCACTTTTGATATGCTGACCCAGGTGGTGGGTCGGGCGGGCCGGGGTGATTTCCCAGGCCAGGCCATGATCCAGACCATGGCCCCCAACCATGAATTGATCCGCATGGCAGCAGACCAGGACTATGAGCGGTTTTATGAACTGGAAATCCGTCTGCGGCAAATCCAGAACGCCCCGCCTTTTCTGGACTCGGTGATTGCCGCCTTTCAAGGCGAACGGGAAGAACAGGTGCTGCTGGGGGCGGTAAAATTCCGGGACAGCCTGTTGGCTCTGCAAAAAAGCGGCACCTTTGGCGCACTGGCTATGGAGTGCCTGGGACCGGCCCCCAGTCCGGTGCCGAAAATCAACTATCAATATCGCTATCGACTGACCATCCGCTGCCGCCTGGACAAAGGCACCCGGGGGGCCTTGGCCTATGTGCTGTGTGCTTTCGGAAAGGACAGCAAAATGCGGGGCGTCAGTGCCTTTTTAGATGTAAACGGATTTGAATGATGGGGGTGCCACGTGGAAAATCAGGGAATTCTCTCATGGATGGATTTTCATTGGCAGTCTTTAAGGAGAAGGAGAAGAATCATGGGACTGAGGAAAATTCTGACGGTTGAGGAGCCTTGTCTGCACAAGGTTTGCCGTCCGGTGGAAAAATTTGACAAGAAGCTGTGGAAGCTTTTGGACGATATGAAAGAAACCCTGCTGGATGCCAACGGCGTTGGCCTGGCTGCCCCCCAGGTGGGCATTCTCCGGCGGGTGGTGATCGTGGACCTGGGAGACGAAATGCTGGAACTGGTAAACCCCGAACTGCTGGAAACCAGCGGCGAGCAGGAGGGTGCCGAGGGCTGTCTCAGCGTTCCCGGCAAATACGGCCTGGTAAAGCGGCCCAATGTGGCCAAGGTCCGCGCCCAGGACCGGGACGGCAACTGGTTTGAGGTGGAGGGCGAGGAACTCATTGCCCGGTGCTTCTGCCACGAGCTGGACCATCTGGATGGCATTGTCTACACCGAGGTCATGGAGCGGTACCTTACCGAGGAAGAACTGAACGGGGAGGAATAAACATGCGGGTGGTATTTATGGGTACGCCGGACATTGCGGCGACCTGCCTGAAACAAATTCTGGCCGATGGCTTTGATGTGGTGGGCGTTTACACCCAGCCGGACCGCCCCAAGGGAAGAGGCATGAAGCTTACCGCCTCCCCCGTCAAGGAAACCGCCCTTGCCGCCGGAATTCCCGTATTCCAGCCGGAATCCTTTCGGGAGGAAGAAGCGGTGGAGACCCTGCGGCAGCTGCGGCCGGACATCTGCGCCGTGGTGGCCTACGGAAGAATTCTTCCCCAGAAAGTGCTGGATGTGCCGACACTGGGCTGCATCAACATCCATGCCAGCATCCTGCCCCGGTATCGGGGTTCCGCTCCTTACCAGTGGGCGGTGCTGGACGGCCTGAAAGAAACCGGCGTGACCGCCATGTATTTGCAGCGGGAAATGGATGCCGGTGATATTATCGATGTTTCCAAAACCCCCATTGGGGAAAACGAGACCGCGGGAGAACTGCTGGACCGTCTGGCAGTGCTGGGCGCGGCTCTTCTGAGCAAGACCCTGACGAGATTTTCCCAAGGCCCGGTGGAGGGCGTGAAGCAGGACGAAAGCCAGGTAAGCTTCGCCCCCATGCTGGATAAATCCATGTGTCCCATTGACTGGAACAAAACCGCCCAGCAGGTTCACGACCATGTCCGGGGCCTGCAGCCCTGGCCCGTTGCCACCATGGAACTTCACGGCCAGCCCTTTAAAGTTCACGAGACCCGGGTGGTATCCGGCTCCGGCACCCCCGGCCAGGTTCTGGGCCTTACCAAAACCGGCCTGGTCATTGCCTGTGGAGAAGGTGCCGTGGAGATCAGAAGTCTCCAGGCCCAGGGAGGCAAGCGGATGAACGCACCGGATTACTTCCGGGGACATCCTCTGGAGGGCTGATGGCTGCCCGGGAAACGGCGCTGAATGCGCTGATCACCTGTAGACGGCAGTCCGGTTGGAGCAATGCCGTATTAAAGCAGACCATCGCCCGGGACAAACTGGATTCCCGGGAAGCGGCCCTGGCCACCCGGCTTTGCTACGGCGTGGTTCAGAACCGGGGACGGCTGGATTTTTACCTCCGGCAATTGCTCACCGGCTCTCTTAAAAAGCTCCACCCGGCGGTGCGGGATATTCTGCACATGGGACTGTATCAAATCTACGATATGGATAAAATACCGGACAGTGCCGCCGTCAATGAATCGGTGACCCTGGCCAGAAAGTACGGTGCGCCGGGTTGTGACCGGCTGGTAAACGCGGTTTTGCGCAATGCCGTCCGTACCAAGGGAACGTTGCAGGAGCCAACATCTTTTGAGGACCGCTACAGCCATCCGGCACCGCTGGTGTCTCTTTTGAAAACCGCCCTGCCCAAGGGCAGTCTGGAAGGGGTTTTGAAAGCCAATAATGAAGCCCCTAAAACCGTTATCCAGGTAAACACCCTGAAAACCAACGGCGCAGCCCTTTTGGAGCAGCTCCGCCGGGAGGGGGTGGAGGCCGAACCCCACGGTTGGATGCCGGAGTGCCTGGTGCTGGGCAGCACCGGAAGCCTTGAAAAGCTTCCCTCCTTTCAGCAGGGCCTGTTTTACGTCCAGGACCCCGCCAGCCGTTTGAGTGTCCGGTGTGCCGGACTTCAAAAGGGCTTCCGGGTGCTGGATTGCTGCGCCGCTCCCGGGGGCAAAAGCTTTGCCGCCGCCATGGCCATGGCGGGGACAGGCAGCATTTGCTCCTGCGATGTCCACCCCCATAAAATCAAGCTGATTGAAAACGGGGCCAGCCGTTTGGGCATTGAAAGCCTACAGGCCCGGCTCCAGGATGCTTCGGAATTTGTGCCGGAGTGGGAGGGGGCTATGGATGCCGTACTGGTGGATGCCCCCTGCTCCGGTCTGGGCATCATCCGAAAAAAGCCGGATATTCGCTACCGGGATTTAAAAGAGAATGAAGCCCTACCGGCCCTGCAAAAGAAAATCCTTGCCAATCAGGCCCGATACGTGAAAAAAGGCGGTGTGCTGCTCTACTCCACCTGTACCCTGCTGCCCGGAGAAAATCAGGATGTGGTAGAGGACTTTTTAAAGACACATCCGGATTTTTCTCTTGAAAAGCTGCCCCTTCCGGAAGTTTTCCCGGAGAATACCACCGGGATGCTGACCCTTTTGCCGGGACAGTGGGACACCGATGGGTTCTTTATTTCCAAAATGCGGAGGCAACTATGAACATCAAATCCATGACCTTGCAGGAAATGACCGGCCTGTTCCGGGACTTGGGTCAGCCCGCCTTTCGGGCAAAGCAGGTCTATAGCTGGCTCCACAAGGGTGTGCGCAGCTATGCGGAAATGACCAACCTGCCAAAAAACCTCCGGGAGACTCTGGAACGGGACTACCCCATTCTGGCCCCCCAGGTGGTTCGGAAGCAGGAGTCCCAGCGGGACGGTACCATCAAATACCTGTGGGAGCTTTCTGACGGTAACTGTGTGGAGACCGTCTTTATGCGCTATCACTACGGAAATACCGTGTGCATTTCCACGGAGGTGGGCTGCCGCATGGGCTGCGCGTTCTGCGCTTCCACCTTGGGCGGGCTGGTGCGGCGGTTGGAGCCTTACGAAATGCTGGACCAGGTGCTGTTTACCCAGGTGGATTCCGGTATGCCCATTTCTCATATTGTGCTGATGGGCATCGGAGAGCCGCTGGACAACTTTGACAATGTGATGCGTTTTTTGGAGCTGGTCAACAGCCCGGAGGGCATGAACATCTCCATGCGGCATATCAGCCTGTCCACCTGCGGCCTGGTGCCGAAGATCGACGAACTGGCCAAGCGGAATTTGCAGCTGACTCTTTCCGTTTCCCTCCACGCGCCCAATGACGGCATTCGGGACCGGATCATGCCGGTGAACAAGGCCTATCCCAGCCAGGAGCTGATCGACGCCTGCCGCCGGTACTACGATGCCACATCCCGGCGCATTTCCTTTGAATACGCCATGATTGCCGGGGTCAACGACAGCCGGGAAAACGCCAAGGAACTGCTGCGGCGGATGAAAGGGCTTCCCTGCCACTTTAATCTCATCCCCTTGAACCACGTAGAGGAAAGCCCCTTGAAGCCCAGTTCCCGGGAGGCGGTGGCCCTGTTCCAGAAAACCTTGGAAGAGGGGGGCATTCCTGCCACGGTCCGCAGGACTTTGGGCGGGGACATTGATGCCTCCTGCGGCCAGTTGAGAAGAAAATACACGAAGAACAAAGAAAACTGATCAGATAAAAAGAGAGGTGCAAGCCATGCAAAGCTGGGGTCTGACGGACCAGGGGTGTGTCCGCAAACAGAATCAGGATGCCTTTCATATTGAAAAACTGGGACGGGGAAGCCTGCTGTGCGTGGTCTGCGACGGCATGGGCGGTGCCAAGTCCGGCAACATTGCCAGTTCTCTGGCGGTGGATGTGTTCGTCCAGGAGGTCAAGCGCAGCTGGTCTTCCGGTGCGGACTGGGACAAGTGCGATATGATCCTCCGCAGTGCCGTAAAACTGGCCAACTTCACGGTCTATGACCAGGCCAACCAGTTTGAGGAGTTTTACGGCATGGGGACCACCCTGGTGGCGGCCCTGATCCGAAAGAATCAGGTGTCCATCGTCAACGTGGGGGACAGCCGGTGCTATAGCATTTCCTCCGGCTCCATCCGTCAGGTCACCAAGGACCATTCCGTGGTGCAGATGATGGTGGACCGGGGAGAACTGACGCCGGAAACCGCCAAGACCTTCCCGGGGAAAAACCTCATTACCCGGGCGGTGGGTACCGAGCCTACCATTTTGTGTGACCTTTACCGCCAGGAGTTGGGCAAAGGCAGCTATCTGCTGCTTTGCTCTGACGGCCTGAGCAATATGCTGGACGACCAGGAAATCCTGTTTGAGGTGGTCCATGGGGTCAACAAACAGAAGTGCTGCAAACGGCTGCTGGACATTGCCAAGCTGCGGGGTTCCCCGGACAATGTGACCAGCATCCTGGTGTCGATATGACCGATCAGAAAGGAGCGGCAATATGAATCAATATATTGGACGGCTGCTGGATGATCGGTACGAGGTCCTGGAGGTCATCGGCACCGGCGGTATGGCAGTTGTATACAAGGCGTTGGACCATCGGCTCAACCGGCTGGTGGCCATCAAAATCTTAAAAGACGAATTTTCCGGAGATGAAGAATTCCGCCGCCGGTTCCGGGCGGAGGGAGAGGCGGTGGCCATGCTGAGCCATCCCAACATCGTCCAGGTCTATGACGTTTCATCTTCCAATGCGGCAAACTACATCGTCATGGAGCTGATCGATGGCATCTCCTTAAAGCAATATATGGAGGTCAAGGGCGTTCTCAATTGGAAAGAGACGCTGCATTTCGCCATGCAGATCGCCCGGGGCCTGGAACATGCCCACAGCCGGGGCATCGTCCACCGGGACATTAAGCCCCACAACGTCATGGTGCTGAAAGACGGCAGCGTCAAGGTCATGGACTTTGGCATTGCCCGGGTCATGAGCAAAAGCAACACCCTGACCAAAGAGGCCCTGGGTTCCGTTCACTACATTTCCCCGGAACAGGCCAAGGGCGGCTATACGGACAGCCGGTCCGATATTTACTCCCTCAGCGTTGTCATGTACGAAATGATGACCGGACGGCCCCCTTTTGACGGGGAATCCCCGGTGGCCGTGGCCATCCAGCATATCAACGGCGGCGCACCCAAGCCCTCTACCCTGAATCCCAATATTCCCATGGGCCTGGAACAGATCATCCTAAAGGGCATGGCCTTAGACCCCAAGGACCGGTATGCCTCGGCTACAGAAATGATTCAGGATATGGAGGAGTTCCGGAAGAACCCCACCATGGACTTCCATTACCAGGCCTCTGCCCCCTCGGAGCATCCCATTGCCATCCGGGGCATCCCTCAGACCTATCCCAAGTCCACCGCGGAGCGGGTGGCGGCATCCCGTTCCGCCAATCCCCAGGTTCGCACCGGAAACACCGGCAGAGTCCCGACCCAGCCTGGACAGCAGCCACCCCGCCGTCCGGCAGCCACCACAGACAATAGCCGCCGCCAGAGCAACACCCAGAATACCGAGGCGGTACGGCGGGCGGCCATGCAGCGCAAACGGGAGGAACAGCGCAAACGGGAAGAGCGAAACCGGATCGCGACCATTGCGGTGATCACTTGCAGCGTGGTGGCGGTGCTGGCCATCGGGGCGTTCCTCATTGCCGTGTTCAATGGCGCGCTTCTCAACAAGGACAAAGACCTGGTGGAGGTGCCTTATCTCATCGGTGTGGACTATTCCGATGAACTGATCAGCAAATACTCGGATTTCAGCATCCGATTCCAACCACAGCAATATGACGATACCTATAAAAAAGGCCAGATCATGGCCCAGGAACCGGCGGGAGGCAGCAAGGTCTCCAAGGGGACGGAAATCGTCATTACCGTGAGCCTGGGGGAGGAGCCAACGGTGAAAGTCATGGAAGACCTGGTTGGCGTCAGCCTGGAAGAGGCCCGTTCCTATCTTACAGGCCAGAAGTTCGTACCCCTGATCCGTCAGGAAGCCAGTGATACGGTGGAGGCGGGAAAGGTGATCCGCACAGACCCTGCCAGCGGCACCCAGCTGACCGATGGCCAGACCATCAGCATCTGGGTCAGCACCGGACCCCAGAACGTGGCCATGCCCAATGTGGTGGATATGACCCGGGAGGCGGCTCTGGAGCTGCTGGGCCAGCTGCGGGACATCCAGATCACGGAAAAGTCAGAGTCCAGTGCCTATGTACAAAAGGGCAATGTAACGAGAACAGACCCCAAGGTGGGTGCCGTCCTCACTTCCGGTCAGACCGTAACGGTTTATATCAGCTCCGGGCCGGAAACCGGGGTGATGCCCAATGTGGTGGGCATTTACTCTGAAACCGCCATCAAGCAGCTGACGGAACTGGGCTTTACCAATGTCCGCACCGAAACCGCCAAAAGTGACCGCCCCAAGGGGGAAGTGGTTTACCAGTCCGTGAAAAAGGATACGGTTCTCAAACTGGGTGAGGAAATTTTGCTGCGGCTGTCTGACGGCAGCAAAACAAGCGAAAGCGGCACCACAGCCACCACCGAGGAATCCACCCAGCCTACCGCCCCCAAGGAGACCACCGTGGCCGTTCGCTTTACGGTACCAAACCGGGAGGAGAGCTACCTGCTGACCATTTTGCAGGATGGCATCGCCATTGTGGAGGACCAGAGAATCCCCGCCGGGGTGACGGATTATACCGTAGAGCTTACCGGCAGCGGCACCAAGGAATATGATTTGTACGTCAACGGAGAAAAATACCTGACCCAGAGAGTGACATTTGATGGCTGAAAAAACTGAAACCGGCAGAATTATCCGTTCCCTCAGCGGCTTTTATGAGGTACGCCTGCCCCAGGGGGTCCTGACCTGCAAGGCCCGGGGCATCCTGCGCAAGGGGGGCCAAACCCCTTTGACAGGCGACATGGTAGAGGTGACGCGTCAGGGGGAAAAGGGCATGGTAGAAGCCATCCTCCCCAGAAAGAACAGCTTCGTCCGTCCGGCGGTGGCCAATGTGGACGGCCTGGTGATTTTCGCCGCCAATGTCAACCCCATTACAGAACCCTTCCTCATTGACCGGGTGGCGGCCATTGCGGGCAACAAAGGCGTGGAGTGTATCCTCTGTGTCAACAAAACGGACTTGGACCAGGCCCAGGACCTGTGCCGCATCTACACCCAGGCGGGCTTCCGGGTGATCTCCACCAGTGCTCAGACCGGGGCCGGAGTGGAGGAACTGCGGCAGGCGTTGCAGGGAAAGCTGACGGCCTTTACGGGAAATTCCGGTGTGGGCAAAAGCAGCATCCTCAATCGGCTGCTGCCGGAACTGGACCTGCCCACGGGAGAAGTTTCCGAAAAACTGGGCCGTGGCCGCCATACCACCCGGCACGTGGAACTCTTTACCCTGGATGCGGAGACCTTCGTCATGGATACCCCCGGCTTTTCCTCCTTTGATACGGACCAGATGGACGTGATTTTAAAGGAGAACCTGCAATACGCCTTTCCGGATTTTGCTCCCTACTTAGGAGCCTGTCAGTTCCACGACTGCTCTCATCGGAAAGAACCGGGCTGCGCCGTCAGAGCCGCCGCGGAGCTTGGCCACATTCAGCCTACCCGCTACGACAGCTACCTCCGCCTTTACGAAAAGGCCGCCCAGTATAAAGAATGGGAACATAAATGACCCAACGCTCCGTGTCCGGTTTCGAACACGGGGCGTTCTTTTGGGATTCCCGGAATTTTTATCTGAATGCCCAAAAATGCAGAGTAAAATTTGTAAAAACTTCTGAAAAAGCACTTGACAAATGGCTATGGAGATGGTATCATATCTCAGGTTGTGCGGGGAAACTGCGCACAACGATGCGATGATGCAGGAGATTGCGCCTCACGGCGGTAACTTCTGCGGAGTATGTCCGGTCATCGGGCGGCTGAACTGCTTCTGTTTCGCTGGCGTATATCGCCGGGGCAGGAGAATGGTCGGCGCTTGTCGGCCTATTTTCATGGCCCGAAGTGATACGCACGGAGGCGTGAACACCAGTTCGACCGTACCCAGACACTACGCAAACTGAGTACGATACATCAAGGAGGAAACAACAACATGGCAAACCAGATGATCCGCATTCGGCTGAAGGCTTATGATCACCAGCTGATCGACTCCAGCGCGGCAAAGATCGTTGAAACCGCAAAGCGCAACGGCGCCCAGGTTTCCGGCCCCATCCCCCTGCCCACCAAGAAGGAAGTCGTTACCATCCTTCGGGCTGTCCACAAGTACAAGGATAGCCGTGAGCAGTTTGAGCGCAGAACCCACAAGAGACTGATCGATATCCTCAACCCCAACCAGAAGACCATCGAGGCCCTGATGAGCCTGGATCTTCCCGCTGGCGTTGAGATAGAGATAAAGCTGTAAGAAGCTGACATTCTATCAGCCCTTACCGCTGCCCGCACTGTCTGGCATCGGGCGGACGGGTCATGTTGGCGGCGCAAGCACGCGTCTGTCAACCAATAACCTAAAAAAGGAGAAACTCAACCATGAAAAAAGCAATCATCGGCAAAAAAGTGGGCATGACCCAGATCTTCGATGAGAGCGGCAAGGTCATTCCTGTTACCGTTGTGGAAGCAGGTCCCTGCGTTGTCACTCAGAAGAAGACCGTTGAGACCGACGGCTACACCGCCGTCCAGCTCGGCTTTGGCGACATCAAGGAGCACAAGCTGAGCAAGCCTGAGGCAGGCCACCTGAAGAAGGCTGGCGTTGCCCCCAAGAAGTACCTGAAGGAGTTCAAGCTGGAGTCCGCTGCTGACATGAACGTCGGCGACGAGGTCAAGGCTGACACCTTCGCTGCCGGCGACAAGATCGACGTGACCGGCATCACCAAGGGCCACGGCTACCAGGGCGTTGTAAAGCGTTACGGTGCCGGACGGACCCCCATGACCCACGGCGGCGGCCCTGTTCACCGTCACGCCGGTTCTATGGGTGCTTCCTCTCACCAGTCCCGTATTTTCCCGGGTAAGATTGGCGCAGGCCAGATGGGCTGCGACCAGGTCACCATCGAGAATCTGGACGTTGTGAAGGTTGACGCAGAGCTGAACATGATCGTTATCCGCGGTGCCATCCCCGGCCCCAAGGGCGGTCTTGTTTACATCCGCAACACCGTAAAGAACAACCGCGTCAAGAACGTGGAGACCGGCATCAGCAAGAACCCGCAGAAGGCTTCCGGCAGAAATCCCCAGAAGGCTTCCGCAAGAGGCTAAGGAAAGGAGATCTTAAATCATGCTTAAGACGAATGTTTACAATATGTCCGGCAAGCTGGTTGGCGAGATCGAACTGCCCGAAGCTGTGTTTGGCATTGATCCCAACGGCGCTGTTGTCCACGAAGTGGTCAAGAACCACCTGGCAAACCTGCGGCAGGGTACTCAGAGCGCACTGACCCGCGCTGAGGTTTCCGGCGGTGGCCGCAAGCCCTGGAAGCAGAAGGGCACCGGCCGCGCCCGTCAGGGTTCTACCCGCGCTCCCCAGTGGACCCACGGCGGTATCGTTTTCGCTCCCAAGCCCCGGGATTACAGCTACACCCTGAACAAGAAGGCCAAGCGGCTGGCTCTGAAGAGCGTTCTGTCCGCCAAGGCCAACGAGCAGGCTGTGGTCGTCATCGACGAGATCAAGATGGAAGCTCCCAAGACCAAGGAATTCGCTGCATTCCTGAAGGCTGTGGGCTGCACCTCCAAGACCCTGGTCGTTACCGCTGCTCCTGACCAGAACGTTGTCCGTTCCGGCCGGAACATCGCCGGCTGCGAAGTTACCTTCGCCAACCTGCTGAACACCTACGACGTGCTGCACGCCGATAAGCTGGTTGTCGATCAGGCTGCACTCCAGAAGATCCAGGAGGTATTCGCGTAATGAAGAACGTATATGACATCATCAGAAGACCCGTTATCACCGAGCAGTCCATGGAGGCTGTGGCTGATAAGAAGTACGTCTTCATGGTAGACGTTGACGCCAACAAGACCGAGATCAAGGCTGCCGTTGAGCAGGTGTTCGGTGTGAAGGTCGCCAAGGTCAACACCATCCGGATGCAGGGTAAGGTCAAGCGCACCGGCGCTTACCCCGCTGGTAAGCGGGCAGCCTACAAGAAGGCTGTTGTCACCCTGACCGCTGACTCCAAGACCATCGAGTTCTTCGAAGGCATGGTCTAAACCAATCTCAATAAAGGAGAGAAACGCAAATGGCTATTAAAACTTTTAAGCCTTATACCCCGTCCCGCAGAAACATGACCGTTTCCGCTTTCGACGGCGTAGACAAGAAGGCAAAACCTGAGCGTAGCCTGGTTGAGAGCCTCAAGAAGAATGCAGGTCGCAACAGCTATGGTCACATCACCGTCCGCCATCGCGGCGGCGGCAACAAGCGGAAGTACCGTGTAATCGACTTCAAGCGTCAGAAGCTGGATATGCCCGCTACTGTACAGCGCATTGAGTACGACCCCAACCGGTCCGCTTTCATCGCTCTCATCAAGTACGAAGACGAGACCTTGAGCTACATCCTGGCTCCCTACGGCCTGAAAGCCGGGGACAAGGTCATCTCCTCTGCCGCTGCCGACATCAAGCCCGGCAACTGCCTGCCCATCGCCAACATCCCCGTGGGTACTGTGATCCACAATGTGGAGCTGCAGCCCGGCCACGGCGCACAGCTGGTCCGCTCCGCCGGTACCGCTGCCCAGCTGATGGCTAAGGAAGGCGACCTGGCTCAGGTCAGACTGCCCTCCGGCGAAGTTCGCTATGTTCGGATGAACTGCACCGCCTGCATCGGTCAGGTTGGCAACCTGGATCATGAGAACGTTCACATCGGTAAGGCTGGCCGTACCCGTCACATGGGTATCCGCCCCACCGTTCGTGGCTCCGTCATGAACCCCAATGACCATCCTCACGGCGGCGGCGAGGGCCGCGCTCCTGTCGGACGCCCCGGCCCTGTCACTCCTTGGGGCAAGCCTGCTCTGGGTTATAAGACCCGGAAGGGCAAGAATCCCACCAACAAGTTCATCGTCAAGCGCAGAAACAGCAAGTAAGGAGGAAATGAAATGAGCAGAAGTATCAAAAAGGGCCCTTTCGTAGCTCCTGAGCTGTACAAGCGCGTTGAAGAGCTGAACAAGGCCGGTGAAAAGAAGGTTCTGAAGACCTGGTCCAGAGCCTCCACCATTTTCCCCTCCTTCGTTGGTCACACCATCGCCGTCCACGACGGTCGGAAGCATGTTCCCGTCTATATCACTGAGGATATGGTCGGCCACAAGCTGGGCGAGTTCGTGCCTACCAGAACCTTCCGGGGCCACTCTGGCAGCAAGACCGCCAATTCCAAGTAAGGAGGTACGAAAATGGAAGCATTTGCACATGTAAAGTACGTCCGGATGTCTCCCCGTAAAGTGAAGCTGGTTTGCGACATGATCCGGGGCCAGGACGTCAAGACCGCTGCCGCGTACCTGAGCCAGACCTCTAAGGCCGCTTGCGAGCCCATGGCCAAGCTGCTGAAGAGTGCCGTGGCAAACGCCGAGCACAACCACGAAATGAACGCTGAGAACCTGTACGTTTCCACTGCGATCGCTAACCCCGGCCCCATCCTGAAGCGTGGCCGCATCGCATCCCGTCGTGGTTTCGTTCGGATCAATAAGAGAACCACTCACATCACCATCGGTGTGAGCGAGAAGGCTTAATCAGGAGGTAGCTATGGGACAGAAAGTTAATCCCCATGGACTGCGTGTTGGCGTAATCAAGGACTGGGATTCCCACTGGTACGCCCGCGAGGACAAGGTCGGCGACCTGGTCGTTGAAGATTACAACATCCGTAAGTATCTGAAGAACAAGCTGTACGCCGCCGGTGTCGCCAAGATCGAAATCGAGCGGTCCAACGGCAAGGTCAAGATCAACATTCACTGCTCCCGCCCCGGTGTTGTCATCGGTAAGGCCGGTGCCGAGATCGAGAATCTGCGTAAGGACGTAGAGGCTCGTCTGGGCAAGAGCGTGAATCTGAACATTGTTGAGGTTCGGTCCCCCGACCTGAACGCTCAGCTGGTAGCCGAGAACATTGCTCAGCAGCTGGAGAAGCGTATCTCCTTCCGCCGGGCCATGAAGAAGGCCATGCAGCAGGCCACTCGCCTGGGTGCCAAGGGCATCAAGGTCACCTGCGGCGGCCGTCTGGGCGGTGCTGAAATCGCCCGCTCCGAGAGCTATCACGAAGGCACCATTCCCCTCCAGACCATCCGTGCCGACATCGAGTACGGCTTTGCCGAAGCTGCCACCACCTATGGCCGCATCGGTGTAAAGGTTTGGATCTACAAGGGTGAGGTGCTGAACACCACCCTGCGTTCCGCTGCTCCCGAACCCGCTCCCCGTGAGCGTCGGGATCGCCGCAACGGTGACCGCCGCAATGGCGACCGCCGGAACGACCGCCGCAACGGTGGCGAGCGTCGTCAGGGCGACAGAAACAACTACCGCAGAGAAGGAGGTAACCGCTAATGCTGATGCCGAAGAGAGCAAAGTACCGTAAGGTACAGCGTGGTCGTATGACCGGCGTTGCTTCCCGCGGTAACAAGGTTTCCTATGGTGATTTCGGTATCCAGGCTCTGGAGCCTGGCTGGATCACCGGCAACCAGATCGAAGCTGCCCGTATTGCCATGACCCGTTACACCAAGCGTGGTGGTAAGGTCTGGATCAAGATTTTCCCCGACAAGCCTTACTCCAAGAAGGGCCTGGGCACCCGTATGGGTTCCGGTAAGGGCGCGCCCGAGGGCTGGGTAGCTGTTGTTAAGAACCAGAAGGTGATGTTTGAGATCGGCGGCGTCTCCGAGGACGTAGCCCGCGAGGCTCTGCGTCTGGCGCAGCACAAGCTGCCCATCAAGACCCGCATCATCACCAAGGAAGCAGAAACTGAGATTGGTGGTGAATAATGATGAAGGCAAAGGAAATCAAGAATCTGTCCGCTGAAGAGCTGAACAAGAAGCTGGACGAGCTGAAGAAGGACCTGTTCATGCTGCGTATGCAGCATGCCACCAATCAGCTGGATAACCCCATGCAGATTGCCGCTGTCAAGAAGGACATTGCCCGCATCAAGACCATTATTCGTGAGAAAGAGACCAACATCTGAGGAGGGAAACAAGTATGACTGAAAATACCAGAGCTTTCCGCAAAACCAGAATCGGTCAGGTTGTCTCCGACAAGATGGACAAGACCATTGTGGTTGCGATTGAGGACAGCGTGCAGCATCCTCTGTACAAGAAGACCATGAAGCGGACTTACAAGCTGAAGGCCCACGACGAGAACAACGAGTGCGGCATCGGCGATACCGTTGAGGTCATGGAGACCCGTCCCCTGTCCAAGGACAAGAGATGGAGACTGGTCAGAATTATCGAAAAGGCTAAGTAAGGAGGTCGGCAGAGAATGATTCAACAGGAAAGCTACCTGAAGGTTGCCGACAACACCGGCGCTAAGGAAATTCACTGCATTCGCGTTCTGGGCGGCTCCAAGCGCAAGACCGGCAACATCGGTGACATCATCGTTGCTTCCGTCCGTAAGGCTGCTCCCGGCGGTACTGTGAAGAAGGGCGAGGTCGTCAAGGCCGTGATCGTCCGCACCAAGCGGGGTGTCCGCCGTGAGGATGGCAGCTACGTTCGTTTCGACGAGAACGCCGCCGTCATCATCAAGGACGACAAGAACCCCCGTGGCACTCGTATCTTTGGACCGGTGGCCCGTGAGCTGCGTGAGAGAGATTTCATGAAGATCCTCTCCCTGGCACCCGAAGTCATCTAATGGGGGAACCGAAGAATGAACATTAAAAAGAACGATACCGTTATCGTCCTGTCCGGTAAGGACAAGGGCGTTAAGGGCAAGGTCCTGGTGGCCATGCCCAGCGAGAACAAGGTCATTGTAGAGAAGGTCAACGTTGCGACCTGCCACACCAAGCCCCGCCGTCAGGGCGAGACCGGTGGCATCGTCAAGAAGGAGACCCCCATCCGTACCTGCAAGGTTGCCCTGTACTGCGAAAAGTGCGGCAAGGGTGTCCGCGTGGGCTACAAGATGGACGGTGACAAGAAGGTCCGCATCTGCCGCAAGTGCGGTGCCGAAATCTAAGAAAGGAGTAATCTATTATGGCTAACAGAATGAAAGAAACCTATGTTGCTGAGATCGCTCCTGCTCTGAACAAGAAGTTCGGCTACAAGAGCGTGATGCAGATCCCCAAGCTGGACAAGGTGATTGTGAACGTCGGCTGCGGCGAGAGCAAGAACAATGCCAAGGAAATTGAGGCCATCTGCAAGGATATCGCCACCATCACCGGCCAGAAGCCTGTTACCTGCAAGGCCCGGAAGAGCGTTGCAAACTTCAAGGTCCGTGAAGGTGAAACCGTTGGCGTAAAGGTCACCCTCCGTGGTGACAAGATGTACGAGTTCCTGGACCGCCTGTTCAACGTGGCCCTGCCTCGTGTCCGTGACTTCCGCGGCATCAACCCCAATTCCTTTGACGGACGGGGCAACTACGCTTTCGGTCTGAAAGAGCAGCTGATCTTCCCTGAGATCGAGTACGACAAGGTGGACAAGATCCGTGGTATGGATATCTGCATCTGCACCACCGCTGCCACCGACGAGGAAGCCAAAGAGCTGCTGACCCAGCTGGGCGCTCCCTTCACCGCTTGATTAGGAGGATTACGTAAATGGCTAAAAAGTCTATGATCCTGAAGCAGCAGGCTGAGCCCAAGTTCTCCAGCCGCCGCTACAACCGCTGCAAGATCTGCGGCAGACCCCACGCTTACCTGCGGGATTACGGTGTTTGCCGTATCTGCTTCCGTGAGCTGGCCTACAAGGGCCAGATCCCCGGTGTCCGCAAGGCCAGCTGGTAAACTGCTCGCTTAGGTCGAATCAAATGTGAAAAAGGTTTGGGAAGTCCTGGGAAGATGGACGCTCCTGGGAGCGTCGCATTCCCCGGATACCCCCGGGCCTTCAACGGGTTAAGCCCGTAACTTCTTAAAGGAGGATATAAACATGCAAATCACCGATCCCGTAGCAGATATGCTGACCCGTATCCGGAACGCGAATTCTGCAAAGCACGAAACCGTGGATGTCCCCGCTTCCAACCTGAAGAAGGCTATTGCCCAGATTCTGCTGGACGAGGGCTACATCAAGTCCTACACTGTGGTTGACAACGGCAACCAGGGCATGATTCACATCACCCTCAAGTACCTGGCCAAGAAGCAGCAGGCCATCACCGGTCTGCGCCGCGTCTCCAAGCCCGGCCTGAGAGTGTATGCCGGTGCCGAGGAACTGCCCAAGGTTCTCAAGGGCCTGGGTATCGCAATCGTTTCCACTTCCAAGGGCGTTATGACCGACAAGAAGGCTCGCGAGAACCACATTGGTGGCGAAGTCCTGGCTTTCGTCTGGTAAGGAGGATTCAGAAATGTCTAGAATTGGTAGAAAGCCGGTTATCATTCCGGCAAACGTCACGGTTGACATCGCCGAGGGCAATGCCGTTACCGTGAAGGGCCCCAAGGGCACTCTGAGCTACACCTTCCATCCCGACATGATCCTGAAGGTCGAGGGCAATGAGCTGACTGTAAACCGTCCTGATGAAGAGCATCTGCACAAGAGCCTCCATGGCCTGACCCGGACCCTGCTGCACAACATGGTCGAGGGTGTTGAGAAGGGCTTCAGCAAGGAGCTGGAAGTCAACGGCGTTGGTTTCCGCTGCGAGAAGAAGGGCACTCAGCTGGTCATGCGTCTGGGCTTCTCCCACGAAGTTTTTGTGGACGAGATTCCCGGTATCACCATCGAAGTTCCCACCCCCAACAAGATCATCATCAAGGGCATTGACAAGCAGGTCGTCGGCCAGTTCGCTGCCGAAGTCCGCAGCAAGCGTCCCCCCGAACCCTACAAGGGCAAGGGTATCAAGTATTCCACCGAAGTCATCCGCCGCAAGGTTGGTAAGACCGGTGGTAAGAAGTAATGGAGGTGTGCCGAAATGGTCAGCAAAATTGATAAGAATGCAATGCGCCTGAAGCGGCATGTCCGTGTTCGTGGCAAAATCTCCGGCACTCCCGAGCGTCCCCGTCTGAACGTGTTCCGTTCCAACGCGAACATCTACGCCCAGATCATCGACGACGTGAACGGCGTTACTCTGGCTTCCGCCAATACGCTGGAGAAGGAATTTGAGGGTCTCACCGGCAACTGCGAAGGTGCCAAGAAGGTGGGCGCTGTCCTGGCAGAGCGTGCCAAGGCAAAGGGCATCAGCGAGGTCGTTTTCGACCGCGGCGGCTATATTTTCCATGGCCGTGTTGCTGCTCTGGCTGAGGGTGCTCGCGAGGGCGGTCTCGAGTTCTAAGGAAGAGGAGGAAATCAAATGGCTTACAATAAGACTCCGAACAATGAAGCTCCTGAGCTCATTGAGAAGGTCGTTTACCTGAACCGTGTCAGCAAGACCGTTAAGGGCGGCCGTGTCATGAAGTTCTCCGCTCTGGTGGTTGTCGGTGACGGCAAGGGTACCGTGGGCTACGGCCTGGGCAAGGCCGCCGAAGTTTCCGAGGCTATTCTCAAGGGCATCGCCGATGCCAAGAAGAACATGGTCAAGGTTTCTCTGGCTGGCAACACCATCCCCCACGATGTGATCGGCATCTTCGGTGCCGGTACCGTCCTGCTGAAGCCCGCCCCCGAGGGCACCGGCGTTATCGCCGGCGGCGCTGTCCGTGCCGTTATGGAGGCTGTCGGCATCAAGAATATCTGCGCAAAGTGCCTGCGCTCCAACAACCCTCAGAACGTGGTCAAGGCGACGATGGCTGGCCTGATGAGTCTGCGTTCTCCTGAGCAGGTTGCTGCGATCCGTGGCAAGAGCGTGGAAGAAATCGTTGGTTAAGGAGGGCAATTAACATGGCAAACCTGAAAATTACGCTTGTTAAGAGCCTGAATGGCCGTCTGGAAAAGCACATCGCTACCGCTGAGAGCCTGGGCCTTCGCAAGATCGGCCAGACCACCATCCAGCCGGACAACACCCAGACCCGCGGCAAGATCGCCAAGATCGGCTACCTGCTGCAGGTTACCGAAGTTGAATAAGGAGGAGAACAGATATGAAGCTCCATGAACTCTCTCCTGTCGCAGGTTCCACTTTTGTGGGCAAGCGCAAGGGCCGCGGCATCGCTTCCGGCAACGGTAAGACCGGTGGTCGTGGTCACAAGGGCCAGAAGGCCCGTTCCGGCGGCAAAGTCCGTATCGGTTTTGAAGGCGGCCAGATGCCTCTGTCCCGCCGTATCCCCAAGCGCGGCTTTAATAACATCTTCGCCAAGCCCCTGACCTCCGTCAATGTGGGCCTGATGAACGGTTTTGAAGACGGTGCCGTTGTGGATGTGGCTGCCCTGCAGGCTGCCGGTATCCTGGGTGAGTGCCCCTATGGCCTGAAGGTTCTGGCCGGCGGCGAACTGACCAAGAAGCTTACCGTTAAGGCTTCGGCTTTCTCTGAGTCTGCTAAGGAAAAGATCGAGCAGGCGGGCGGAAAGGCCGAGGTGGTGTAAGTGTTAGAGACGCTTAAGAATGCATGGAAGATCCCGGAACTTCGCAAGAAGATCATCTTCACACTGTTCATTCTGCTGATCTACCGGGCCGGTAACGTGATTCCCGTCCCGTATATCGACACTGCTACACTTACCAACTACTTTGACAGTGTTCTGTCTTCCACGATTCTGGGCCTGTACAACGCCATGTCCGGCTCCGCTTTCAGCCGAGCCACCATCTTCGCGTTGAGCATTCAGCCCTACATCAACGCATCCATCATCATCCAGCTGCTCACCATTGCCATTCCCGCCCTGGAGCGGATGGCAAAGGAAGAGGGTGAGGAGGGCCAGAAGAAGATCGCTCGGATCACCCGGTATACCACCGTTGGTCTGGGTCTGCTGATGGGCTGGGCTTACTACCAGATGCTCGTCAACTACACCGCTTCCGGCTTCCCCATCGTCACCCAGCAGGGCTTCCTGCCGGCCATGGTCATCGTTCTGACCTTCACCGCTGGCTCTGCTTTCGTCATGTGGCTGGGTGAGCAGATCACCGAGTTCGGTATTGGCAACGGCATCTCCATGATCCTGTTTGCCAACATCATCTCCGGCATCCCCGGCATGGTGGGAACCCTGTTCTCCATGGCCTGGTGGCAGACCATCGTGGTGCTGGTGGGCATGATCGCTCTGATCCTGTTCATCATCTTCATCAACGATGCCGAACGCCGGATCCCCATCCAGTATGCAAAGCGGGTCGTGGGCCGGAAGGTCTACGGCGGCCAGAACACCAACCTGCCCATCAAGGTGAGCATGTCCGGTGTGATGCCCATCATCTTTGCCCAGTCCATCTGCTCTCTGCCTGCCACGATCTGTGCCTTTACCGGTCACACCTCCGGCTGGTGGTATGAGCATGTATGGAGTTCCACCAGCTGGACCTATGCGGTGATCTACTTCCTGATGATTTTCTTCTTCAGCTGGTTCTACTCCACCATCCAGTACGATCCCGTGGAGATCGCCAACAACCTGAAGAAGAACGGTGGATTCATCCCGGGCTTCCGTCCCGGCAGACCTACCGCCGACTTCATCCAGAAGGTCATTAACAAGATCGTTGTCTTTGGTGCTGTGTACCTCGGCATCGTAGCCCTGCTGCCCATCGTGGCCGGTAACCTGATGAATGGTGTCCGGAACCTGGCCATCGGCGGCACCTCCGTCATCATCGTCGTGGGCGTTGCCCTGGAGACCGTGAAGGCGTTGGAGGCTCAGATGCTCATGCGGCATTACAAAGGCTTCCTGGATTAATGAGGAGGTATGGCAGGATGAATCTCATTCTACTGGGCGCGCCCGGCGCCGGAAAGGGGACCCAAGCGGAGCTGCTTGTAAAAAAGCTCTCCATCCCCGCCATTTCTACCGGGAACATGCTTCGTGAGGCCATTGCCAATGGCACTGACCTGGGTAAGGAAGCAAAGAAATACATGGACGAAGGCGGCCTGGTTCCTGACGAGCTGATTCTCGGCATCGTTGCGGAGCGTGTGGCCCAGCCCGACTGTGCCAACGGCTTTATCCTGGACGGCGTGCCTCGCACGCTGGCCCAGGCAGAGACCCTGGAAGCCAAGGGCGTTCGTATCGACCATGTGGTTTCCATCGAGGTGGACGACAATGATATCGCGCAGCGCATGGGCGGCCGTCGGGTCTGCTCCAAGTGCGGTGCCAGCTATCATGTAGTCGCCAAGCCCCCCAAGCAGGAGGGTGTCTGCGACAGCTGCGGCGGCGAGCTGATCATCCGCAAGGATGATGCTCCCGAAACCGTACTCAAGCGGCTGGAGGTTTATCACGCTTCCACGGAAGTGCTGAAAGACTACTATGCAAAGCTGGGTCGGCTGCACATCGTCAACGGCAACCAGTCCATTGAGGGTGCTAACGAGGAAATTCTGAAGACCATTGGGGCAAAGGCATGATCACGATCAAAAATGAACGTGAAATTCAGGCGATGCGGGCTGCCGGTCGGATCACGGCCGGTGCCCGGGCCTTAGCTGGCCAGCTGGTGAAACCCGGCGTATCGACCAAGGCAATTGACCGAGCCGTTCACGACTTTATTGTCAGTCAGGGAGCGAAGCCCTCGTTCCTGCACCTTTACGGCTTCCCCGCGAGTGCCTGCATCTCTGTCAACGAAGTGGTGATCCACGGGATTCCCGGCGGATACATCCTGAAAGAGGGAGACATCGTTTCCGTTGACGTGGGGGCATTTTACGAGGGATTTCATGGAGATTGCGCAGCAACCTTTGCCTGTGGTGCCATCAGCACCGAGGCACAGCGATTGATCGATGTGACGAAGCAGTCCTTCTTTGAGGGCATTGCTTACGCCAAAAAGGGAAATCGTGTGCAGGATATCTCCCATGCCGTACAGACGTACGTGGAGTCTAACGGTTTTTCAGTTGTTCGTTCTTTCGTGGGTCACGGCGTAGGACGACAGCTGCATGAGGAGCCGGAGGTTCCCAATTTTGGAAATCCCGGCCGGGGGCCCAGACTGCTTCCCGGAATGGTCATTGCCGTGGAACCCATGGTGTGCCAAGGCACCTATGAGGTGAACGTCCTGAAGGACAAGTGGACCACGGTGACCGCCGATGGCAAGCTGGCTGCCCACTATGAAAATACTGTACTCATCACCGACGGCGAGCCGGAAATACTCACCGTCACCGAAGGACTTTGACTATGGACCCAGAGAAAACCACGATTTCCGTTGCGGATGTGGTCCTCTCCACGGCGGGCAGAGATCAGGGCGTACTGTTCTATGTCGCTGACACCGACGACCAATTTGTGACTCTGGTCAACGGGAAGAACAGACCTGTGGAAAAGCCCAAGCGGAAAAAACGCAAACACGTAGAAAAGGTACTTCGATCTGAGACCAGAGTTGCTGAGAAGCTACGCTCCGGCGACAAAGTGCTCAACGGCGAATTACGAAGAGACCTGGCTTCCCTGAGCCGGGACATGCAAGCAAACGACCTAGGAGGTTAATGACTTGGCTAAGGACGACGTAATCGAACTTGAGGGCATCGTAACCGATGCACTGCCGAACGCAATGTTCAAAGTGGACATTGGCAATGGACACACCATTCTGGCACACATTTCCGGCAGGCTCCGAATGAATTTCATTAAGATCTTGCCCGGTGACAAGGTAACCGTTCAAATGTCTCCTTATGATCTGACACAGGGTCGGATCACCTGGAGAAGTAAGTAAACTAAAGAGAACCATTCTCATATGGAGGTTAAACAGTATGAAGGTAAGACCGTCCGTTAAACCCATGTGCGAAAAGTGTAAGATCATCAAGCGCAAGGGTCGCGTTATGGTAATTTGCGAAAACCCCAAGCATAAGCAGAGACAAGGCTAATAGGAGGTGCTGAAAGAATATGGCACGTATTTCTGGTATTGATCTTCCCCGCGACAAGCGGATCGAAGTTGCCCTGACCTATATCTACGGCATTGGACCCGCCCGGGCCGCCGAGGTACTGGAAAAGACCGGTATTAACCCCGACACCCGTGTGAAGGACCTGACCGAGGATCAGGAAGCGCAGCTTCGTGAAGCCATTGAGCATCATTATATCATCGAGGGCGACCTGCGCCGTGAGACCGCTATGAACATCAAGCGCCTCAGCGAAATCGGCTGCTACCGTGGTCTGCGTCATCGCCGTGGCCTGCCTGTTCACGGCCAGCGCACCAAGACCAACGCCCGTACCCGCAAGGGTCCCAAGAAGACCATTGCGAACAAGAAGAAGTAAGGAGGGATATGTAAATGGCTACCAAAGCTACTAAGAAGGTTGTTAAGCGCCGTCGCGAGCGCAAAGTCGTCGAGAAGGGTGCGGCACATATCCGCTCCTCCTTCAACAACACCATGGTTACCATCACCGACCTGGAAGGCAATGCTCTGACCTGGGCTTCCTCCGGCGGACTGGGCTTCCGTGGCTCCCGTAAGTCTACTCCCTATGCTGCCCAGACCGCGGCTGAGACCGCTGCCAAGGCTGCTATGGAGTATGGCCTGAAGACCGTTGAGGTTTATGTGAAGGGCCCCGGCCAGGGACGTGAGGCTGCGATCCGCGCCCTGCAGACTGCCGGCCTGGAAGTTGTTATGATCAAGGACGTCACCCCCATTCCCCACAATGGCTGCCGTCCCCCCAAGAGACGTAGAGTCTGATTTAGGTATAGGAGGAATTTTGCGAAATGGCTAAGAATATGCAGCCCGTGCTGAAGCGTTGCAGAACGCTGGGCGTTTCTCCTGCCGCGATGGGTTATTCCAAGACTTCCAACAAGAACCCCGGCGGCCAGAGAAGAGCGAAGAAGTCTGAGTACGCCACTCAGCTGACCGAGAAGCAGAAGGTCAAATTTGTGTATGGTATCCAGGAAAAGCAGTTCCGGAACTACTATGACAAGGCCGCTCGTGCCGAGGGCAACACCGGTGAAAACCTGCTGACCCTGGTTGAGCGTCGACTGGACAACGTTGTTTACCGTCTGGGCTTCGCCAACACCCGCCGTCAGGCCCGTCAGTTGGTGAACCATGGCCACTTCACCGTCAACGGCGGTCGTGTGGACATCCCCAGCTACATGGTAAAGCCCGGCGATGTCATTGCTGTCTGCGAAAAGAGTGCTTCCAACGCCTTCTTCAAGAAGCTGAAGGAAGACGATGCTTTTGTTGCTGCTCCCAAGTGGCTGGACCGTGATAAGAACACCCTCCAGGGTAAGGTTATTGCTATGCCCACCAAGGACGATATTGACTTCGATATCGCTGTACACCTCATCGTCGAGTTGTACTCCAAGTAATAATCTGCCCCCTGTTCGTATGCAAGTATTCCGTGGGGAGGAGACTCCCCACCTATCTAAGGAGGGTTTTGATTCATGGTAGAAATTGAAAAGCCCCGTATCAGCTGTTTTGATTCCGCGGAGGACCCTTCCTACGGCAAGTATGTTGTGGAGCCTCTGGAGCGCGGCTACGGAATGACCTTGGGCAATTCTCTGAGACGGATCCTTCTGTCCAGCCTGCCCGGTTACGCTGCCACCTCTGTGAAGATCCAGGGGGTCCAGCATGAGTTTTCCACCATTCCCGGTGTGACCGAGGATGTAACGGAAATCGTGCTGAATGTGAAGCGGCTCATTCCCAAGCTTCATACTCCCGGTGTCAAAACCGTGCATATCGATGCTGTGGGTCCCTGCGAGGTTACCGCCGGCGATATTAAGGCTGACGCGGACGTTGAGATCCTGAATCCCGAGCTGCACATCTGCACTTTGGGTGAGGATGCCACTTTCAACATGGAGATCACCCTTTCTCAGGGACGCGGCTATGTTTCCTCTGACCGGAACAAGACGCCGCAGACCGTGATTGGTGTGATTCCCATCGACTCCATCTATTCCCCTGTTACCAAGGTGAATTATGCCGTGGAGCCTACTCGTGTCGGTGACAGAACCGATTTCGATAAACTGACCCTTGAGGTCTGGACAGATTCTACGATTTCCGCCAAGGACGCCGTGTCTTTGGGTGCAAAGATCCTGAGCGATCATCTGACCGTGTTCACCAACCTGTCCGATGCTGTCACCAGCAGTTCTACGGTTGTTGAAAAGGTGGCTGACCATCCGGATGCAAAGCTCTCCATGACCATCGACGAGCTGGATCTGTCTGTCCGTAGCTTCAACTGCCTGAAGCGGGCCAACATCAACACCGTTGCCGACCTGATCGACAAGACCGGTGAAGACATGATGCGGGTCCGGAACATGGGCAAGAAGTCCCTGGACGAAGTACAGAAAAAGCTGGAAATGATGGGCTTGTCCCTGGCCAGCGAAGAATCTGGCAGCAACAACTAATCGCTTAAAGAGGAGGAAACGCACATGTTTGGCACTCGTAAGCTGGGCAAGACCAGCGCACAGAGAAAGGCCCTGCTGCGTCAGCAGGTAACCGATCTGCTGGAGAACGGCAAAATGGAAACCACTTTCTACCGTGCGAAGGAAGTGCAGCCCGTGGTTGAGAAGATGATCACCCTGGGTAAGAAGGGCGACCTGGCCGCTTACCGGAAGGCTCTGTCTTTCATCACCAAGGAAGACGTTGCCCACAAGCTGTTCAAGGAGATCGCTCCCAAGTACGCTGAGCGCAACGGCGGCTACACCAGAGTGACCCGCACCGGCCCCCGTCGGGGCGACGCAGCCGAGATGGCTGTGATCGAGCTGGTGTAATTCACGTAAAATCATGCCTGTCACATTTGTGGCAGGCATTTTTTTGCGCTTCCGGGTAATATGCACGAAAGGAAACACCGGAATTCCCCAACTTTTGTATAGGTAAATCTCAGAAAATGATTGCCTTTTACGGAGACCTGTGGTATATTTCTGTGTTGAGAGTTGGTACATTATATCTATCGAAGGAGCTTTTTTATGGCATCTCAGGAAAAAATCAGAAATATTGCCATTATCGCCCACGTTGACCACGGCAAGACGACCCTGGTTGACGAAATGCTGAAGCAGGGCGGTATTTATCGGGAAAACCAGGCCACTGTGGACCGGGTCATGGACTCCGGCGATTTGGAGCGGGAGCGGGGCATTACCATCCTGGCCAAAAACACATCCGTACACTATAAAGATTTCAAAATCAACATTGTAGATACTCCGGGCCACGCCGACTTTGGCGGCGAAGTGGAGCGTATTCTGAAAATGGTCAACGGCGTTATCCTGCTGGTTGACGCCGCCGAAGGCCCCATGCCCCAGACCCGGTTTGTGCTGCAGAAAGCCCTGGAGCTGGGCCACAAGGTCATTGTAGCGGTAAACAAGGTGGACAAGCCCGACGCCCGGGTCCATGAGGTCATGGACGAGGTGCTGGAGCTGCTGCTGGAACTGGATGCCACCGATGAGCAGTTCAATTCCCCCACCATTTTCTGCTCCGGCCGTCAGGGTACCGCTTCCTACAGCCCCGATGAAATGGGTACCGATCTCAAGCCCCTGTTTGAGACCATTATCCAGTATATCGATCCCCCCCAGGGTGACGAGAACGGCCCTCTGCAAATGCTGGTCTCCTCCATTGACTACAATGAGTACGTGGGCCGTATTGCCGTGGGCCGTGTGGAGCGGGGTACCATCAAGGTCAACCAGGAAGTAGCCATCTGTGACTACCACGACCCGGAGCATAAGGTCAAGGGCAAGGTGGTAGCCCTTTATACCTATGACGGTCTGTCCAAGGTACCGGTGCAGGAGGCCAAGGCCGGTGAGATCGTGGCTCTGTCCGGCATGGCAGACATCACCATTGGCCGTACCCTCTGTGACCCGGCGGTGGTGGAGCCTCTGCCCTTTGTGAAGATCTCCGACCCCACCATTGAAATGACCTTTGCCGTCAACGATTCTCCCTTTGCCGGTAAAGAGGGCAAGTTCATCACCTCCCGGAACCTGCGGGACCGGCTGGAAAAGGAACTGCTGAAAGACGTGTCCCTCCATGTGACCGAGCAGGGTACCGATGCTTTCAATGTGGCTGGCCGTGGCGAAATGCACCTGTCCATTCTCATGGAAACCATGCGTCGGGAGGGCTATGAGTTCTCCGTCTCCACCCCCCGTGTGCTGACCAAGGAAATCGATGGCAAGCTCTGCGAACCCATTGAGCGGATGGTGGCCGATGTTCCCGAGGAGAGCATGGGTGCCGTTATCGAGAAAATGGGCAAGCGGAAAGGCGACCTGCTGGGCATGACCCCTGTGGGCAACCGTTACCGTTTGGAGTTCCTGGTTCCCTCCCGTGGTCTCTTTGGCTACCGGAACGAGTTCCTGACGGATACCCGGGGTGAGGGCATTATGTCTTCCGTCCTGGATTCCTACGCCCCCATGAAAGGCGAGATCGAACGCCGCCAGGTTGGCTCTCTCATTGCCTTTGAGACCGGCGAAGCCTGCTCCTACGGCCTGTATAACGCCCAGGAACGGGGTACCCTGTTCATCGGTGCCGGCACACCGGTGTATGCCGGTATGGTGGTTGGCATTTGCAGCCGCAACGAGGATATGACCGTCAACGTCTGCAAAAAGAAGCAGCTGACCAATATGCGTGCCGCCGGTTCTGACGAGGCTCTGCGGCTTACCAGCCCCAGAGTGCTGTCTTTGGAGCAGTGCATTGAGTTCCTGGCAGACGACGAACTGCTGGAATGCACCCCCAAGAGTCTGCGCATCCGCAAGCGGGAGCTGGATCATGCACTGAGAATGCGGAATCTGATGAAAAAGCGCGCCGGTGAATAAACCGAAAATAGATTGATTTACTGCGGAATCTGTGGTAAGATGGTCTGGTAAGAACAACCAGAATCTTCTACAGATTCCGCTCTTTTTTGCGCTTTTTGGAATGGAGGGATATGATGCGAAAAGTTGCTTATTTCTTAGCTTTGCTGGTTTTGATTCTGCTGGCGTTTCTGCCTGGAAATCCCCTTGCATTTCGGGTTATGGCCTCTGGCGGTCAGACGGTACCCGCAAAAGAAAAGACCACATCCTCCCGCCCCACCCCTGTGGCTCCCACCGCGGAAGAGGATGAAGAGTCATTCCTTTTAACCTTTGTGGGAGACTGCACCTTGGGCAGTGACGCCAGGGTCTATGGCGTCAAATACAGCTTCATCGATGTGATCGGGGAAGACTATGACTATCCCTTTCGGAATGTGGCACAGTATTTTCAGGAAGACGACTGCACCTTTGTAAATCTGGAAACGGTTCTCAAGGATGAGGGCTGTGTGATCAAGGAGAACGGTTTTGCATTCCGAGGCCCCACGGCCTATACAAAAATTCTGACCGGCAGCAGTGTGGAGGCCGTGACCATTGCCAACAACCACATCCGGGATTACGGCATCCAGGGCGTGGAGTCCACCCGAAAGGCCTTGGAGGAGGCGGAGCTTCCCTATGTGGAGCAGGATACCTACCGGGTGATCACCACAGACAGCGGGCTTCACATCGGCATCTACGGCGGCTTTTTCCAGGTAGACGTGAAGAAAGTGGAAAAAGCGGTGGAAGAAATGAAACGCCAGGGAGCGGAACTCATCGTCATGGCCATTCATTGGGGCATAGAGGGCAGCTACCGGCCCAATACGGACCAGGAGAACCTGGGCCGTCAGCTCATTGACCTGGGGGTGGACATCGTTTACGGCTGCCATTCCCATGTGCTGCAGCGGGTGGAGGAGTACAACGGGGGTATCATCTACTATAGCCTGGGCAATTTTTCCTTCGGGGGCAATCATTCCCCCAAGGATATGGATACGGTGATCTTGCGGCAGCAGGTTCTGCGGCATAAAGACGGCACCGTGACTTTGGGAACGCTGACCCCCATTCCCGCCTGTGTCAGCTCCCAGAGGCCCCAAAATGACTTCCAGCCCACCCCCTACAAAGAGGGAACGGAGGACTACGCCCGGGTGCTTCAAAAGCTTTCTTTGGAGGAATAAAGTTGTCTCCCTGCCGTCCCAGACAGGGCGGCACCGGGGCTTTTGCCGGATTGTGGGGTGTTGTCCGAAAAAAATCCGGGGGAATATGAAAAAAATGTTGACCTTCCCGGCTTTTTCGGTTATAATGAGCGGGCATGACCGTAGTGGTCTGTTCATTTGTGTTGCTGCGGCCTTTTTGGCTGTCGAGCATATGATTTTAGCGTATTAGGAGGTGTATCCGTAATGAAGCGTACCTATCAGCCCAGCAATCGTCACCGTTCCAAGGTCCACGGTTTCCGTCAGAGAATGGCTACCGCCAATGGCCGTAAGGTTCTGGCCCGCCGCCGTGCAAGAGGCCGCAAGGTTCTGTCCGCCTGATGCGCCGCCCCTGTGAACACAAGGAAATATGCGCGCGAGAGCGAAACGGGAGCTAAGCGGGGTGAATGACACATTCGCCCCGCTCCCTTTTTAGGAGAAGAAAAGCATGAAGTTTTCCAGCAGTTTGAAGCTTAACCACATTTTTCAGCGGCTCTACCGGTCCCAGGGCTATGCCGATGGACTCCTGGTGCTGTATGCCCGGCGCAACCATCTGGGCAAAAATCGCCTGGGCATCACCGTCAGCAAAAAGCTGGGCCATGCGGTGGTCCGCAATCGGACCCGCCGGCGGTTGAGAGAGGTTTACAGGCTCCATGAGGAGCGGTTTACCCCCGGTTGGGATATTGTGGTGGTGGCCCGGACCCGGGCGGTGGAGGCTCCTTTTGACAAGCTGACCGCCAGTTTCCTGCGTCTGGCCCAGAAAGCGGGGCTGCTGCGTGAGGATGAACCGTGAAAAAACTGCTGCTGTCCCTGATCCGCTTCTACTCCCGTTGCATCTCCCCTTATTTTCCCGCCAGGTGCCGGTTTCGGCCCACTTGTTCCGCCTATGCTTATGAAGCGATCCAAAAATACGGCGCGTTAAAGGGAGGCTGGTTGGCGATCAAACGTCTGTCCCGCTGCCATCCCTTTTACAAAGGAGATCTTTACGACCCTGTGCCGTGACTTTCAAAGGAGGAAAGTCCATGTTACTGTCATTCCACATTGCGGACGTGATCCAGGTTCCCTTTGGCTACCTGATGGAGCTGCTGTACCGGGTTACCGGTAACTACGGCATGGCTCTGATCCTGTTTGCTGTTCTGGTGCAGCTGGTGCTGCTGCCCATCACCGCCAAGTCCAAAAAGAGCATGATGAAAATGTCCCGTCTGACCCCCAGAATGCAGGACATTCAGCGTCGCTATGCCGATGATCCCAACCGGCAGAACCAGGCCATCCAGGAGCTTTACAGAGAAGAAGGCGTATCCATGGGCGGTGGCTGCCTGTGGAGCTTTGTACCCATGCTGCTGCTGATCCCCCTGTATACCGTGGTGCGCCAGCCCATTGTCTACATGCTCCACGAAAACCTGGAGGTGGCCAACCAGATCGTTGAGGTCATCAAGGGCATTGACCCGGAGCTGTTCGCCGGCAACGCCTATTACCACCAGATGATCGCCGCCCAGTATATCCCCCAGTACGCCGAGGCCATCAAGGCTGCCGTTCCCGGCATCAGCGACCTGGCCCTGAGCGGTATCAACTTTGGCTTTATCGGCATCGACCTGGGTGCCGTTCCCCAGTTTAACGTCTTTGCCTCCACCTGGGCCTGGAACTGGGCGCACATCGGCTCTCTGCTGATCGCCCTGTCCTCTGCCGGTTATCAGGTGGTGTCTATGCTGATCATGCAGAAGCAGAATAACTCCCTGGTCACCAATCAGGACGGCATTCAGGACAAAGAGGCTGTGGAGAATTCCCAGGCTGCCCAGACCAACAAGGTCATGATGCTGACCATGCCTTTGATGATGCTGTGGATCGGCTTCACCGTACCCTGCGCCCTGTCCCTTTACTGGTTTGTGGGCGGCGTGGTCCGTACCGTGGAGGATGTGGTCCTCAACAAGCGTTACCGCAAGATTTACGATGCCGAGGATGCCGAACGCCTGAAGCGGCGTATGGAGCAGGACAAGCTGGAAGCGGAAAAAGAACGTGTCCGCGCCCAGCGCCGTGCCGAGAATCCTGACGGCATTACCGAAAATACCAGCAAGAAGCGTCTGCAGAAGCAGCAGCGGGAGCAGGAAGCTGCCGCCAAGGCAGAGGCCGCCCGGGAGTATGCCGCCAAGAAGGGCCAGCTGCCCCAGGAGAAAGAAGAGAAAGAGACTCTTTCCGGCATTGCGGACCGTCCCTACTGCAAGGGCCGTGCCTACGACCCCAACCGTTACGCCCACCACAGCCAGGAGGAATAAATCATGGAAAAAACCCTTGTCGCCAGTGGCAAGACCATTGATCTGGCCATCGAGTCCGCCCTTGCCCAGCTGGGCCTGGATCGGGACAGCGTTTCCGTTCAGGTGCTGCAGCAGGCAAAGTCCGGCTTCCTGGGCTTCGGTGCCCAGCCTGCCAAGGTCCAGGTGACCTACGAGGCCCCGGACGAAGTACCCGCGGCCCCCAAGGTTGCTCTGTCCTCTGCTTCCCGGAAGCCCAAGCCCGCCCCGGCTCCCAAGCCCGTGGCCCCCAAGGCGGAAGCCCCCAAAGCCCAGGTGAAAGCCGAAGATACCAAGGTGGAAGCCCCCAAGGCAGAAGCACCCAAGCAGGAGAAAGCTCCGGAGGCCCCTAAGGCTCCCCGGCCCCAGCAGCCCAAGGCCCCCAGAGAGCCGAAGCCCCAGCGGGAGGCATCTGTGGCACCCCGGGAGTACGTAGCCGCGCCGGAAGGCTCTGTGGAAGAGAAAATCGAGCTGTTCCTGAAAGGCTTGCTGACCCACATGGATTCCAAGGCCGTCCCCCATTGCTGGAAAGAAAACGGCAATACCTATCAGGTGGACCTGGTAGGGGAGGACCTGGGTTATCTCATCGGCCGCCGGGGTGATACCCTGGATGCCATTCAGCACCTGTGCAACTACGCCATCAACCGGGAAGTGGAGGGCCACATCCGGGTCAACGTGGATGCGGAGAGCTACCGCCAGAAGCGGGAGGAGAGCCTGCGCCGGTATGCCCGGAAGAAAGCCCAGCAGGTCCTGAAAGTCCGCCGCCGCACCACCCTGGAACCCATGAACGCCTATGAGCGGCATGTGATCCACGCCGCCCTCCAGGATATGGAGAACATCACCACCCATTCCACCGGTGTGGAACCCAACCGCTGCGTTGTGATCGAATACGTCCGCTAAAGAACAAGCATTACCGTCTCCCTGCCGGGAGACGGTAATTTTTGCAATTGGCTGTATTTTATGCTATACTGTGGGAAGCAAAAATTTTTTTGAAACCCTGTAACCTTTTATAAAATTCCCTGTCTATATAGGTGAGGACGCTTATGAATGACCATGCCATTATTGAACTCTTCTTCTGCCGGGACCAGGCGGGGATCCTGGAAGCCCAGGAAAAATACGGGTCCTACTGTCTGAGCGTTGCCCGGAATATTCTGGAAAACCAGGAGGACAGCCAGGAGTGCCTGAATGACCTGTGGCTCAGGGCTTGGAATGCCATTCCCCCGGAACGGCCCAAGCAGCTTCGGGCTTACTTTGCCAAAATTATCCGCAACCTGGCCATCAACCGCTATCAGGCCCAGACGGCCCAGAAGCGGGCAGGGGAACGGTTCACCCTTTCTCTGGAGGAACTGGCAGACTGCATCCCGGACCCCAACACCCCGGAGGAAGCCCTGTGGGCCGGGGAACTGAGCCGGAGCCTCAATGCCTTTCTGGAAACAGAAAAGGAGCTGGACCGGGTTCTGTTTGTCCGCCGGTATTTTTCCTGCCAGTCCTATGAAGAAATGGCCCGGGATCTGGGATTAAGCCAAGGCCAGGTCAAAACCCGGCTGAGCCGTATCCGGGACCGGCTGCGGAAATACTTAAACGCTCAGGACGTTTTTCTCTAAAGGAGTGGAACCATGGATAAAAAACATGCCATTGCCCAGGCAATCACGGGCCTGGACAGCCGCTACATCGAAGAAGCGGCCACATTCAAAGCACCTCCAAAACGGCTCTATTTAAGGCCCCTGGTGTCCCTTGCCGCCTGTGGGCTACTGGTGGCGGGGCTGGCTCTTGTGAGACCCCAGCCGTTAAAAGTCCGGATAAACGGGCAAAATGTACTGGGTGGGACCGTGACCTACCAGCCGGAACCGGTTCCCATGACCTTCCGGGCGGTGGAGACCCTGGACATCCCTGTGGCCGTGGATCCGGGAAAGAACGGCACCCTTACCGTCACCGCCGGGGAAAACACCTCCCTGGTGCTTCATGGGGAGGAACACACCTGCCTGACCCTGGAGGAAAAAACAGAGTTTCTCTGGTGCATCCTGCCGGATAGAGCCGACTGCTTTTCCCTGGGGGTGACCCAAGGAGAAAAACAATACCTGCTGCTGGCCCAGCCGGAAGACTCCGGCGATGTGACCGTTTGGCAGGAAACCAACAACTGAAAGGAAAAATAATGATGAAAAAAATTGCTTCTATGATTCTGACCGGCCTGCTGTGCCTGGGACTTTTCGCCGGGTGCGGCGGCAATACCGCCCCCACCACCCCCTCTGACACCACTCATGGCTCCCCCCAGTATGCCTCCGCCCTGGATTTGCTGATGGCCATTGCCTCCGGCATGACCGAGGAATTCCCCGCCGCCGGTGGTGACGAGGCCCACGATACCGAGGGGGCCGGAGCCTATGACATCGGCACCTATGGGGAGAGCTTCCAGTACCAAATCCTGGTGGACCAAGCCCTCATGGACATGGTAAAGCCCCAGGCAGCCACCCTGATGCACATGATGAATACCAATACGTTCTGCTCCGCCGTTATGGAACTCCAGGATGGCAAGGACGCGGAAACCTTTGCCAAGGATTATCAGACCTTGGTCCAGTCCAACCACTGGATGTGCGGCTTCCCGGACACCATGCTGGTACTGCGGCAGGGAAGCTACGTGATCACCGCCTACGGCGCAGACGACCTGATTCAGGACTTTAAGAACAGTGCCTTGGCCCTGGGGGCAGAACTCTTGGTAGAAGCCCCGGCGGAGGGATAAGGAAAAACCATGCTCTTTTCCAGCATCCCGTTTTTATATTACTTTCTCCCTGCCGTGCTGCTCAGCTATTTTCTGATCCCCCCAAAGGGGAAAAACACGGTGCTGCTCCTGTTTAGCCTGATTTTTTACGGCTGGGGGGAGCCGAAGCTGGTGCTGATGATGCTTCTGGCGGTGGCCCTGGGGTATTTCTTCGGCCTGGGGCTGGAAAAGACCCGGGGAAGCAGCTTGGGGAAGCTGCTGCTGGGACTGTCCGTCATGTCCAGTCTGAGCTTTTTGGTGTACTATAAGTACACGGACTTTTTTCTGGAAAACATCAATAGCCTTTTTGGACTGCACCTGCCCTTGCTGGGGCTGGCCCTGCCCATTGGCATCAGCTTTTATACTTTTCAAATCATGAGCTATACGGTGGATGTCTACCGGGGCCAGGTTCCGGCCCAGCGGAATTTTATAGACTTGGCCTGTTACGTGGCCTTTTTCCCCCAGCTGATCGCGGGGCCTATCGTCCGGTATTCAGACGTGGCCCCCCAACTGAAAAGCAGAAGGATAAACCCCCAAAACTGCCGCCTGGGGGCGGGCCGGTTTCTGGTGGGGTTGGGAAAAAAGATATTGCTTGCCAACCTGTTAGGTGAAGTTTGTACCGCCTGGCATGGAACCCAGGACGGCAGCGTCCTGTTTTCCTGGATGTATGCCGCCGCCTACACCCTGCACATTTATTTTGATTTTTCCGGCTACAGCGACATGGCCATTGGCCTGGGCCGGATGTTTGGCTTCCATTTCCCGGAAAACTTTCGGCATCCTTATGTATCCCGCAGCATTACGGAGTTCTGGCGGCGGTGGCACATTTCCCTGGGAACCTGGTTTCGGGACTATGTGTACATTCCCCTGGGAGGAAACCGCCGGGGGAAGTGGTGCCAGCTGCGAAATATCCTGGTGGTCTGGTTTCTCACCGGCTTCTGGCATGGAGCGGCCTGGAATTTCATCTGCTGGGGGCTGTACTTTGGGGCCTTGCTGATTCTTGAAAAGCTTTGGCTGCTGGAAAGACTTCAAAAGCAGAAGCTGCTTTCCCATGTCTATGTGCTTCTGGCGGTGGTTTTCGGCTTTGTGCTGTTTGATGCCGGGAGCCTGCAAGAGGCTTTTGGCTGTATCCGGGGGATGCTGGGCCTTGGGGGGCTGCCGATGGTATCCCAGGAGGCGGTGTATCTTCTCAGAAGCAACGCCCTATTGTTTCTGGTGGCGGCTGTAGGGGCCACGGGGCTGCCCAAGGCCGGGTTTGACCGCATTCAGAAACGGTGGCCCCGGTGCGCCGCCCTGGTGGTACCTGGGTCTATGTGCCTGGTGCTGCTGCTTTGCACCGCCTTTTTGGTGGATGGGTCTTACAATCCTTTCCTCTATTTCCGCTTTTAAGGAGGCCTCTATGAAACAAAAGAATACCTTTTGGGTGCTTCCGGTACTGTTTGCGGCCCTGACTCTGGGCTGCTGGTTTGGAAAAGACAAGGATGCCTCCCTTACCGAGCGGCGGAAGCTGGCCCAGATGCCCAAAATCTCCTGGAACAGCTTCCTCAGCGGCAGCTTTGCCTCCAATTTTGAAAGCTACACCCAGGACCAGTTTCCCTTTCGGGAGGGCTTTCGCCGGGCCAAGGCCCTGTTTTCCGTCAAGCTTCTGGGGCGGCAGGACAACAATGGCATCTACGAAAGCCGGGAGGGGTATTTTGCCCAGCTGGAATACCCGCTGAACGAAGAGTCCATTGACTATGCCGCCAAACGGTTTGGGGCGGTGTATGACCGGTATCTCTCAGGCAGCCAGCGGGTTTATGTGGCGGCCATTCCGGATAAGAGCCAGTTTCTGCCTGTACCAAAGCTGGATTTTGCCGCCCTGAGGAACCGCCTGCAAGAAAAAATGCCCTTTGCTTCTTTCATTGACCTGTCAGACACCCTGAACCTGGATAGCTTCTACCGCACGGATACCCACTGGCGGCAGGAAGTCCTTTTTGAAGCGGCCCAGACCCTGAGTACCGCCATGGGGAAACCTCTGACAGAAAACGGTGAAATTCGTCAGGCCAAAGAGGATTTTCTGGGGGTCTATGCCGGTCAGTCCGCGCTGCCCATGAAAGGTGAGCCGATCCGGTATCTGTGGCAGCCCGCCTTTGAAAATGTAAAGGTCTGGGATGGGGAAAACCGCAAGGAGATGGGCCTGTACGACTGGGAGACCCTGAATGGCCGGGATGCCTATGAATTTTTCCTGTCCGGTTCTCTGTCCCTGGTGACCCTGGAAAATCCCCAGGCCCCGGACAACAGACTGATCCTCTTCCGGGATTCCTTTGGCAGCAGCATTGCCCCCTATTTTTTGGAGCAATACCGGGAAATCACCCTGGTGGACATCCGCTATCTCAGCCCGGAGCGGCTGGGAAAACTGGTGGATTTTACAGACTGTGATGTGCTGTTCCTCTATAGCACCCTGGTGCTGAACAATAGCGAGACGCTTAAATAAAACGAACCCCCGTTCCGGTTTTGGAACGGGGGCTTGCTATTTTCGGAATGCTTAGAAAATGGGGACAACGGCACCGGAGTAGGTGTTATTGATGTAATCCTTGACTTCCTGGCTGGTCAGTGCCTTTACCAGGGCCTGGGTCTTTTCGGTGTTCTCGTTGCCCTCCTTGACCACCAGGACGTTTGCGTAGGTCTGGGCGGAAACGGAGTTGGGGTCTTCGGTGGCCAGAGCGTCGGTACCGGCGTTCAGACCGGCGTTCAGGGCGTAGTTGCCGTTGATGACGGCCAGAGCCACGGAGTCACGGACACCGGCGATCTGGGCGGCTTCCATCTCTACGATCTCCACATTTGTGGGGTTCTCGGCAATATCCAGGGCGGTGGCTTCCATGCCCACGCCGTCTTTCAGCTTGATGATGCCGTTGGCCTCCAGCAGGAGCAATGCCCGGGCGCGGTTGGAGCCGTCATTGGGGATGGCGATTTTGTCGCCGCTGGAAAGGTCTGCAATGGCACTCTTGGTACCGGCGTAGATGCCGAAAGGCTCATAGTGGATGGCGGCAACGCTTACCAGATGGGTGCCGTTTTCGGCGTTGAAGGTATCCAGGTAGGGCTGGTGCTGGAAGTAGTTGGCATCGCACTCGCCGTCCTCTACTACGTTGTTGGGTACCACATAGTCGGCGTACTCGGTGACTTTCAGGGTCCAGCCGTCCTTGGCCAGGACTTCTCCGGCAACTTTCAGAATTTCGGCGTGGGGCGTGGGGGAGGCGGCAACGGTGATGGTCTTGTCATCGGAGCCGGACTTGCTGCCGCAGGCGGTCAGCAGCCCCAGGCACAGGGTCAGTGCAAGTACAATGGAAATGGTCTTTTTCATAATTGATACACTCCTTCTCAGGGAAATCTATTTCTACGGGAAAACCCGATGAAATACTCAGTTTTTGTTCCGCAGCCGCTTGTCACAGCGTTGGGCCAGGCGGGTACCCAGGGACTGGAAAATCTGTACCAGTACCACCAGGCCGATGACTGCCGCCCACATGACCAGGAATTTAAAGTTGTAGTAGCCATAGTTGATGGCCAACTTACCCAGGCCGCCGCCGCCGATGATACCGGCCATGGCACCGTAACCCAGGATGGTGGCCACGGTAATGGTGCCGCCGGAAATCAGGCTGGGCAGGGCTTCGGGAAGCAGGACTTTCCGGACGATCTGGAACGCTCCGGCACCCATGGACTGGGCCGCTTCCACCACGCCCTGGTCTACCTCCCGCAGACTGGATTCTACCATCCGGGCAACCAGGGGGAAAGCCGCAATGACCATGGGGGGAATGGTGGCGGTGGTGCCGACCTTGGTACCCACCAGAATCTTGGACAGGGGCAGGGCGATGATCATCAGAATCAGGAACGGCACACTGCGCAGCAGATTGATGATGCCGTTCAGCAGAGCCATGAGCCAGCGGGGCAGGGGACGGATGCCGTCTTTTTCTCCGGTGACCAGCAGCACACCCACAGGCAAACCGATGACATAGGCAAACAATACTTCCAGGGCCAGAGAATACAGGGTTTCCCACAGGGCAAAGCCGTATTCGCTGGAAATGATCTCCATTTGTGCGGCCACCTTGGCCGCGTCAGAAAACAAATCAAACATGTTCCGTTACCTCCTCGGCACGGACGCCCGTGCAGCTGTTCAGGAAATCCAGGATTTCCCGGGTCTTGCCCTCATCCTCCGGCAGTGTCACCAGCATGGTGCCAAAGGCCTTGCCGTCTACGTTCCGGGTGGCGGCACCCATAATGGACAGCTCCACGCCGGTTTTCTTGATCAGCTGGGCGAACACCGGGGCCTCGGAAACGCCGCCGTTAAAGGCGATACGGGCCAACCGCAGACCCGGCACCAGGGCGGGTTCTGCCACCGCGGGGGTGACCAGCCGCCGTCCTGCCTGGGACTGGGGATTGGAGAATACCTGCTCCACCTGGCCGATTTCTGCCACCTTGCCGGAGTCCAGAATGGCCACCCGGTTGCAGATTTGCTCAATAACGGACATCTGGTGGGTGATGATGATAACGGTAATGCCCCGCTCCCGGTTGATTTTTTGCAGCAGTTCCAGAATCTGGCCGGTGGTCTTGGGGTCCAGGGCGGATGTAGCCTCGTCACACAGCAGCACCTCCGGGTCGGATGCCAAGGCTCTTGCAATGGCAATGCGCTGCTTCTGGCCGCCGGAGAGCTGCACCGGGTAGGACCCCGCCTTGTCAGGAAGCCCTACGGTTTCCAGCAATTCCGTGGCCCGCTGCCGGGCTTGTTTTTTGGAAACGCCCGCCAGCTCCATGGGGAAGCAGATGTTATCCAGGGCGGTGCGCTGGTCCAAGAGGTTGAAGCTCTGGAAAATCATGGAGATTTTTCTCCTTTGCGCCCGGAGCTTCTTCTGGGGCAGGGCCAGCAGGTCTTCTCCGTGGAAGAGAACCTTGCCGCTGTCTGGCCGCTCCAATAGGTTGATACACCGGACCAGGGTGCTTTTTCCCGCGCCGCTTAAACCGATGATGCCGAAAATATCGCCTTTTTCAATGGAAATGGATACGTTCTGTAGGGCATTCACCTGATTTTCACCGGACCCGAAGGTTTTGCTCAGCTCCTGCAGCTCGATGATCGATGACATGTAATTCCTCCTTAAAAATAGAAACCGTCCTTGTGCCTTGGCACAAGGACGACAAAAATCGTGTTACCACCTTGTTTCGCCCTGACCTCACGGCCAGGACCTTGGGGAGTACCAATATACTCCTGCGCGGTAACGGGCGCACCCGTCGGGAGCTAAAAACTTCACCCCCGCGGCTCCGGGACCATGTTCGGCAGACCACTGCGTACCTCTTTCCACCTGACGAGGCTCTCTGAACGCTGGGCGTTGCTTACTCTTCCCATCCTTGCCTTGTTGTTCGTTTATGGCCACATAATACCCCAATTTTCCCGGTTTGTCAATGGCTTTTCTTCCAATGTCTTCAAGGGAAAACTGTTCGCCCGCTATAAGATTCCCTGATAGTCAAGCAGTTCCAGCACCCGCTGCCCCCGGGCGGTGAGGGCCAGACTCCCCTGAACGGGGCAGCCCAGGTACCAGCTTTCCCGGCAGCCCTTTAAGGGGAGCCGGTAGTCAATGGAAATCAGCTGCTTCTTTTCAAGCACCTGTAAAACGGCGGTCATTTCCGGGGCGTTTTCAAAAAGGGGAACTTCCCCGTCAATGGTTCTGCCCACCGGGAGAAAGGGGGTCTGGGCCAGCCGGTTCAGAAATTCCAGTTCCGGGGCGGTAATGGTCAGGCTGTTGTCGCAGCCGCCGCAGCCGCCGCAGGCGGTGCAATTGCCGCAATGGTGTTCCTGTTCCATAGGCTTACAGGGTCTGGGCGTGACGCTTGATGGCCTGGAAGGTCTCGTCACTGATCACATGCTCCATACGGCAGGCATCCGCCGCGGCGGTCTCCTCGGAAACCCCCAGGCTTACAAGGGTCTTGGAGAGTACCGTGTGCCGCTCATAGATGGTCTCCGCCAGGGTCCGGCCCTTGTCGGTCAGCAGCAGGCCCCCGTCTTTTCCTACGGAAATATAATTTTCCTCCCGCAGGATCCCCATGGCCCGGGAGACACTGGGCTTGGAGTAGCCCAGATATTCCCCCACATCTACAGAGCGGACAAAGCCCTTTCGCTGGCTGAGAACCAGAATGGCCTCCAAATACATTTCGCCGGATTCGTGTACACTCATATGTCTCGGCATCCTTTCTAAAGGCACAGCGGCCCTGATATTTTGAATATTATACCCAAACCCAGGAAGAAAAGCAAGGGAGAGAAACGATATTGACATCCCACCCCCAAATGGCTATACTGAATTTACCATATTATATAAGGAGGCATACAACATGGAAGAAATCAAAAAGTATTGGGAAAAGCTGGACGGCCTGATGCTCATCCGCAAAAGGGAGCTGTTCCTGGGCGGCACCCTCTGCCTCATGACCGGCCTCACCGCCGGACTCCTGCTCTCCCCCAGAAAAACCGTCATCATCGAACAGGGGAGCCGGGAGGAGGAAGAGAAGAAGCGGCGGTTGTTTAAAAAGCATTGATCGGTACCCTATACCGCGGCGGCTGTTTTACCGCCGCGGTATTTCAAAAAAGAGCGGGGAAACCATATGATACGAAAAAGAAACCGGCTGGAATGCTATACCTACGATGCCCACGGATTCTATTTTATAACGGTTTGCACATGGAACAAAGAAAAGCTGTTCTGGGAGAATAATGAACCTTGCCGTGTGCCGGTGTTGTCAGAATACGGGCGTTGCGTGGAAAAATACTTGTGCAAAATAGAAAGTGTATACCCCAGTGTTTCAGTTGATAAATATGCGATTATGCCGAACCACATCCATATGATTTTGCATTTGACAGCTGAGCATGGAGCAAACGTATCAAATGTCATACAGAATTTTAAGCGAGCAGTTACCATGGAGTTGGGAAAAAGCGTCTGGCAGAGAAATTTTTACGACCATGTTATTCGGGGAGAAAGGGATTACCGAAAAATATGGACCTATATAGACGGTAATCCCCAAAAGTGGAGCGAAGATTGCTATTTTGAATAACCGATACCATGTAACGCCACGAATGTCCAACGAAACACGCCAATGTAGCGGCGATGATTCATCGCCGTTTCCCCCGTTGGATGTATCGCCACGAATGTCCAACGGTATACGCAATGTAGCGGCGTTGACCCAACGCCATCCAGCCCCACCAGGGGCTGGTTCCGTTGGATGTTACGGATACAAATGTCTAACGAGTGGCCTTACGGCCAATGGCGGCAGGTTGCCGCCGCTACACCCGTTACGTCAACGGTAAACCCCAATGTAGCGGCGATGACTCATCGCCACTCCAGCCCCGCCAGGGGCTGGCTCCGTTGGATGTTACGGATACAAATGTCCAACGAGTGGCCTTACGGCCAATGGTGGTGCTCCGCGCAGCGAATCAAAATCTATTGATTGCCGGGGGCAATCACACAATAATCCCATCGGCAGATTGCCGCCGCTACACCCGTTACGTTAGCGGTAAACCCCAATGTAGCGGCGATGATTCATCGCCACTCCAGCCCCGCCAGGGGCTGGCTCCGTTGGATGTTACGGATACGAATGTCCAACGAGTGGCCTTACGGCCAATGGCGGCAGGTTGCCGCCGCTACACCCGCTACGTCAACGGTAAACCCCAATGTAGCGGCGATGACTCATCGCCACTCCAGCCCCGCCAGGGGCTGGCTCCGTTGGATGTTACGGATACAAATGTCCAACGAGTGGCCTTACGGCCAATGGTGGTGCTCCGCGCAGCGAATCAAAATCTATTGATTGCCGGGGGCAATCACACAATAATCCCATCGGCAGGTTGCCGCCGCTACACCCGTTACGTCAACGGTAAACCCCAATGTAGCGGCGATGATTCATCGCCACTCCAGCCCTGGCAGGGGCTGGCCCCGTTGGATGTTACGGATACGAATGTCCAACGAGTGGCCTTACGGCCAATGGCGGCAGATTGCCGCCGCTACACCCGTTACGTCAACGGTAGACCATTTCACTTTGTAACCAAAATGACAAAACATTGAGAAAATATTGCGGGATGTGTCTTAAAACTTGGGGGAAATGGGGAAAGAGAAGAAACGGAAACAAAGAAAAGGTACGAGCGTAACTTGCTTGTAATTAATTTTGTAATTTTTTGTAATTTTCCTCTTGACGAAATGAAGATTCCGGTATATAATACAGCTACACAAGGAAAGCACCCGGAGCCAACCACCATCGGCTGGGGACTTTCACCTGACCGCTGGTGCGTACCGGCTATTAAAAATCCATTTTATTAGGAGGATTACATTATGAAGACATGCAAGAAGCTGTTCAGCTTGCTGCTGGTTGCAGTGATGCTGGTTTCAGTGATTCCGTTCGCGTCCTTTGCTGACGGTGAGGATACAGGAGATGGTACTTCTGCCGTTACTCCTGTTGCCGAAGGTGCCGGAACTGGCGAAGGTGCCGGAACTGGCGAAGGTGCCGGAACTGGCGAAGCTGCCGGAACTGGCGAGACTCCCAAAGCACCGGTAACACTTACAAAGCTCTCTGTTATCGTTGATGGAAAAACTAATGCACCTGTGACGATTGACTACCCTGTAACTTATGGTGGAACTTCTACCCGGTTGGTATTTTCTGCACCCCAAGCTGAATCAAGAGGTCGGACCCTGCTTCAGAAAGCAAATCTGGAGGGGACGTATGGCACTGGATATGAGTTTGTAGAGACTGTGTGGGATCTTGCTAGCGGCGAGGCCACCGTTTCTTTGAAAAAGGTTGATTCCGGCACGACTGGCGGCACTACCGGCGGCACCACCGGCGGCACCACTGGCGGCACTACCACCACTCCCACCACCGGCTACTCCGAAGTCGCCGTCGTCTATCTGGACGAGAACGGTGCTGTGAGAAACAACAGAACCGTAATCCTGGCCCAGGATAAGCTTTACAAGGGTAACACCGATGATGCTGCTGCACAGACTATTCTGAACCATGCTGGCATTAGCGAGGACGTGAGCAGCTACGCCAGTGCCACCGTCAACGCTTCCGGCAACACCGTTACCGTGACTCTGAAAGACAAGACTGACACCCGTCATGTGCTGAACCTGACGATTGTTACCGGCACGACTTCCACCACCAAGACCTATAAGACTGCTTACGCCGGTGGCGTGGACACCATGTCCGTACTGGAAGGCTTTGGCGTTGATAAAGACTTCAACCTGAACAACTATACTTTCTCTGCCCTGCAACGCAGCCAAGACGGCAAGACCTTTACCCTGACCATGACTGCCAAGCCCACCGCTGCTGACATGTACACTGTCATCTGCATTGCAAACGGCACACAGTTTGACTCCAAGACCAATGTTACTTACACCGGCAGCTTTGAATCTACTATTGCCAACGCTCAGGCCATCCTGGACGCCGCCGTCATTAAGAAGACTGCCAGCGAGTACAAGAAAGTCACCATCACCAAGTCCAATTCCGGCGTGATCACCGTTGATCTGCGCAACACTATTGTGGTTCGGGTTTACAACAACGCCAACTCCTACAGTGAAGTGACCATGGACGTGGGTCAGCCCTACGTCAACTACCTGGGTGCCAACCTGATTAACAACTCCACTTTCGGCGGCATCACCGTAAAGGATACCTCCGACCGGAACACCTACTACTCTGCCTCCCAGGTCAATGGCCGCACCGCTCTGGTCACTGCCTTTGACAAGGAAATCACCATCCAGCGCAACGGCGATTCCTGCACCCTGTATTTCCTGCGCAGCGACGGCACCGTCCTGGAAAGCCGGAAGCTGTACGCCGGTGACCAGATTGGCACTCTGCCCAGCTACATTGTGGGCAACGTTCCTGCCACATGGACCTACAACGGCAAGCCCATCAGTGCTACCGATGTTTACAACTTCAAGACCACTTCCGTGAACATTGTGCCCTACTTCGGCGGCATTTCCGATGTCTACGTGGATGTGTACACCAACGGCAACGTGAAGACCCTGCAGACCCGGGTCAAGGTTACCGACATGGTTCAGAATGGCGTTCTGTACCTGAACAGCGAGGTCAAGTCCGCCATCTCCTCCGCTCTGCGGAATTCCAGCAACAAGAACCTGACTTACACCGCTTTCTTTGATGCCAGCACCTGGTCTGACTTCATCAAGACCAAGAACACCAACGGTGCCGCTGAACCCATCCGGGTAGGCGACAACTCCGAGCGTCAGGGTTCTGTATACCTGTACGTCATGGTGAACAACGTCACCCAGAAAGCAACAGACTCCACCAACCCCAAGACTGGCGACGACGTCAAGCTGGGTGTTGCCGCAGCAGTCCTGGCCGTAGCAGTGGTTGGCTTCGGTGCAGCGATTGTGATCAAAAAGAAGAAGGGCGTTCAGTAATTGAAAGCCTGATGTAAAAACGCAAAGCCCCTCTCCGGTTTTTTCGGAGAGGGGTTTGCGTTTTAGTTGACAGTTGACAGTGGACAGTTGACAGTTATCCCCCCAGGAAAGCTCCAAAAAACCTTCCCCGCCGGGGAAGGGGGACCGCCCGCAGGCGGTGGATGAGGGGCGGTACGGCGTTAAACATTGTAGGAACAATGGGCGCAGAGGTAGAAACCCATCGTATATGTCATTCTGAGCGGAGTGAAACGGAGTCGAGGAATCTTCCCAAGTAGCAAGTTTTATCTTGTGGTGGTTCTTTGTCTTACGTAGAAGATTCCTCCACTCCGCTTGCGCTGCGGTCGGAATGACATAGTGGGGGACGTTTCTACGGATTCGCCTACAGTTTCCAGAGCGTTTCAGGCCGCCCCGCCCCTCATCAGTCAGGGCTGCGCCCTGCCAGCTTCCCCGGGGGGGAAGCTTTTGTACCGTGGTTTGGGGTGGCAACTTTGAACGAAACGTCCGTCCCTAAAAATTGTCAATTGTCAATTGTCCATTGTCAATTTCTATGGGCGAACGCCCACAAGTGTGCTATAATTAAAGCATAAAAGGAAAGGGGGCCATGCTATGAAGCTGACGTTTTTGGGGGCGACCCATGAGGTGACCGGGAGTTGTACGCTGATCGAGTGCGGGGGGATCTCCGGGCTGGTGGATTGCGGCATGGAGCAGGGGAAGGACTGCTTTCAGAATCAGGTCTTGCCGGTCAGCCCTGCGGGGCTGGAATTTGTGCTGCTGACCCATGCCCATATTGACCACTCGGGGCTTTTGCCGCTGCTGACCAAGAACGGGTTTCGGGGCAGCATTTACGCCACGGAGGAAACCACCAATCTCTGCGGCATTATGCTGAAAGACTGCGCCCATATCCAGATGCAGGATGCCCAGTGGCAGACCCGGAAAAACGCCCGGGCGGGGCAGCCGCCGGTGGAACCCATCTATGATCTGACGGATGCGGAAAAATGCCTGAAACGCTTCCGGCCCTGTCCTATGGATGAGACCATTCAAATCCGGGAGGGGATCGAAGTCCGCTTCCTGAATGCCGGGCATCTATTGGGTTCTGCCTCCATTGAAGTATTCCTGCGGGAGGGGGAGCGGCAGCGGAAAGTGGTGTTCTCCGGGGACCTGGGCAATAAAGATCTGCCTTTGCTCCGGGGAAAGGAATTTCCAAAGAGTGCAGACTATGTACTGATGGAATCCACCTACGGAGACCGGCTCCACACCCCCTGCCCGGACCCTACGGCCTACCTGGGCCGCATCATCCGGGAGACCCTGGGCAAGGGCGGCAACCTGGTGATCCCCGCGTTCGCCGTGGGGCGCACCCAGGAAATGCTCTATCTCATCCGGCAGACCATGGATGTGGGGCTGGTTGCCCCCAACACCCCGGTGTATGTGGATAGCCCTCTGGCCATTGAGGCCACGGGGATTTTCCTCCAATGCAACCCCAAATGCCTGGACGACAAGACTAACGATTTGATAAAGCAAGGGGTGAACCCTCTGATGTTCCCGGGGCTGCGGCTGGCGGTGAGCAGCGAGGAAAGCAAGGCCATCAATTTAGACCCCAAACCCAAGGTGATTTTGTCCGCCAGCGGCATGTGCGAGGCGGGGCGCATTCGCCACCACCTAAAGCACAACCTGTGGAAAGAAAACGCCACCATCCTTTTTGTAGGCTACCAGGCCGAGGGGACGCTGGGCAGGACTCTTTTGGACGGCGGGGTAACATCGGTAAAGCTATTCAATGAGGAAGTGGCAGTAAACGCCCGCATTCTCTCCATGCCGGGAAAAAGCGGCCACGCCGACCAGGCGGGGTTGCTGGAATGGTTGGAAGCCTTTGAAGAAAAGCCCCGGCGGGTGTTCGTCAACCACGGGGAGGATCAGGTTACGGACTTTTTCGCCGGACTCATTCACGAAAAACTAGGCTTGCAGGCCTCGGCCCCCTATTCCGGCACCGTATTCGATCTGGCCGCCGGGAAGTTTACCTACGAGGCAGAGGGCGTACCGGTGGTCAAGGAAACCCTGAAACCCTCCACCGCCCGGAAGAACAGCCTGTACGAAAAACTGCTGGCTGCCTTGGGACGGCTCAGTGTCATCGTCAAAAACATGCGGGGGAGAACCAATAAGGACGTGAGCCGGTTGACGGACCAGATCAATCAGCTGTGCGAGAAGTGGCAGTGAAAAAATTGACAATTGACAATGGACAATTGACAATTCCTTGTTAGTTGACAGTTGACAGTGGACAGTTGACAGTTATTGCGGGGGTAGGCGGTTCTGTTTGTCCAAACAGGTTGTATTCGAAACGTGGCGGGCGGCAGATTGCCGCCGCTACGTCAACGTACTACGTTTTTCGCATTTTTCGAAAGCAAAACGATGATAGATACGTTAAATGTACGGTAATATTAAACAAATGTATTGTAGGGGCGGCTATCAGCCGCCCGCCACGTGGGATGTATAACCTGTGGGGGTGAATGGTATGACCCCAAATATGGTATACCCACTGTAGCGGCGGCAATCTGCCGCCATCCAGCCCCGGCGAGGGGCTGGCACCGTCCTGAATACAACCTGTGCGGCTGAACGGAACCACCCTCCGACATGTCATTCCGAGCGGAGTGAAACGGAGTCGAGGAATCTTCCCAAGTGGCAAGTTTTATCTTGTGGTGGTTCATTATCCCACGTAGTGGATTCCTCCACTCCGCTTGCGCTACGGTCGGAATGACAGGCGTTTCTGGTTTGGCTGTTGCGGATACAAACATACCACGGTTCCGGCCCTGCGGGCCGGTTGGCGGCAGGTTGCCGCCGCTACAGCCGCTTTGAACGAAAAACACGAACCGCCGTCTCCTGGCATGGGAGACGGCGGTTTTTTGATAAAAAGCGGGGATAAAAACAAAAAAACCGATTGACAAAAAAGATGCCATCGGTTATAATGAAAGTCCATACTGTGGCAGTGCGCCTATTGGGGGATTCTCCCTCTAACATGGTCATTTTACCACAGGGCGGGGCGAAAGTCAATAGGGAAGTTTAGCAAATTTGACAACGTCTCCGAGCGTATCAACAACACACATTCGGATGAAAGGCTGTGATGATCCATATGGCAATGGTCAAGGACGTTAAGTTCGGCAAGACCATGCGTAAATCCTACGCGAAGTATGAAGAGATCCTGGAAATCCCCAACATGCTGAAAATCCAGAAGGACTCCTATCAGTGGTTCCTGGAAGAAGGCCTGCGGGAGGTTTTCAAGGACGTTGGCACCATTACCGATTTCTCCGGTAAACTGGAGCTGAGCTTCCTGGACTACACCATGGAAGACAAACCCAAGTATACCATCGAGGAATGCAAGGAGCGGGATGCCACCTACGCAAAGCCCATCAAGGTGCGGGTCCGTCTGCGCAACACCGAAACAGAGGTCATTACCGAGCAGGACATTTTCATGGGCGATTTCCCCGTGATGACCAACGGCGGTACCTTTGTGATCAACGGCGCGGAGCGCGTCATTATTTCTCAGATCGTCCGTTCCCCCGGCATGTACTACGGCCACGAGGTGGACAAGGCGGACCAGCACACCTACACCGCTACGGTGATTCCTTACCGCGGTGCCTGGCTGGAATATGAGACCGACAACTCTGACGTTTTCTGGGTTCGGATCGACAAGAACCGGAAAATTCCCATCACCAGCCTGATCCGCGCTCTGGGCGTTCAGACCGATGAGCAGATCAAGGCCATGTTCGGTGAGGACCCCAGAATCATTGCCTCTCTGGAAAAAGACCCCTGCAAGACCCGGGAAGAATCTTTGCTGGAAATCTACCGCCGTCTGCGTCCCGGTGAGCCTCCCACGGTGGAGACTGCTACCGCGCACCTGGAAGGTCTGCTGTTTGACCCCCATCGCTACGATGTGAGCAAGGTGGGCCGGTATAAGTTCAACAAGAAGATGGACATCTGGTCCCGTCTGTCCGGCCAGGAGGCCGCCGAACCCATCGCTGACCCCATGACCGGCGAAATTCTGGTCATGCCCGGTGACTTCATTTCCCGTGTCCAGGCCCATGACCTGGCGGCCCGGGGCGTGAACGAGGCCGTCATCAAGGTGGGCGACCAGAACGTCAAGGTCTTCTCCAACGGCATGGTGGACATGGCCGGGTTTGTGAACTTTGACCCCGCCGAATATGGCATCAAGGAAAAGGTCTGCTTCAAGGTCCTGAAAGAAATGGTGGAGACCCTGGGTGCTGACGGCGACTGGAAGACCGCCATTGCCGAGCGGATGAACGACCTGATCCCCAACCATATCACTGTGGAAGACATTATGGCTTCCATCAACTACCTGAACTGCGTGGCCATGGGCGTTGGCACCCCTGATGACATTGACCACCTGGGCAACCGCCGTCTGCGCTGCGTAGGCGAGCTGCTGCAGAACCAGTTCCGCATTGGCTTCTCCCGTCTGGAACGGGTGATCCGGGAGCGGATGACCGTTCAGGACCTGGATTCCGTGACCCCCCAGACCCTGATCAACATCCGGCCTGTGACTGCCGTCATCAAGGAATTCTTCGGTTCCTCCCCTCTGAGCCAGTTCATGGACCAGAATAACCCGCTGGCCGAGCTGACCCACAAGCGTCGTCTGTCCGCTCTTGGCCCTGGCGGTCTGAGCCGTGACCGGGCTTCCTTTGATGTCCGAGACATTCACTATACCCACTATGGCCGTATGTGCCCCATTGAGACCCCTGAAGGTCCCAACATCGGCCTGATCAACTATCTGGCCACCTTTGCCAAAATCAATGAATACGGCTTCGTAGAGGCACCCTACCGGAAAGTGGACAAGGCCACTGGCTTTGTGACCAAGGACGTAGAGTACATGACCGCCGACGTGGAAGACGATTTCTACGTGGGTCAGGCCAACGAGCCTCTGGATGAAAACGGCTGCCTGGCCAATGCCCGTATCACCTGCCGTCACCGCAACGAGATCATCGAAGTGGACCGGAACGTCATTGACTACATTGACGTATCCCCCAGAATGATGATTTCCATTGCTACTTCCTTTATTCCGTTCCTGCAGAACGACGACGCCAACCGTGCCTTGATGGGTGCCAACATGCAGCGTCAGGCCGTGCCTCTGCTGACTACCGAGCCTCCTGTAGTTGCCACCGGTATTGAGCATAAGGCCGCCGTGGACTCCGAGGTCTGCCTGAAAGCCAAGAAAGCCGGTGTGGTCACCGCCGTTTCCGCGGACTCCATCTCCCTGCGCTATGACGACGGCGAGACCGAGACCATGCGTCTGACCAAGTTCGCCCGTTCCAATGCCGGTACCTGCATCAACCAGCGGCCCGGTGTGGTGGTTGGCGAGCGGGTAGAGGCCCAGGAAATCGTGGCAGACGGCCCCTCCTGCTCCGGCGGCGAGGTGGCCCTGGGCAAGAACGTGCTGATCGGCTTTGTGACCTGGGAGGGCTACAACTACGAGGACGCCATTCTGCTGAACGAGCGGCTGGTCCGGGAGGACGTGTTTACCTCCATCCACATTGAGGAGCACGAGACCGAGGCCCGTGACACCAAGCTGGGACCGGAAGAAATCACCCGGGATATTCCCAACGTTGGTGAGGATACCCTGAAAGACCTGGACGAAAACGGCATTATCCGGGTAGGCGCGGAGGTTCACTCCGGCGACTATCTGGTAGGCAAGGTCACCCCCAAGGGCGAAACCGAGCTGACCCCTGAGGAGCGGCTGCTGCGGGCCATCTTTGGCGAAAAGGCCAGAGAAGTCCGGGATACCTCTTTGAAAGTGCCCCACGGCGAAAGCGGCATTGTTGTAGATGTAAAGGTCTTTACCAGAGAGAACTCTGACGAGCTGGCTCCCGGCGTTACCAAGTCCGTCCGGGTCTCCATTGCCCAAAAGAGAAAGATCTCCGTGGGCGATAAGATGGCTGGCCGTCACGGCAACAAGGGCGTTGTGTCCCGGGTTCTTCCAGAGGAGGATATGCCGTTCCTGCCGGACGGTACGCCTCTGGACATCGTGCTGAACCCCCTGGGCGTTCCTTCCCGTATGAACATCGGACAGGTTCTGGAAGTCCACCTGGGCTACGCTGCCCGCGCGCTGGGCTGGAAAGTGGCCACCCCCGTATTTGACGGTGCCAACGAGAAAGACATCCGGGATACCCTGAAACTGGCGGGTCTCCGGGAAGACGGCAAGACCATCCTGTATGATGGCCGTACCGGCGAGCCTTTTGACAACCTGGTCACCGTTGGCTACCCCTACTACCTGAAACTCCACCATCTGGTTGATGATAAGATCCACGCCCGTTCCACCGGTCCTTACGCACTGGTCACCCAGCAGCCCTTGGGCGGCAAGGCCCAGTTCGGCGGCCAGCGTTTCGGCGAAATGGAAGTCTGGGCCTTGGAGGCCTACGGTGCCGCATACACCCTGCAGGAAATCCTGACCGTCAAGTCCGATGACGTGACCGGCCGTGTGAAGACCTACGAGGCCATTGTAAAGGGTGCCAATATTCCCAAGCCCGGTGTGCCGGAATCTTTCAAGGTTCTTGTAAAGGAACTGCAGGCCCTGTGCCTGGATATCCGGGTGCTGGACGAGCAGGGCAACGAAATCGAGCTGCGTGAGGATGACGACGAGGATGATGTAGTCTACACCTCCGGCAGCGACAACGAGGACGTTGTTGTGGGCGACACCAATGAGGTGCTGGATGCCGGTTTCGTCATTGACGAGGACGGCCCTGAGGATATTATGAACGTATTCAGCGATCTGGACGAGTCCGATCCTGAGACGTTTGAAGAATAAGGAGGCTCGGTAAATGGCAAATGCCACCTTTGATGCCATTAAAATCGGCATCGCTTCTCCGGAGATGATCCGGCAGTGGTCCTATGGCGAAGTCAAGAAGCCGGAGACCATTAACTATCGTACTCTGAAACCCGAGCGGGACGGCCTGTACTGTGAGCGGATCTTCGGACCCACCAAGGACTGGGAGTGCCACTGCGGAAAATATAAGAAAATCAAGTACAAGGGCAAGATCTGTGACCGCTGCGGCGTGGAAGTCACCAAGTCCAAGGTGCGCCGGGAGCGCATGGGCCACATTGAGTTGGCCGCTCCCTGCAGCCACATCTGGTATTTCAAGGGCATCCCCTCCCGCATGGGCCTGGTTCTGGATATTTCTCCCAAGGTTCTGGAGAAAGTTTTGTACTTCGCCGCCTATATCGTTACCGACCCCGGTGACGCACCTCTGGCCGTGAACCAGGTGCTTACCGAAAAGGAATACCGGGATATGCGGGAGAAGTACGAAAACGACTTCAAGGCCGGTATGGGTGCCGAGGCTGTCAAGGAGCTGCTGGAGCAGATCGACCTGGACAAGCTCTCCGAGCAGCTGCGGGAGGAGCTGAAAACCGCTTCCTCTCAGAAGAAGCTGCGCATCGTCAAGCGGCTGGAAGTGGTTGAAGCGTTCCGGGAGTCCGGCAACAAGCCCAGCTGGATGATCATGGACGTGCTGCCTGTGATCCCGCCCGATATTCGCCCCATGATCCAGCTGGACGGTGGCCGGTTCGCTACCTCCGACCTGAACGATTTGTACCGCCGGGTCATCAACCGGAACAACCGGTTGAAGCGGCTGCTGCAGCTGAACGCCCCGGACATCATCGTCCGCAATGAAAAGCGGATGCTCCAGGAGGCTGTGGACGCCCTGATCGACAACGGCCGCCGTGGCCGTGCCGTCACCGGTGCCAACAATCGCGCCCTCAAGTCCCTGTCTGATATGCTCAAGGGCAAGCAGGGCCGGTTCCGTCAGAACCTGCTGGGCAAGCGTGTAGACTACTCCGGACGTTCCGTTATCGTTGTCGGACCCGAACTGAAGCTCTATCAGTGCGGCGTGCCTAAGGAAATGGCCATTGAGCTGTTCCGGCCCTTTGTTATGAAAAAGCTGGTGGCTGACGGCCTGGCCAACAACATCAAGTCCGCCAAGAAGATGATCGACAAGGGCAAGACCGAGGTCTGGGACGCTCTGGACGACATCATCAAGGACCGCCCCGTCATGCTGAACCGTGCGCCGACCCTGCACCGTCTGGGCATCCAGGCCTTTGAACCCATCCTGGTTGAGGGCCGTGCCTTGAAGCTGCACCCCCTGTGCTGCACCGCGTTCAACGCCGACTTTGACGGCGACCAGATGGCTATTCACGTTCCCCTTTCCCCCGAGGCCCAGGCCGAGGCCAGAATGCTGATGCTCTCTGCCAACAACCTGCTGCGTCCTCAGGACGGCAAGCCCGTTACCGTTCCCACCCAGGATATGATTCTGGGTGCCTACTACCTGACCTATACCCGTCTGGGCAAGGCCGAAAAGGGTTCCGAAACGGTTTACGTCACCGATGCCGGTGACACCAATCTGCCGGTGAACGCCGTGGTGGATGCCGATGATTTCCTGGCAGCCAACAAGGCCGCTTCCTCCGTTGGAAAGGCCACTGCCAAGTTCCGGCCCATCCACAACTATTCCAGCACCGAAGAGGCCATTGCCGCCTACGCCGATGGAGCCATCGGACTCCACGCCCCCATCCGGGTGCGCTACGGCAAGGAAATTGATGGCAAGATGGAGTATCGCATCATCGATGCCACCGTGGGCCGCCTGATTTACAACGAGCCGATCCCCCAGGACCTGGGCTTTGTGGACCGCACCGTACCCGGCCACGAGTTCGATTTGGAAATCTCTTTCCTGGTAGGCAAGAAGCAGCTGGGCAAGATCATCGACAAGTGTATCCGCAAGCATGGCTTCACCATCGCCACGGAAATGCTGGACCGGATCAAGGCTCTGGGCTACAAGTACTCCACCAAGGGCGCTATCTCCGTATCCATTGCGGATATGGTGGTTCCCGCCATTAAGTATGAGCTGGTGAAAGCCGCCGAGGGCAAGGTGGTTGAAATTGAAAACTACTTCCGCCAGGGCTATATCACCAACGAAGAGCGTTACCGTCTGGTAGTCCAGCAGTGGGAAAAGACCACCAAGGAGGTCACCGATGCCCTGCAGGGCAACCTGGATGAGTTCAACCCCATCTACATGATGGCAGACTCCGGTGCCCGTGGCTCCATGGCTCAGATCCGTCAGCTGGCCGGTATGCGTGGCCTGATGGCCGATACCGCCGGACGTACCATTGAGATTCCCGTGAAAGCCAACTTCCGTGAGGGCCTGAGCGTTCTGGAATACTTCATTTCCTCCAGAGGCGCACGTAAGGGCATGACCGATACCGCTCTGCGTACCGCTGACTCCGGTTACCTGACCCGCCGAATGGTGGACGTTTCCCAGCAGGTCATCATCCGGGAGAAGAACTGCGGCACCACCCATGGCATTTGGGTTGGCGCGGTCATCCAGAAGGGCGACGTTATCGACACCTTTGGCAACCGGATCCGTGGCCGCTATCCCGTCCATGACGTGGTAGACCCCAAGACCGGGGAGCTGCTGCACTCCAAGGACGTGATGATGATGCCCGAGGATGCCGCCAAGTTCGAGGCCCACGGCATTGAGAAGATTTATATCCGTACCATCCTGGGCTGCCGCGCCCGGAACGGTGTCTGCGCCAAGTGCTACGGCATGAACCTGGCCACCTCCAAGGAAGTGGATCTGGGCGAGGCCGTTGGTATCATCGCAGCCCAGTCCATCGGTGAACCCGGTACCCAGCTGACCATGCGTACCTTCCACTCCGGCGGCGTTGCCGGTGACGATATCACCCAGGGCCTTCCCCGAGTTGAAGAACTGTTTGAGGCCCGCCGTCCCAAGAAGATGGCCCAGATCTCCGAGATCACCGGCGTTGTCAACATTGACGACACCCACCGTACCGCCCTGCGGAACATCACCGTTACCGCTGAGGACGGCGAGGTCAAGGTCTATCAGGTGCCTTACTCCGTGGGTCTGAAAGTCACCCACGGTAAGGTGGTTCAGAAAGGCGAACCCATCACCGATGGCGCACTGTATCCCCAGGACGTGCTGCGTATTTCCGGTGTGGAAGCCGTTCAGGATTACCTGGTACAGTCCGTCCAGGCCGTGTACCGTCAGCAGGGCGTAGAAATCAACGACAAGCACATTGAAGTCATTATCCGCCAGATGATGCGGACCACCCGTGTGGATGACCCCGGCGATACCAACCTGTTGGTTGGGGCTGTGGTTGACAACTTCGAGTTTGAAGATGCCAACGCCGCCGTCCAGGCCCGGATCGATGCCGGTGAAACCGACCTCCGTCTGGCCGAAGGCTCCGCGGTGCTGCTGGGTATCACCAAGGCTTCTCTGGCCACCGATTCGTTCCTGTCTGCCGCTTCTTTCCAGGAGACCACCAAGGTTCTGACCGATGCCGCCATCAAGGGCAAGGTAGACCATCTGGTGGGCCTGAAAGAAAACGTCATCATCGGCAAGCTGATTCCCGCAGGCTCCGGTCTCATGGCCTACCGGGATTACGAGCCGGGTGAGACCCCTGCGCCTCGGATCCCTGAGGCTGAGGTAGAGGCCCAGACCGAGTTGGAGTAATACCATATCCTTATTTCCGCCTCTCCGTGTTTTTCGGAGAGGCGGATTTTTTGCGTAAAAGGAGCCTGGGGAATCGGTAAATTCATCATTTACAATTGTGCGCCGATGGTGTATACTGAATTTGGAAATATTCACGGAAAAGGGGGATAACGATGAAGGTCAAATGCGATTTTTGCGGCACCATGATGAACGATACCGAGTCCGTCTGCCCAAGCTGCGGCGCACCAAATGCCAGTGTCCGACGGTCCAGCGGCGATCAGCCCCTGACCATTGAGGAACTGAAAAAGTGGTACGAAAGCAAGGGCCTGCCGCCGGAGAATGTGACCCGGTTTTTCATCGGGAAGAACGTCAAAGAGCCGAAAGCCTTTGGTGTCTACTTTGAAGAGGAATCCGGAAACTATATTGTCTATAAGAACAAGGCTTCCGGAGAACGGGCGGTGCGTTACCGGGGTACAGACCAGGCCTATGCGGTAAACGAACTGTTCCAGCGGCTCAAGCAGGAGATCACCCAGCAGAAAATGCGCAATGTCAAACAGGCTGCCGCCGGGGTCACGGGAAACCCGAAGCAGGGCCTGGTGGAGACCGGCAAAAGTGTAGGCAAGGGCTGCATCGGATGCCTGGTGGCCATCGTTGGCTCCGTGGCGGCCATGTTTGTCCTGATGATCATCTTTGGCCTGTTCCTCATGCGCAATGACCCCTCCACAGGCTACTATACATACGACAATACCTGCTATTACTATAGTACCCGGAGCTATGACGACCTCAACTGGTTCCGCTACGATGGGGATGCCTGGCAAGGCCCCCTGGATTTGGCCCAGGTGCCGGACCCTCTGGAAACCAAAAAATCCAGCAAGCCCTATTTTACCAAAGACACCTGGGACTCCGGGCTTCCCTGCTCGGACTTTAAGGAAAGCGTCTACGGCCAGGACATGCAGGAGGATATGTACGTCTCCATGGGCTATTACCGCTGCGGAGACCTGTATTACCACTTAAACAGCAGTTATAATGAAGACTGGTTCCACTGGTCTGACCAGTGGGAAAAGGTGGATTTTTCCAAGCTGCCCCAGGACTTGCGGCACCCTTCCCTGGCCAAGCACTATCTGCTGTCCCAGACCTATACCAGTTCCCTGGGGGCAGATGACTTTGCCCAGAGCCTGGTTTACCGGGACAGCCAGGCCTCCAAGACCGCCTCTCGGGGCTACTACCGCATCCACGACCGGACCTATTATCACCAGGGCTACTTCTATGACGATGAATGGTACAGCTATGATGACCAGGACGGCTGGCAGCCCATAGAACACAGTGCCATGCCGGAGGAACTGCACCATCCCTCCATGGTTCCCGACTTCTACTACACGGACACCTGGGACCCGGCCACCCAGACCTCAGACTTTACCGACTCTGATTTCTACGAAGCACCTACACAAAACGACTCCGGCAGCAATTCCGACAGCGATTTCAGCTGGGACTCCGGCGATTCCTGGGATTCCGGGGACACCGACTGGGATTCCGATTGGTAAATAACAAGGCTCCTTCCAAACGAGGGAGCCTTTTCTTTGACTTCAAAGCAGGGGAGTGGGGCCGTTTGTGGGAAATATCAAAAACCAACTTGGGAAAACTTTGGTTTTGTGAATATTTATTTTGAATTTTCGGTTGACAATTCCGGAAATCTGCGTATAATACTAACTTGTATGGATATGAAAAAAGAATGTATGATCCCTGAGTCCGGTCCTCGGCTGGATTTCACCGGAAAGAAGATTCTGGTGGGCAGCAAGCAGCTGCGCAAGGCCCTGAAAAATGACCGTGTGGCGGCTGTTTTTCTGGCAGAAAACGCGGACCCCCGGCTGACAGATGAAATCTGTAAATGCTGCGGAGAAGCGGGTATCCAACCTACCTGGGTTCCCTCTATGAGAGAGCTTGGGCGCGCCTGCGGTATCGATGTGGGCGCAGCGGCAGCAGCCGTCCTCAAATAGGTTCTACCGGGCAAGACCCGTAGAATATAGAACCCGCTCAAAAGGCGAGAATCAAAGAAAGGAGAAATAAGATGCCTACTTTTAATCAGCTGGTAAAGAATGGCCGTAAGGCTGCCATCTACAAGTCCAACTCTCCCGCTCTGCAGAGAGGTCTGAACACCCTGGAGAACAAGGCTACTACCCTGCCTTCCCCCCAGAAGCGTGGCGTTTGCACTGCCGTTCGTACCACCACCCCCAAGAAGCCTAACTCTGCACTGCGTAAGATCGCTCGTGTACGTCTGACCAACGGCATGGAAGTTTCCGCTTACATCCCCGGTGTCGGCCACAACCTGCAGGAGCACTCCGTGGTTCTGATCCGTGGCGGCCGTGTCAAGGACCTGCCTGG
>CAKTQE010000005.1 GCA_934593275.1 uncultured Oscillospiraceae bacterium | reverse complement strand
AGTGAAGCTTCTAAGGAGCAGCTGAAGCATAAGACCGGCGAGGAAATCGTGGATGCTGATATCGCACAGCAGATGGAAAAATGATAACTTTGTGTCTAAATAAATATGAAAATTGAGATATTTATAGAGGGAAAGCGTGTAAAAGGTATAATATGAAAAAAGTAGCGATTGTTGCTCAAGGGCTAGGCGATGGCGGTGCTGAAAGAGTTGCTTCAATATTAGCAAATGGATTGTCAAAATACTATACAGTATTATTTGTAGCGGCTTATTCATCGGATAAAGAATATGTCCTAAATGATCATGTTCAGTATACATATATTGATGTTTCTGCTAAGAATGGGATTGAACGTTTGGAAAAACGAAATAAGAGAATTAAGAAGGTTATAAAAGAATTTGGGGCAGATGTAATTATCTCATTTGTGATTAACGAATTGTTATACTGTAATTTAAGTAACGTAGCACCAATTATTTATTCCTTGAGAATAGACCCTGCAAAAGTTTTAAAACAGCGTATAAAAGGAACAATGTGTTTGTTTTCGTATAGACGTGCGAATGCAATAGTTTTTCAGACGAGGGATGCAAAAAATAGTTTTGAAGAGAAAATTCGAAAAAAGGGGGTTGTTATAGGCAACCCATTAACAAGTGATTTGCCATACTGGAATGGTACTAATTGTAAAAGAGAAATAATTACTGCCTGTAGGTTGACAGAACAAAAAAATATCCCATTGATGCTAGAGGCATTTTCTGAATTCCATAAAACGCATCCGGAATTCAAATTAAAAATATATGGTAAGGGTCCCGAACTTAATAGACTTCTAGATATGGTAAAATCGTTACAGCTAATGGACTTCGTTGACTTTCCGGGGCATAGTACTGATATTCATGAGATTATGTCTAACGCAATGATTTTTACTCTGACAAGCGATTATGAGGGACTTTCAAATTCAATGCTTGAAGCATTAGCTATAGGAATACCAACTGTATGTACTGATTGCCCTCCGGGAGGAGCAGCAGAATACATTACAAATGCAGAGAATGGTTTTTTGGTTCCTGTTGGAGGTATAAAGGAAATTGTGGAAGCTTGGACTAGATTAGCTAAAGATGAAGATTTGAGATGTGCGTTTTCCAAAAAATCTATGACGATTAGAGATGAGCTGGAAATGAATAGAATAATTGAGAAATGGCATTTGCTAATCGAAAATAGCTTTGGAGGAAAAAATAATGAGGCTATATGTAGATGGCGATAAGATTATAACACCAAATACAGTGTTTACCCTATATTTTACTCTAATGTTTTGCCTGTATACAAACACATATGTTCAGTTGATTGCACAAATAATGTTAATAGCATATGTCTTGATGCCTCTGTTGAAACGTGGCTATGTAAGAAAAAGTGAAATTAGTAATCTTCCTTTTTATATAGGGTGGTACGGAGCTTTTACCGTATTAATGTTTTTGTCAAGAGGTTGGGCATATAGCGTATATAGTGGTTCGAAAACGCTGATTACAGTGTTTAGAATATGCATTATGGGATTTGTGATTTTTATATATGCAAATTCTAAAGAGCGAGTAATCTCGATAATGCAGAGCTTTATTATTGCTTGTAGTGTAATGGGCGTAATGGCACTTTTTACGACTGTTCTTTCGGGTGGAACGATTGGAACAACTTCTTTTGGTGTTGCAATTGGGCAACACAGAAATCAGATAGGCGCTGTGGCAGCCCCACTATCCGTCTTATGTGCATATTTAAAAAAATACTGGAACATGAAATATGGAAATTTATTGTGTGTATATTTCTTGTTTTTAACTGTCTGCACAGGATCTCGCACATCCATTCTGCAGATTATAGTGATTTATGCAATTTGTATACTGCTAGAGAAAGATGCAAAAGTGGCGATAAAAAAGATTGCACTTGCAGTCCTTGGTATGATAGTAGTTGTATTTTTGGTGCAATCAATTCCGTATCTGCATGATATGATTTGGCTTAGAATTGAAAACGCAATTAATACAGTACTTGGTAAAGACTCATCTGATACTAGTGCAATGGGAAGAGATTTCTATAAAGCAATAGCTTTTATCATGTTCAAACAAAAACCATGGATTGGATACGGTGTGGATGGATTTGTTTGCTTTTTACGAGACCATCCTTCAATTATGGGTGTGTATATGAAGCCGGTTTATTCTCATTGCAATTATTCAGAGTTGGCTGCAGATTTTGGAATTGTCGGACTGCTGTTATGGTATATCCCAATAGTGAGAGTTTTCTACTGGGGATGGCAGACTAAATCAAGTGGTTATATTGAGGGGTGCATTTATGCGATTTTTGTATCCATTGTCATTTCGGACTATAGTAGATTTCCATGGGATACACATCTTTCAATGTATTTATTATTCATTATTGTTTTACTCATAAGATTTGATTTTTTGGATAAGAAGAGAGGTAATACTTAAATGGAGGTTTTTAGAAAAGCAATATCTTTTATTAATCATAGAGGTGGTTTCGATTTTTTAAGTGATGAGTTGTATCTGAAGCTAATATATTGGCAGAAGATGGGGAAGAAATTAAATTTAAAAAATCCAAAACGCTTTAACGAGAAGTTACAATGGTTGAAACTGCATGATAGAAAGCCAGAATATTCTGTAATGGTTGATAAGTATGAAGTAAAGAACTTTGTGACGAGTAAAATTGGGTCTGCGTATGTTATTCCAACATTAGGGGTGTGGGACAAATTTGAAGATATTGACTTTGGAGAGCTTCCGGATAAGTTCGTTTTGAAGTGCACACATGACAGCGGTGGACTTGTTATATGTAAAGACAAGAATGAATTAGATATGAAAGCCGCAAAAACCAAGATTAACAAATCGTTGCAAAATAATTACTATCTTCAAGGACGTGAGTGGCCGTATAAAAATGTGAAACCGCGTATTTTGGCAGAAAAGTATATGGTTGATGAATCAGGATTTGAATTAAAAGATTATAAAGTAATGTGCTTTGAAGGCGAACCAAAATTGATCCAAGTTCACAGTGGGCGTTTCGCAAGTCATACGCAGGATTTTTATACTACAGAATGGGAGCACCTTGCAATAACACAAGGAGTACCTTTGTCAGATATACAGGTTGAAAGACCGGCTTGTTTACAAGAGATGTTGGAGATGTCTAGAATTTTAGCAGCAGGATTACATCAAGTCCGAGTAGATTGGTATTATGTTGAAGGGCAGCTTTATTTTGGTGAGATTACTTTTTTTGATGCGTCTGGATTTGATGATTTTGAACCAGATGAGTGGAATGAATTGATAGGAAGTTGGATAAAAATCTCTGTTTAAAGAGCGTCAAGTGTAATTGAAAAAAGTGAGGTATCCAATGTGAGAAGTAAAAAAGCACTAATTAATTCAATATCATCATTGCTAAGTCAATTAGTTACAATTATATGTGGCTTTGTTTTGCCACGATTAATTTTGAGTCAATTTGGCTCTAGTTATAATGGAATAACGTCATCTATTACCCAATTCTTGAACTGCGTGATTTTACTACGTGCTGGAGTTGGAGGTGTGACGAGAGCAGCATTGTATAAACCACTTGCTGACGGAGATAATAATCAAATTAGTGGAATTGTTAATGCAACTCAACAATTCATGAAAAAAATATCCGCAATTTTCAGTATTCTATTGCTGGCGTTTGCTATAGTTTATCCTTTAATGGTTTTGGATGAGTTTGACTATTGGTTTTCTTTTTCACTTGTAATTATTTTAGGAATTAGTACAGTTGCTCAAAACTATTTTGGAATAACATATCAAATGTTAATTCAAGCAGATCAACGACAATACATATATTCAATCTTAACAATCGCGACAACAATACTAAATACTATTGTTGCGGCCATTTTGATTTTAAGCGGGGCTACAATTCACGTTGTTAAGCTGGGTAGTGCGATTGTTTTCATTATTAATCCAATCATTCTTAATCTTTATGTGAGAAAAAAATACCATATAAATAAAAATGTAGCTGTTAATAATACAGCAATTTCACAGAGATGGGATGCTTTTGCTCAGCAGGTTGCTGCATTTGTAAATAATAATACCGATGTCATAGTTCTGACGATGTTCGCAAACATTAGAGAAGTTTCTGTTTATACTGTTTATTATATGGTTGCAAATGGTTTAAGAAGAATAGAAGAGACATTGACAAACGGAATTGATGCTGCTTTCGGTAATATGATTGCAAAAAAAGAAGAAGATCTACTTAGAACAAATGTTAAATTAATGGAATTTATAGTGTTTTCGTCAGCAGGCTTTGTTTTCCTTTGCGGAGCACTTTTGATAGAACCTTTTGTAATGGTATATACAAAAGGAATAGACGACATATCGTATAGTAGAATTTGGTTCGGTGTATTGATGTGTTTAAATCAATATCTGTTTTGCGTGAGACTACCGTATCAAATGTTAGTTGAGGCTGCTGGCCATTTTAAGCAAACGAGAAATGGTGCAATTGTTGAGTGCGTTTTAAATATTGTTATTTCGGTTATTCTTGTTATAAAATGGGGGTTGATTGGTGTTACTATTGGAACATTTTGCGCGCTAGTTTATAGAACGACTCAATATGCAATATATTCATCAATCCATATTTTGCGGCGTAAAATATGGATTGCGGGTAAGAATGTTTTAATTAATATTATTGAAGCAGTTATAGTTATTTTTATAATTAAATGTATGCCCGTATGGAATGTAACTAGCTATTTGAGTTGGTTGATTTATGCGGTTGTAGTTGGGATGATTACAATGTTTGTTATTAGTGCGTCTTCATTTCTGTTTTATAGAAGTGAGATTTCTTTGTTGAGTCAAAAAGGTAAAAATGCGTTAAAAAGGAGATGAAATAGTTGAATGTTTGTATAGTGACCGTATATAATAGCGAAAACTGCGGGAGTTTTTGGCAAGCCTATGCATTGGGAAAATATATTGAAATGATGGGTCATAATGTGACTTATTTAAAGCGAAGCAGTATCGGAACATCACATGATATAAGGAAAACAATAGAATTTAGCGTTAAAGCAATAGTTAAAGGGAGAATTGGTCGAGTCAGGAGATATATAAGAACTTACAGATCATTTGAAAAGGCAATTCAAAACTTTCCAGAACGAGAAGATATTGAATCGGATGTGGACTATGTCATTTACGGAAGTGATACTATATGGGAATTAAGCGATTCTTATTTCTATCGAAAAAGAAATATTTACTGGGGAAACACGGCACCTAAAGGTGTGAAAAAAATTTCATATGCTCCATCGATTGCAAATACAACGGAAAATGTATTTGAAGAAGAAAAAGAGTTTTTAAATTGTTTGGATACATTTAGCGGAATCAGTGTTAGAGATGATTATTCATATGAAACACTAAAGAAATATACAAAAAATGAAATTGATGTAGTTTGTGACCCAACTCTTCTAATGGATAAATCTTTTTATGAGAATTTTATTACGCAAAAGGTGCATCAACAGTTTCTTTTAGTGTATTGGTTTGGGATAATTCCCATTTCAGTTATGCGACAAATACAAGAAATCGCAAGGAGTAAAAATTTAAAGATAGTCTCTTTTGGCGAAAGTTTACGTGATGCCGATACAAAATTAGAGTTTGATCCTTTTCTGTTTGTTTCTTATTATTCAAAGGCGAATTGTGTAATAACAAACACCTTCCATGGAACGATTTTTTCTATAATATTTCGTAAGCAATTTATTGTGGCTGCTACCGGGAAAAAGAAAATACTTGAATTGCTAAAAAAATTCAAACTGGAACATAGAAATACAGATACCAATATGTATGAGAAGATTAACGAGGAAATTCGTTATTTTGAAGTTGAAAAAATCTTGGATAATTATAGAAATGAATCGAAAGAGTTTTTAAATAAAGCCTTAAAGGAGTAAAATGATGGACATATTTACTAAATTGAATATTTATAGAAATGCCATAAGGCATATTAATTTTTATTTCTCTGAGGAAAAGAAAGAAAATGCATTACCGGGAAAAATGATGGGAGAAATAATTAGAAATGTTCATTCTATCGAAAAAGGATTGTCGCTGGAAAAACCAAGAAAATTTTTTGGCTACAAGAAGATAATTGACATGTTTGAATTGCTTGATTCTTATGTTAAATGTGATTTTTACGAAGAAGTTGTATATATGGCATTAGATGCTGTGAAGGAGTATTTGGAATTTCATAAGAGTGATAGCAGTGATAATCGTATTCTTGAAATTCAACGTAGATATGAAAACTTAAAGCAACAACATGACCATGATGATGGTATAAAATATGGTGGTACGCTTTTGGTAAAAAAAGATACTTCAAAACATATAACAGTTGAAAAAGCTATTCAGGATAGACATAGTATTAGAGACTTTAAAGCCGGTGAAGTGTCATTAGAGGCACTAAAAAAAGCAATAGAATTGGCTTACAGATGTCCCACCGCTTGTAATCGACAAGGCGTTCGCACTTATGTGATATCGGGAGAAAAAAAGAACGCTCTTAACGATTGGGTGGCAGGTGTTGGTGGATTTGCTGAAAAGGTAGATAAATTTATAATTATTACCGGAAAAGTCAGTGAATACAGAGATGATGAACAGTTTCAATACGCAATAAGTGCGAGCATTTTTGCAGGCTATCTTTCTATTACATTACAAATGGAAGGAATAGGGGCTTGTATTATTCAGAGGCCGATTTTACTGTGCAAAAAATGGAAGAAACTGCAAAAAGAATTTAATATTCCGAGTGATGAACAAATTGTTTTGATGCTTGGAATTGGAATTCTGAAGGATGAATACAGAGTGCCAGTTTCGCACCGACTGAGTGTAGATAAACTTGTTACAATGATTGAGTGATAAAACTTGGATTGGGCAAGTAAAGTACTGCAAAGTGATTAAAAAAGAAGTGGAGGAGCGCACTGTGGAAACAATTGTTAAAATAAATGAGGTTGTCAACGGCATCGTGTGGGGTGTTCCCATTATGCTTTTGATTCTAGGAACGGGTATCTATTATACAATCAGGTTTGGTTTTATTCAGTTTAGGCACCCAGCATGGTTAGTTAAGCAGACTATTGTGAAAGCGTTTCAGAAAAAGGATGAAGGACCTACTGCTCCAGGAGAACTTACTAGTTTTCAAGCAGCAATGACGTCTGTTTCTGCAATCGTGGGTTCTGGTAATATTGCAGGTGCTGCAACAGCAATTGTTATGGGGGGACCTGGCGCACTTATCTGGATGATTCTGGCTGCATTTGTTGGAATGGCCACTAAATTTGCTGAGATTGCATTGGGGGTTAAGTATCGTAAAGTTCATGAAGATGGAACGGTCAGTGGTGGTGCAATGTACTATTTGTCAGAGGGGCTGCATCAGAAATGGCTTGGAATGCTGTTTTCAATCTTAGTTATCCCATTTGCATTTGTGATTTCGGGCATTGTTGACACTAATACGATTGCCTTAACTTTAAATGAACGTTATAGTGTTCCAACACTAGCGACAGGGATTGTTTTGGCGGTCGTGGTAGGAATTATTGTTTTTGGGGGAATTGGCCGTATTGGACATGTTTGTGAGGTAGTGGCACCATTTATGGGTGGTGCATATATTCTTGCTGGATTACTGATTATTCTGGTTCATATTACTCAGGTTCCTGGTGCTATTACTGAAATATTTACTGCAGCATTTAATCCGAAGGCAGCAACGGGTGGTATTGTAGGCTCTGTTTTTGTTTGTATGCGCTATGGTATTGCAAGAGGAATATATTCTAATGAAGCAGGACTTGGTACGGCTGCAATGGTGCATTGCGGAGCAAAGGTAAATGATCCGATTGAGCAAGCAGTATGGGGGCCAGTTGAAGTATTTCTGGATACGGTTTTTATTTGTAGTGTGACAGGTATAGCAATTGTTCTTTCTGGTCTGTGGAATAGCGGTCTTGATGGTGCAGTACTTACAATGCGGGCATTTGATCAGTTGCTTCCTGGCGGTATTGGTGGATTTATTTGCTTGGCATCAGTTGTTCTTTTTGGCTTTTCCTGTTTGATTAGCTATTACACTTACGCTGAAAGAGCAGGTGAGTATATCTTCGGAAAAAAGGTGAAACCCGTGATTAAGATTTTTTGGGTTATTGTCATTTTAATTGGCTCTCAAAGTACACTGGGGTTCGCATGGGATTTGGCAGACACGTTTAATGGTTTAATGATTATTCCGAATCTTATTGGCATTATTTTCTTGAGTAATGAAGCAGTAAAAATGAAGAATGATTTTTTTAAGAAAAATGTTACCTCCCGATAAAATGTGCAAATAGGGAAAATTGCGCACAACCGAACAACTATGAAATGTAAATAGCTCGAACGAACCTGTCCTAAAAGTTAGGAGACTATTGCGTCTCTGAATACTGAGATTGCATCCATCACCGCCAATATTGATACTTTGAAGATTGACTTGAAAGAGAAGAAGTCTGCTTTGAAGAAGGCCGAAAAAGAAGTAGCATCCTGGAAGCGAAGAAGGCAAAGGCAGATGCTAAGGCCGCTGAAGAAGCTAAGAAGACCGAAGCAGAGGCTGTGCTGAAGAAGTTGTTGGCGAGCGGTATGAGTGCGGATGAGATCCTCAAAAAAACTGAAATAAGATCGGCCGTGTGGACAAACTGAACTCCAGGAGTTCACACGGTTATTTTTGATGGTTGTCATATAGTTTGTAATGAAAATAAAAGAAATGGAGTGTGAGAAAAATGAACTTATCAAAAATACATCACATTGCAATCATCGTATCTGACTACGAAGTAGCAAAGGAGTTCTATGTGAACAAGCTGGGCTTCTCTGTTATCAGGGAGAACTATCGCCCAGAACGCAAGGACTGGAAACTGGATTTGCGCGTCAATGAATACACAGAGCTGGAGATTTTCACTGAGGAAAATCCTCCGAAGCGTGTGAACCGTCCGGAAGCATGTGGGCTGCGTCACCTTGCTTTCTGCGTGGAGAGTGTGGAACAGACAGTGAAAGAATTGGCAGAGGTGGGAATTGAATGTGAGCCGATTCGTGTGGATGATTATACCGGCAAGAAGATGACTTTCTTCCATGACCCGGACGGCCTGCCGCTGGAACTGCACGAATAATTATGGGAGAGAAAAGAGCGTATAAACCTCGGAAGCCAGGCGGCGGTCGAAAGAAGCTGAAGCCAGGATACGATGCTGGTAAAAATCTGAAAGAGCAAATGGATGCCGCTGTGGTGCTTTATGGGGAGGGCTGCTCCCTCCAAGCTATCGCAGTCGCTCTGAATCTGAATCCAATCAAAGCAAGAAAGCTGCTTATCACTGCTGGTATATACGAATCAAAAGTTGCAGAGAAGGTACGGAATGCTTTTGAAGGGTACCGGGAAACACAGAACTATAAAGAGGCAATTCTCTCAACATCAGTTGCCCTTGATTTGTCTAAATCCTCTGTTACTTCGTATCTGCCTTATGAAAAGGGAGTGTACTTTTCAAATGAAACACCAGTGGAGAAAATCAGTGTAGGCGCGGAACGTCAGCGGAGATACAGAGCGGTAAGAAAACTGCGAACAGAGCTGACAGAGGAACACCTTTGGGAGGTGATTCTTCTTTATGCGGGTGTGCGCTTCAAAACCTATTCTGGCTTACCATTTACCTATGAAATACGAAAGGGCCGAAATGGGCAATACACAAAGGAACTGTGGATCGATCGCAGAGAGAATAGTAAAAGCCTGGCATGGAGTTCTGTGATGCTTGCACTACGGAACATTAAAATTGTGGGAGAAGTGGTAGACCGTCCGAAAGCACTGGGTGATATCCGGGGTGTGTCATACATCTATGGAATGTTCTATCGGTTTGGACTCATTGATATGCCTGACCAAGTAAAGAAAAAGATGAACCATTCCACAAAACGCAAAAACTAAGCTGTTATATATAAAACCTTAGTAAGCATTCACCCCCCACCCATAAGACAGGCAGACCCTTGGGTTGGGCCTGCCTGTCTTATAGATGGGTGGATATTGAGTACTTAAGAAAACATTCCCTGCAATCTTTGCTTTTCTTACGTGTTAAACAAGGTTTGCATTTCTTCCTGAACGGATGCTTCACAACTGCGCATGGCGAGAATCGTCTTTTCCATCAGTGTATCCAGTGTCCAGCCCAAACGTTCTGCGCCTTGGGAGATGACTTCTCGGGAGCAGCCTGCGGCAAACTTTTTGTCCTTGAATTTCTTTTTCAGGCTGGAGACCTCCAGGTCCACAACGCTTTTGCTGGGCCTCATCCGGGCAGCGGCACCGATCAGTCCTGTCAATTCATCCACGGCAAAAAGTACCTTTTCCATAGGTACTGTCGGCTCCACATCGCAGCACAGTCCATATCCGTGGGAGCAGACGCCATGGATAAACTCAGGCTCAGCGTGAATTTCTGCCAGCAGTTCCGGTGCTTTCAGGCAATGCTCCTGAGGATATTTTTCAAAATCCACATCATGGAGCAATCCAACAAGGCTCCAGAAATGGACATCTTCACCCATTTCCTGGGCAAAATAAGCCATACATCCCTCTACTGTCAGTCCATGAAGAATATGAAACGGTTCCTGGTTGTATTTTCGAAGCAGCTCCAGGGCTTGATTTCTTGTGATTTCTGTATACATGCGTGTTCCTTCTTTCCGGTGTTATCCCTCCGGGAATCCAAAGGGGATACTCTACATTGTAGTTTTCTGAAATGCCATTGTCAACTTGCAATGGCCATTTTTTTCTGTTATACTGAATTCAAACTTCTACTTATAAAGGGGGCTTCTCTATGGGTGATATGGTAGATTATATTCGCTGGCGGGGAGATTTGTCCTTTTCGGCATCGCCGCCCAATGAAGTGGATGCAATTATTTTCTCTACCCTGAGTTATATTCCATTTCGGGGCATGGCGGAGCTGCATCCGGAGAAGCCCATTACTCTGCGTCAGGCAGTTTCAGAGTTCTTTTCTTTTCCAACGCCTCCTGACTACGTTCGCGCCAAAAACGATTTGGAGCTTCTGCGGCTGGCAGGGGAGAGCCAACGTTTTGGCGAAATAGAGATTATGGAATATAGGACGAAATTCATCAAGGAACGGGACACCCAATTTGCCGGAGTCACCTTTCGGCTGGACGATGGCAGCTTATTTGTATCTTTCCGGGGGACAGATAATACCCTTGTAGGCTGGAAAGAAGATTTCAGCATGTGTTTTCGCCAGGTGATTCCATCCCAGGCTCTGGCAAAGCAGTATCTTCAAGATGTCCTGATGGTTTATCCCGGTCCGGTTCGGGTCAGTGGCCACTCCAAAGGCGGGAATATCGCCGTTTACGCAGTGTCCCAAAGTGCGCCGGTGATCCGAAATCGGGTATTGGAGGTATACAACCAGGAGGGTCCTGGATTTTCCAGAGAATTTTTATCCGACCCAGGGTATGAGAGCATCGTACCGAAAATCAAAACCTATGTGCCCCAAGGTTCTATGATCGGCATGATCCTCTACCGCCTGGAACCGGTTTTCATTGTCAAAAGCAACCAGACCGGGATCATGCAGCATGACCCCTTTAGCTGGGAAATCTGCGGTGCCCAAATGCTTCGGATGCCGGCCCTCACCTCCGGCAGTCTGTTTTTACAGCGAACCCTGGAAAACTGGCTTGCGGGCATGGGCAGGGAAGACCGTATCCGCATGGTCGATACCTTGTACGACCTTTTGACTTCCGGGGATGTAGAAGTGATGGAAGATATTCTCCAGCCCAAAAGTCTGATCAACTATATTTCCAGAATCAGAAATTCGGAGCAGCTTCGCAAATATTTGTCGGCAGATATCAATAGCCTTTTGAAAGCCGCTCGGGAAGCCTGGCAGCAATCCCAGACGCCCCAGTCCTAAAAGGATGCCTTTTGTCGTCTTCTACAAAGATAGCGGCAGAAAACTGGTGGATTTGGACAGAATCGACTCTTGCTTTTTCTTCCTGGCTGCTTTAAAATCAACATAGATTATGTGTATACATCTCAATTGAAAGGAATGTTTCCCGATTATGGCTGAAATCCTGAATGTCCCTGAGATTTTTGGCAGTGATGTCTTTAATGAGGCAGTCATGAAGCAACGCTTGCCGGTAGAAATTTACCGCGCATGGGAGAATTGTATCCAAACAGGCTCCACGCTGCCACTGGATGTGGCCAACGAAATTGCGGAAGCCATGAAAATCTGGGCGTTGGAAAAGGGAGCCACCCATTATACCCATTGGTTCCAGCCCATGACCGGCATTACCGCTGAGAAGCACGATTCCTTTATCACACCTACCGGTGATGGCCGGGTCATTATGGAATTCTCCGGCAAAGAGCTGGTACGTGGCGAGCCGGATGCCAGTTCTTTCCCCTCCGGCGGTCTTCGGGCGACCTTTGAGGCCAGAGGATATACCGCCTGGGACCCTACAGCCTGCGCCTTTGTGAAAGACGGCAGCCTCTACATCCCCACCATGTTTTTCTCCTATACGGGAGATTCCCTGGATAAGAAAACCCCTTTGCTCCGCTCGCTGGAGGAGGTATCCCGAGAGGCCATCCGTATTCTCAGGCTCTTTGGAGATACCCAGACCCATCGAATCATTACCTGCGTTGGTGCAGAGCAGGAGTATTTTCTGTTGCCCAAAGACCTGTACGCCCAGCGGGAAGACCTTCGGCTGACCGGGCGGACACTGTTCGGTGCCCCTGCGCCCAAGGGCCAGGAATTGGATGACCATTATTTTGCGGCCATCCGCACCCGGGTTTCTGAATTCATGCAAGACCTGGATGAACAGCTGTGGCGTTTGGGCATTCTTTCCAAGACCAAGCACAACGAAGGCGCACCCTGCCAGCATGAACTGGCCCCCATCTATACCGATGCCAACAAAGCCTGCGATGACAACCAACTCATCATGCGCATTATGAAAAAGTGCGCTGCCAAGCACAATCTGGTGTGCTTGCTCCATGAAAAGCCCTTTGCCGGTGTCAACGGCAGCGGCAAACACAACAACTGGTCGCTGTCTACGGATATGGGAAAAAATCTGTTCAGCCCCGGAAAGACCCCCCGACAAAACGCCCAGTTTCTGGTGTTTCTGGCGGCGTTCATTCAGGGGGTGGACGAATATCAGGAGTTCCTGCGCTGCACGGTGGCCTCTGCCAGCAATGATACCCGACTGGGTGCCAATGAAGCACCCCCCGCCATTGTCTCCATTTTCCTGGGAGACGAGCTGAATGCGGTGGTGCAGTCCATTATCGATGGCACCAATTATACAGAGCCGGAAAAAAGTCTGCTGCGCATCGGCGTGGACGTGATGCCCGCTATACCCAAGGACACCACAGACAGAAACCGTACCAGCCCTCTGGCCTTTACCGGCAATAAATTTGAGCTGCGGATGCTGGGTTCTTCTCAGTCCATCGCAGGCCCCAACATTGCCTTGAATACCATTATGGCCGAAGAACTGGGCAGATTTGCGGACGTCCTGGAAAACGCCAAGGATTTTGACAAGGCACTGCAAAAATTGGTCTATCAGGCTTTGAAAGACCATAGCCGAATCATTTTTGGCGGCAACGGTTACTCCGAGGAGTGGCGGCAGGAAGCTGCCCGCCGGGGCCTTAGCAATCTGCCCTCTACCGCTGAGGCCATGCGTTCCTACCTGTCGCCTAAGAATATTGAACTGGTCACCAAACACGGTGTTTTTACGGAAACCGAATTCCGGGCCAGACATGCTATTTACTTGGATGACTACCGCAAAAAAATCAATATTGAAGCCAGAACCATGGTTGATATGACCGTGCAGCAGATTCTTCCGGCTGCCATGGGCTACACCGATGCCCTGTGCGGCGGCGTAGCCTCTAAAAAGGGACTGGGTGTCAGCTGCAGGGGAGAGATGGCACTGATTCAAAGGCTGTCTGCTGCCTGTGATGCTGCCTACGATACCGTTGAGCAGTTGAAGGACGCTCTGAACCATACGCCGGTAGAAGAAGAGGCCGCCGCCGATCACTGCCACAGCGTAATCGTCCCCCTGATGGAAGAACTCCGCCACCAGGCGGATATTCTGGAAAAGAATACCGCAAAGTCCTATTGGCCTTATCCCACCTATTCTGATCTTCTGTTCTATTAAGCATAAACGCCCACCGCATTCCTGGACAGGACGGCGGTGGGTGTTGTGCGTTTACTTTCCTCCAACACTTTCGGGCGATCCACCAGCTGCGATTTTGAATCGTCTTCCGCATAAAAGATTGGTCTGAATGGTCTTCCGATGATTGATTTCCCTGTATAAAGTGTTTCTGCGGGAAAGAATGGCTGTTCTATAAGATGGGTCGATGCCTGTGGGGCTGTGTTTGAGGGAATGCCGCTTTGTATTGCGCGGGAATACAGCAGCGCGCAAATAATACTGCAAGAAAAAACATCTTGTTTCTTTCACTTCTGATTCTCCTTGCTGCTTGCGATAATATAGACGCAGCTTCTGCTTATGGCGCATTATCATCCGATATCAGGTCGGCACTTCCTTGAGGCGGAATTACAGCAAATGTATTCACAATCGCTGCAAACCGGACACCATGCCCCTCCGCTGCTTCCAGATAATACCGACTGGTGATGCGGAAGCAACCACCCTGTTCGTCGGAGATGTAGTCCCGGACTTCAACAGGGGAGTCCCATTCTTGACCGTTGCACATGGAGAAAGTGATTCGGTTTCCGGTAACTGCTTCCGTAATCTCCCAATGACCTTCCAATTCTGCCCGTTCCTGAGAAGCTGTCTGCTCATAGGGAATGCCCAAATGGATAATTTCAATCTCACAGTTCGGCAGAGAGGGGTCTGTCTGAGGACTCATAAGGGAAGCAATCTGCCGCTCCTGTTCTTCTTCGGACAGCGAGAAAAGGTAATCTCCATAAATTTCCAGTACTTCTTCCCGTGTCATTGACTTCAAATACGGACGAATATAGGTGATATCGCCCTCCTTTTCCATCGTATAGCTGTCAACATCATAGTAAATTGCAAATCCCGGCTGCGGTGTTTCGGCAGTGACTTCCGGTTCCACACCATCTGCTGCATAATCGCCCTCATATTCCATTCCCTCAACATTTATGGTCATTTTCTTTGGCGGGAAAAGGGCTTCAATCAGGCTGGTAACCTTTTCTTTCACATATTCAACAGCTGCCACACCTGGAGCGGTGTTCAAGAATACGGTCAGTATCAGAATCAGAGTAATCACTGCCGCTAGCTGTCGTATATAGCGCGAGCGTTGCGGTTTCTTGCCGCCTGTACGAAGCTGTTGTGCTTCCAATATGTATTTTCCCTGTACACCGCCCAGAATATCCAACAGATCCATATTTGTCATTGCAATCCCTCCTTCACCAGCTGCGTATATAACCTCTTTCGGATACGAAATAGCATAGACTTGACCTTACTGACGCTAAAACCAGACTTTTCCGCGATTTACTCTGTGGAATCCAGATACCAGTAGCGGCAGAGGAATACACTCCGCTCCGTTTCTTTCAGCGTGCCAAGAAAGCGGTTCAAACTGGCCAAGATTTCTTTCTGAATAGCCACGTCTTCAGCACTTTCTCCACCAACGCATTCGCTAAGTTCGTCCAGCGCAATTTCAATCTGACCCTCGCCCCGCTTAAAAGCACGGTACTTTCTCCAACGATCAATGGAAATATTCCGGGTGATTTTCCCAAGAAACGCCGCCAGTGCCGGGGGATGCCGGGGCGGCATGGAATTCCATGCGGACAGGTATGTATCACTAACACTTTCTTCGGCATCCTCTTGATTGGTCAAAATATTATAAGCAATACTGTAACAGTAGCCGCCATACTTTGTGTCCGTTTCTTTAATCGCCTGCTCTGAGCGTTCAAAGTATAGTTTGATGATCTGATTATCCTCCATAATAGAGGTCCTCCTTTTCTCTCTGAGTGTTTCACCCTTATATACGCAGAGATTTGTTCCTGGTTGCACATTTTTTAAGAAATTTTTTATCCAAGTGTTTTGACTGCCGCATATCCTGCTGAGTGTTCAGCATCACCACAAAATCGCTGACCCGTCTACAATGGTATTTTCTGTGTTATTTTCTTTACTCAAGTGCCTTACGGATTTTATTTAGCGCGTGATTCTTTGCTCACGCTATTCAGTTCAGAAGAAGAAAGCTGCTTCATGGTGTTCCTCCCGGTAAGTTTTCTTACCTGAATTGTACAACAAAACAGCTTCCTTTTATACTTTGTTCTTCTAATTTTTAGAAGAACTACATCTGTTTATAACATTTCCTTGGACTTTGTTTTTCGGATAGTAGGGGCGGTGGGCGTGTTCGTCTTTGGTTATATCAAAAAGAAGTGCTAACCGACAAAGGAATCGGTTAGCACTCTGCTTTTTACTTTTTGTGGTTTTTCTTCCGGGTGTCTATGGGCATTACCCGGATTTTGCCCTCTTCCAGCACCAAAGCACTGCGGGCGGGGAGATAGAGAGAAATAACGGAATTCCCCTTTTTGTCTACGATTGCGGGATAGGAGGATTTGGAAACCAGGTCGTTGCCGCCATATTTGCTGTCATCTGTATTCAGGACGATTTTGTAGTCAGCCATATGCGGCAGACTGACCCGAACATCCGTAAAGGATTTGGTGGGGTGGAAATTGAAAGCGAACATCAGGCCCTGGCGGTAGAACACCAGGATTTTCTTTTCGCTGTCATTCAGTCTCAAATCGCCAAAGTGCATTTTGAACAAGTCCACACGTTTGGCCAGCTCAATCATATCCTGGTCAAATTCACCCAGCCACTGGTATTTAAGGAAACCGTTGTCCCGCAGACTCCACTGGCGGCGGCAGTAGTGGAAGCTCCAGCCGTTACCCTCCCGGGGGAAATCGATCCACTCCGGATGGCCAAACTCATTGCCCATGAAGTTCAGATAGGCCTCTCCGCCACCGGCCAGGGTAAAGAGGCGGGCCATTTTGTGCAGGGCAATGGCTCTGTCGATTACAGGGTTGTGGGTTGCCTTATCCATGTCTGTGTACATAGCCGCATCTGCCAGCCGGAAAATCAGAGTTTTGTCACCTACCAGAGCCTGGTCGTGGCTCTCCACATAGGCAACGGTATTTTCGCCGGGGCGGCGCATGCACATACTGCACCACATCTGGAAAATATTCCAATCCTCGTCCCGCACATCCCTTACGGTGCGGACCCACATATCAGGCAGCCCCATACCCAGCCGGTAATCAAAACCAATTCCACCGTCGGCAATGGGCAGACACATGCCGGGCATACCGGACATATCCTCCGCAATGGTCACGGCCATGGGATTCACCTGCCGGATCATCTGGTTTGCCAACTGCAAATAGGTGATGGCTTCTGTATGGGTATTGTAAGAGAAGTATTTGTCGTTGGTATTAAAGTCGGTACCCAGGCCGTGGTCATGGTAGAGCATGGAGGTAACACCGTCAAAACGGAAGCCGTCAAAATGATACTCGGTCATCCAGAATTTCAGGTTGCTGAGCAGGAAATGGATAACACCGGTCTTTCCGTAGTCAAAGCACTTGGTATCCCAGGCAGGGTGGTCACCCTTGCCGCCGTCATGGAAGAACTGCCAGGTGGTGCCATCAAACATGTTGATGCCCTCGGTGGTATTCTTTACCGCATGGGAATGCACCACGTCCATGATCACGCAAAGGCCCATTTCGTGGGCTTTATTGACCAGATACTTGAGGTCCTCCGGTTTGCCGAACCAGCTGGAAGCGGCATAGAAGTTGGCTACCTGATAGCCGAAGCTGCCATAATAGGGATGCTCCATGATGGCCATAAGCTGGACGGTATTGTACCCGGCCCGCTTGATTCTGGGCAGGATCAGGTCAGCAAATTCCCGATAGGTGCCAACCTTTCCTTCCTCCTGGGCCATACCAACGTGGGCCTCATAAATAAACAGAGAATCCTCCCGGCGGAAATTCCGGTCCGTCCATGGGAATTTCTTCTGGTCATCTGTTACCTCACAGACCCATTCCACGCTGCCCTCCTGCTGGATCACACGGCGGGCGTAAAGGGGAATATGCCATGTACGCTGCATAAAGGCATCAACCACCGTTTTAACCTTGCAGCCTTCCCACAAAGCGTCATCACCGGGGAGATACAGCTCCCAATTTCCGTTACCAATACTGGTCAGGGGATGAGAGGTGGGATCCCAGTCGTTGAATTCGCCGGACAAATACAGCTGATAGGCACTGGGTGCCCATTCCCGATAATACCAGCCCCCTGGCACATGATGAAAACCGAAATATTCATATGCGTTGGAAAAATCGCTGAGGCTCTGGCCCTTTGAAAGGATTCTGTTTTGGGTGTCCTGATATAAATGCATTCGCAGGTCAATATCACCGGCGAAGTCCTTTAGTTGTGGATTCAGTTCCAAAATACGATACATGATTGTAACTCCTCTCAAAAGACTTGTCAATTTCCCATAGTACAAGCCTTTTCTTTCTGCGTCAATTGTATAAGATTGACAGCATTCTGTCAACTGTCAAAAGAGAATTACTGTACAAAGATGCCTCGCTGTTTCCGGGAAATTGAACTTATCAGTAGAAACGGTGCGTTCTATGGGTTGAATAATTTTTCTTTGTGGTGTATAATAAAGGAAAAATTTCTGGAGGGTTCCATTTTGAACAAAACCAATAGGAGCCATGCCTTTTTTGCCTGGGTCCTTGTGGCAGTGGGGCTTTTGCTGCTTGACCGGGGGCGGTATGGTTTTTGCTGGTCCGATGAAAGCTTCTATCTGACCTTTGCCCAACGAATGTGGAACGGCCAACACCTGATTCTGGATGAGTGGCATCCGGTCCAGTTCTATTCTGCTTTGTTCTATCCCGCACTCAGTTTCTATCACGGCCTGTTCGGAACGGAGGGAATCTATCTTTTCGCCAGAAGCTTGTATACACTGCTGGCTTTGGGAGCCTCGTTACTGCTCTATACGACCCTTTGCAACAAAGAAAAGCCCTTGATTTCTTTCCTGTGCGCCGGATTGCTTCTGAGTTATTCCAGGGGAAACATCTGGGGACTGAGTTACTATAATCTGTTTGTCCTTTTTTGCGCCTCCGCCTGGTGCTTTTTTTTGCGGGGGCAGGGACATCATGGCAAAAAGCAAAAAGCCCTCTATTTTTTTGGCGGCGTACTTTTAAGCGGTGCGGTCCTTTGCGTACCTTATTTTGCACTGTTCGTCATTTTTGGAGTCGCCGCAGCCCTGGTTTATCGGCCTGGCAGGGAAGCGGGACGCTGGAGCCTTTTTGGCATCTGTGTTGCGGCAGCGGTGTTTATCGTTGCGTTTCTTCCAAGAGATTTTGCGGGAATCCTGGATAACCTAAAACAGATTTTTACAGACCCGGAACACGTAGGCGGCCCGATAACAAACCTGATTGCTGCCATACGGGATGTAAAAATGCTCTATTATTATGAGTTGGGCCTGGTTTTACTGTCCTGTCTGGCCCTTTTGCTTGGGGCCAAGTTCTTTCCAAAATCTGTCGGGACACTGCCGGGGCTGTTGATTGCGCTGGTGGGGGCAGCAGTGTCTTTCTGGCGTTATCGGTTAGCGGAAACCGGTTTTGCGGCCTATACCTTTGCTCTGTTCTGCTTGCCCGGACTGAGTCTGTGTTGGCTCCGGCGGCAAATCTCCATACCGGCCTTGTCTCTGCGTCTGCTGGGGGCTTCTATGGGTGTTTCTATGGCCCTTAGCTCCAATACAGAGGCCATTGCTTTTACCGTAGGGCTTCCGGTATATGCCATGGGCGTTGTCCTGCAGTTTTCCTCCTTGCCCGATACGGAGAAAAATCTTCGCCGTGTGAGCATTATTCTGGTCTGTGCCACCCTTGCGATGACCCTATTCAGCCGACTTACCAGCGTGTTCCGGGATGGCCCCATAGATACGCTGACGGTATCCATGACAAGAGGACCGGCGAAAGGGATTCATACCACGAAGCTCCACGCCCAGCAATACGAATCCATTCTTGACATGACTCAGGACTTAAACAGCACCTATGGGCCGACCAATACCGTTTTCTTTTCCAAAATTTTGCCCTGGGGTTATCTGACCGTAGATTTTCCATGCGGCGTTCCTACTGCCTGGCGTACACCGCTGGACAGCCCGCGATTGGAAAGCTACGGTGAAACCCATGATCTTCCGGATATTGTGGTGGTGCTGCATCCGGAAATGGGCGATCATTCCACAAACGCACTACCCAATGACAACCATCTTTCCGGCTGGCTTTGGGAGCAGATGCAAAAAAAGCAGTACCAGCACTTGGAATATCCCTGCGCCGACGTCTACGTGTCGCCGGATGCAATTAGAAAGGAGTAAATTATGCGCCCTATTCTGTACATCGTTATTCCCTGCTATAATGAGGAAAAGGTTCTTCCCATTACTGCCCCCATGTTCCTGAAGAAAATTCAGGATTTGGAAACCGCTGGGAAAGTGTCTCCGGATAGCCGTGTTCTTTTTGTAAATGACGGCTCCAAGGATGATACCTGGAACATTATTGAAGACCTCTCCAAAAAAGATCCCCATTATCTTGGTATTAGCCAAAGCCGCAACCGTGGGCATCAGAATGCGGTTCTGGCAGGACTCATGGAGGCCAAAGACCGCTGCGACATTACCATCTCCATTGACTGTGACGGCCAGGACGACATCAACGCCATGGATAAAATGGTGGATGCCTATTTAGATGGCTGTGAGGTCGTCTACGGTGTACGCAGCAAGCGAGACACCGATACCTTCTTCAAGCGGTTCACCGCCGAGGGCTTCTATAAGCTTATGAATTGGATGGGGGCCGAAGTGGTTTTCAACCATGCGGACTACCGCCTGATTTCCAGTAAGGTTTTGCAGGAATTTGCCAACTTCAAGGAGGTCAATATTTTTCTGCGGGGCATGATTCCTCTGGTGGGTTTCAAGAGTACCAGTGTCTATTATGAGCGAGCCGAGCGAATCGCCGGAGAAAGCCATTATCCTTTGAAAAAGATGCTGGCCTTGGCCTTTGACGGCATCACCAGCCTTTCCGTAAAGCCCATCCGGATGATCACCGGTTTCGGTTGTATTGTATCGCTGCTGAGCTTTATTGCCGTGATCTGGGCTTTAATTGCCCACTTCGTAGGCAGCACCGTCAGCGGCTGGGCCTCCACCGTCTGCATCGTCTGCTTTATGGGCGGTGTTCAGCTTATTTGCCTTGGCGTGATTGGAGAGTACATCGGAAAAATTTACATGGAGACCAAGCACCGGCCCAGATATATTATCAGTGAACGCACCTGGGAAGAGGACGACAAGAACCGCTGATTGGTATTTCTATCAAAACGCTCCTATGATTGCTTAAAAACCCGGCCTTTTCAGGTCGGGTTTTTGCGGGTTCATTGGTTGTTTTCTTCTCCAATGACCTCTTTCGCAATATATATGGGGCGATTCTTGCTTTGCTCAAAGTTCCGGCCCACGTATTCTCCGATAATGCCAATGCAAAACAGCTGCATACTGGAATAGAACAACAGCAGTACAATAATAGTCGCATACCCGGGAACGGCAATGCCTTTGATCAGCTTTTCCAGAATCACGCAAATCAAATAAATCAATGCGGCGACACCTGTAGCAGAGCCCAGAATGGTTGCAAGCCGCAGCGGTGCTGTGGAAAAGCCAACGATTCCCTCCATGGCATAGTTCAAAAGCTTCCAGAAGCTCCACTTGGTAGACCCATTCTGCCGTGGGCAGGCGGTATAGGGAATAAAGAGGGTGTTATAACCGACCCAGGCAAAAATCCCCTTGGAAAAGCGGTGGTATTCGCCCAGCTCCAGAATACTGTCACGGACACTTCGGCGGAAAGTTCGGAAATCACTGGCATCCGCCTGCAAGGAAACTTTGGAAAGGCGGTTGATGATGGAATAAAAACTCTTTTTGAAGAAAGAAAGCACTTTTCCTTCATTGCGGCGATCCTGATAGGCGGCTACAATATCGTATTCCGGTTGTTCCTCCAACATTTGAACCATATCCCGCACAATTTCCGGACGCTGCTGCAAATCCGCGTCAATAAGGCTGATGTAATCCCCGGAGGCGTGCTGTAATCCTGCGTAAATTCCGGCCTCTTTCCCAAAATTGCGGGAGAAAGATATGATTTTCACCGGACAATCCTGACGGGCATAGATTTTTTTCAAATTGTGCAAAGTGGCATCCCGGCTGCCGTCATCCACATAAACGATTTCAATGGCATAGCCGCAGTCCCGGAAAGCATTCAATACTGCCTCATGAAATGGGATCACATTTTCCCCCTCATTATAACAGGGGACTACCAGGGAAAGCTTGATCATACGCTACACTCCAAATTCGTTAATACACCCTATTATAGTCAGGAATATACCGTCCGTCAAGAAAAATAGAATTAAGTCTTGACAATCCGGGGATTCTTGGGTAAAATGTGACACAAATGCAAACGCATGGATCGGGAGGTTTCCCGTTTTGCCGGATTTCAGAGAAAGCGTGGTTGGTGAGAACGCTCAAGACGGCAGGGGAATGGTCGCCCGGGAGCGGACTGCCTGAAAAAAGTAGGGCAGTACGGGTCAGCCCGTTACAGCGTGAGAGTGTCCGGGAAACCGGAAATTCAGGTGGTACCGCGGATTTTTCGCCCTGGGTGTTTTTCGCCCAGGGCTTTTTTATGGAAAGGAGATCGTTATGGCAAAAGAATTAAACAAAGTCTACGAGCCTCAGGCCGTAGAAACCGAGATCTACAACATGTGGCAGGAGGGTGGTTACTTCCACGCGGAGCGGGATGAGAACAAAAAGCCCTTTACCATCGTCATGCCCCCTCCCAATGTTACTGGCCAACTGCACATGGGTCACGCCATGGACGCAACCTTGCAGGACAGCATCATTCGTTTCAAGCGGATGCAGGGCTATAACGCCCTTTGGATCCCCGGCGTGGACCATGCCGGTATTGCCACCCAAATCAAGGTGGAGGAAGAACTGCGGAAAGAGGGCCTGACCCGGTACGATTTGGGCCGTGAAAAATTCCTGGAGCGGGTTTGGGACTGGAAGAACCGGTTCGGCAACCGCATCGTAGAGCAACAGAAAAAGCTGGGTGCCAGCTGTGACTGGGACCGTGCCCGGTTTACCATGGATGAGGGCTGCTCCAAGGCCGTGCGGGAGGTATTCGTTTCCCTGTACGAAAAGGGCCTGATTTACAAAGGCAGCCGCATCATCAACTGGTGTCCCCACTGTGTTACCGCACTGAGCGACGCGGAAGTGGAATACGTGGATAAGCCCGGCCATCTGTGGCACATCCGCTATCCTCTGGAAGACGGTACCGGTGAAGTTATCGTTGCCACCACCCGTCCGGAAACCATGCTGGGCGACTCCGGTGTCTGCGTCAATCCTGCGGATGAACGTTACCGTTCCATTGTTGGAAAAAATGTGATCCTGCCCCTGCTGAATAAGCCCATTTCCGTGGTTGCCGATGACTATGCGGAAATGGAATTTGGCACCGGCTGTGTCAAAATGACCCCCGCCCATGACCCCAACGACTTTGAAGTCGGCTTGCGTCACAACCTGGAAGTGATCCGGGTGCTGGATGATGAGGGCAAGGTCAACGAGCTGGGCGGCAAATATCAGGGCCTTGACCGGTATGAGGCCAGAAAGCAGATCGTCGCTGACCTGGAAGAGCAGGGTTATCTTGTAAAGGTGGAGGACTACGCTCATAATGTAGGTACCTGCTATCGCTGCCACAATGACGTGGAACCCATCATCTCCGCCCAGTGGTTTGTAAAAATGAAGCCCCTGGCCGAGGAAGCCATTCGGGTGGTCAAAGACGGTGAAACCAAGTTCGTTCCGGAACGCTTTACCAAAACCTACCTGAACTGGATGGAAAACGTTCGTGACTGGTGTATTTCCCGTCAGCTGTGGTGGGGCCATCAGATTCCTGCCTGGACCTGCGCCGACTGCGGCCATATGACGGTTTCCCGGGAGGATGCCTGCAAGTGTGAGCGTTGCGGCTCTACCCATATTGAGCGGGACCCGGACGTTCTGGATACCTGGTTCAGTTCCGCTCTGTGGCCCTTTGAGACTCTGGGCTGGCCGGACAAGAACCCGGACCTGGATTATTTCTATCCCACGGATGTTCTGGTCACCGGTTATGATATTATCTTCTTCTGGGTCGCCCGGATGATTTTCTCCGGCTGTGAACACACCGGCAAAACGCCTTTCCACACCGTCTTGATCCATGGTCTGGTGCGTGACGATAAGGGCCGGAAAATGTCTAAGTCTCTGGGTAACGGCATTGATCCCCTGGAAATGATTTCCAAATACGGCTGCGATGCACTGCGTATGAACATGATCACCGGCAACTCTCCCGGAAACGACATGCGTTTCTATGTGGAACGTTGCGAAGCCATGCGGAACTTTGCCAATAAGCTTTGGAACGCCTCTCGCTACGTTCTGATGAATCTGGGCGAGGACTTTGTGCCGCAGCTTTCCCAGGAACTGGAAATTGCGGATAAGTGGGTGCTTTCCAAGCTGAATACCCTGATTGCAGAGGTCACCGACAACATGGAGCGGTACGAACTGGGCATTGCGGTCCAGAAAATCTACGACTTCATCTGGGATACCTACTGTGACTGGTATATTGAGCTGACCAAGGCCAGACTGTACAGCGAGGATGCTTCCCGCAAGAATACCGCTCTGCAGGTGCTGGTATACGTGCTGGATCAGACGCTTCGTCTGCTGCACCCCTTTATGCCCTTTATTACCGAGGAGATTTGGCAGAGTCTGCCCCAACGCCAGACTGCTCTGATCATTGCCCAGTGGCCGGTGGCTTCTGAGGAACTGAATTTTGCCACAGAAGAGGCCCATATGGAGTCTGTTATGAACGCCATCCGGGCCATTCGTAACCGCAGAGCCGAAATGAACGTGCCTCCCTCCAAGAAAGCAACGCTTTACGTTCTCACCGCTGCGCCCCAGGTCTTTGCCCAGGGTGCGGGCTTTATCCAGCGTTTGGCTTATGCCGATAAGGTGGAGCTACTGGAAAAAGAGCCTGAAAACCTGCAAGGTCTCGTGACCTGCGCCACCGCTGACGCAAAGCTCTATATCCCCATGGGTCAGCTGGTTGACATTGCCAAGGAGCAGGAGCGTATTGGCAAGGAGTTGGAAAAGGCCAGAAAGAACCTGGCAAGCCTCAACGCCAAGCTTTCCAACGAGAACTTTACCTCCCGCGCCCCCGAGGCAGTTGTAAATGCCGAGCGGGAAAAGGCCAAAAAGGCCGCCGATCTGATCGCCGCCCTGGAAGAAAGCCTGGCCGCGCTTCAGTCTCTGTAACTTAAGAACAAACGATACAATGTGGGAACGGTCTTAAGCTGTTCCCACATTGTTTTTTAGCACCTGGACGATACAAGCTTCCGGAAAGGGACAATGTCTCTTTCCGGCTTTTTTTATTTCCGGATGCCATTCCGACAGGAAGTGCGGAAATCAAAAGCTATACTGAATAGCACCACACACAAAGGAGGATTATATCATGAATTTTACCAGTTTTCTGGACAGCGGAAAACTGACCGTTGCTCTGACCGGGGAAATCGATCACCACTGTGCCAAGGCCTATATTCAGGTGATTGCCGCAAAAATAGAAACCTATATGCCGGAGGTTTGCGTTCTGGATTTTCGGGACGTGACCTTTGTAGATTCCTCCGGTATCGCCGTGGTCATCAACGCTCTGCGCAGTATGAGCCAAATCGAGGGGAAGCTGCTGCTTACCGGCATTTCTCCCCAGCCCATGCGGGTATTCCGGGCCTCTGGCCTTGACAAGCTTGTGGAAATTCGGGAGGCGGTATCATGAAGTTTGGAAATTATATGATTCTGGAATTCCCCAGTAAATCCTGCAATGAAGCCTTTGCCAGAAGTGCCGTAGCCTGCTTTGCCGCCCAGCTGGACCCCACCCTGGAAGAACTGGGGGACATTCGTACCGCGGTCTCTGAGGCGGTCACCAATTGCATAGTCCACGCATACCCCAAGGAGCTGGGGATCATTACCCTGCGATGCCGGATCCTAAAAGACAATGTTCTGGATATTGTCATCAAGGACAAGGGCGTAGGCATTCCAGATGTGGAGCAGGCCAGACGGCCCAGCTTCACCACCGGAGGTGCGGAACGCAGCGGTATGGGCTTTACCATTATGGAAAGCTTTATGTCCAGCCTGGAAATCACCTCTGTGGAAGGTCGGGGTACCTCCGTACATATGCGCCGGAAACTCCAACGGCGGCAATGAGTGTTCCGGAGGAACTGATCACCCGGGCGCAATCGGGAGATGCTTCCGCTGCAGAGCAGCTGGTCAGTGAAAACGCCGGACTGATCTGGGCGGTGGCCCGACGGTTTCAGGGGCGGGGGACGGAATTGGAAGATCTGTATCAATTGGGCTGCCTGGGGTTTTTAAAGGCAGTAGAGCGGTTTGACCCGGCTTTCGGCACCCAGTTTTCCACCTATGCCGTACCGAAAATTTCCGGAGAGATCCGGCGGTTCCTGCGGGATGACGGTACGGTAAAGGTATCCAGAGGCCTCAAAGAGCAGTCTGCCGCCATCAAAGCCGCCCGCAGCCGACTGACCTTGCAGCTGGGCCGGGAACCGGGACTTTCAGAGCTTTCCAGAGAAACCGGTCTGACACCGGAAGAAATCGCCATGGCGGAAACCGCCACCGCCGCCACGGAGTCCATCTACCGGGAAACCGGCGAGGAAGGATTCACACTGGAAAACGTGTTGACGGACACCGAATCCGAGGAACGGATGGTTGAAAAAATCGCCTTGCGGCAAGCCATTCAGACGCTTCCTCAGCGGGAATGTCAGGTGGTTTCTCTGCGCTATTTCCACGGGCTGACCCAGCAGCGGACTGCCCAGGTGTTGGGGATCAGCCAGGTTCAGGTCTCCCGTATCGAGCGAAAGGCTCTTGGCCTTCTTCGAGGAAAGCTGTCGGAAGAATTGTAAACCGCTTGCATTTTTGGCCCGTCTGCGGTAAAATAGAGGCCACGAATGATGGAACCTCTGAATTGGTCGATTTCCGCCGGAGTGCGGCTCTGGTCGATGGAATCAGGGGTTCCTTAGAAAGAAATGATAGGTGCTTCTATGAATGATGAATTGGATTCCCGTTTTTTGACTGCCCGCCGAAATTATATTGCTTCCCGTTTTGCGTTTCTGAATGATATGCAGCGGGAAGCTGTGCTTACCACGGAAGGCCCTCTGCTGCTGCTGGCCGGTGCCGGTAGCGGAAAAACAACTGTACTCATCAACCGAATTGCCAACATCCTGCGCTATGGTCGGGCTTCTGACGGCCAGGAGATCCCGGGAGAAATTCAGGATGAGGACGTGTACTTTCTGGAAAACTTACCGGCTGAACCTACCCAGGAGCAGTTGGAACATGCGGACAGGCTCTGTACGTTGGAGCCTACAAACCCCTGGAATGTTATTGCCATCACCTTTACGAACAAGGCTGCCGGAGAGCTGAAAGAACGGCTGACCGCCATGCTGGGAGAGGGGGCTGAGGATATCTGGGCCATGACCTTCCACGCCGCCTGCTGCCGCATCCTGCGCAGATATATTGACCGCATGGGGTATACCTCCAGCTTTACCATTTATGATACCTCGGACTCCGAGCGGCTTATGAAAGAGATTCTAAAGGAACTGGGTCTGGATGATAAAACCTTTCCCCCTCGCTATGTGCTGAGCATCATTGGCAGGCAAAAAGACCGGCTCATTTCCCCGGAGCAAATGCTGGAAGACAGCCAGGGCGCATCGGATCTGCGCATTTTGCAAATCGCCAAGGTCTATGGCATTTATCAAAGGCGTTTGAAGGATAATAACGCTTTGGACTTTGACGACATCCTCTACGTGACCGTAAAGCTTCTCCAACAGGATGCGGAAGTCCGGGAATACTATCAGCGAAAATTTCATTACGTTCTGGTTGACGAGTATCAGGATACCAACCACGTGCAATATCTACTGACAGAGCTTCTTGCCGGGAAACGCCGCAATATCTGTGTTGTCGGCGACGACGACCAGAGTATTTATCGGTTCCGGGGAGCTACTATTGAGAACATTCTGAATTTTGAGGAACAGTACCCCGGTGCCAGAGCCATTCGCTTGGAGCAGAATTACCGTTCCACCCAATCCATTCTGGATGCGGCCAATGCGGTGATCGCCCATAACCAGGGACGGAAAGGGAAACACCTTTGGACCTCCAACGGCAGTGGAGAACCGATTCTGGTCTACGAAGCCGAAACCGAAGGGGCAGAGGGCAATTTTGTAGCCAGTCAAATTCTCTCCAAGTCCAAAGGCCACGATTTTAAGGACTATGCGATTCTGTACCGGACCAATGCCCAGTCCAACTCCATGGAATATGCCCTGAAACGAAACGGCATTCCCTACCGGGTCATTGGAGGGATGCGCTTCTTTGAACGCTCCGAAATTAAAGATATGCTGTCCTATCTTTGTGTCGTCAATAACCGCTCGGATGACCTTCGTTTGGAGCGGATCATCAATAACCCGCCCAGAGGTTTGGGCGCAAAGACCATCGAAACCGTCCAAAAGCTGGCAGCAGCCGAGGGAAAGAGCGTCTATGATGTGGTCTGTGACCCCTATAACTATGGGCCTCTTGAAAAATCCGCTGAAAAACTTCTGCGGTTCTCCGCCTTGATTGAAGATTTGGCGGGGCTTTTGGAAAGCGGCATGAGTCTGCCGGAATTCTATGACGAACTGCTGATCCGTACTGGCTATGCGGATATGCTTACCAATAAGCCTACGGAGGAGAATAAAACCAAGCTGGAAAACGTCAAGGAATTAAAATCCAGCATTCAGTCTTATCTGGCCAATACCACCGAGCCAAGCCTTTCCGGATTCCTGGAGGAAATCTCCCTCTATACCGACTTGGAGCAGTACAACGAGGGGGACGACGCGGTGGTGATGATGACCATTCACTCTGCCAAAGGCCTGGAATTCCCCCATGTATTCCTGGTTGGTTTTGAAGATGGTTTGTTCCCTGGAATGCGGGCCATCGGTGACCGGGAGGAAATGGAAGAGGAACGCCGTCTTTGCTATGTGGCCATTACCCGCGCCAAGAAAACCCTGACCCTCAGCCATGCCAGACAGCGTATGATTTACGGCCGCACTTCCTCGGCACTGCCCTCCCGGTTTTTGAAAGAAATCCCAGAGAGTTGTATCGTTAAACGTGGCGGCTATCGCCCCCAGGTCCAGGAGGGGAAGCGGGAGAGCTACGAGCGGCACGTTGCCCGCGGAAGCGGGTACCTGTCTTCCACTCTTCGGGCGCAGGCTGCCCCATCAGCCCCTATCCCGGAGTTCAGAAAGGGCGACATGGTGATGCACGCCGCCTTTGGCAAGGGTATGGTGCTTTCTGTGCTGAAAATGGGGGGTGATGCTTTGCTGGAAGTTGCCTTTGATGACATCGGAACCAAAAAACTCATGGCCAAGGCCGCAGGTACCCATATGAAAAAACTATAACCATATGCGCATGATCCGCTGCTTTGGGCCATAGTTTATCCAATGGGGGTGGTGGTTTGCGCCGGTTGAAAGTTCATCTGATCCGTTTGGGAGTGAACTTCCTCTTGCTGTCCGCAGTGCTGCTGGGGCTGTTTCTTCTGTTCAGGACTCATTATCGCCCGCTTCTCCGAGAACTGGCACAGACCCAGGTAAAAAACACCACCTCAGACCTGGCCAACGATGCGTTGACCAGCCAATTGGAGCGAAACAACGTTGCCTATGATCGGATCGTTTATTTTGAGAAAGACTTAAACGGCAAAATCACCGCTATGAAAACAAATATTTTGGAAGTAAACCGGCTGAAAACAGAGCTGTTGACGCTTTTGAATCAGGAGATTCTGTCCCTGGATACCTCCAAATTGGGCATCCCCATAGGAAGCCTGATCGTTCCGGAACTTTTTGCCGGAAAAGGCTTCTGCATTCCGGTCCATGTGCTGGCCGTCCGAAATTCCGAGGCGGTGTTCGACAGCCAGTTTCAGCAGGCAGGCATCAACCAGACCTTATATCGGCTGGTTATGGAAATAACGGTCGATGTCAGCATTCTGGTTCTTGGACAGGCGGAACATTTTTCCGTTTCCAGCCAGGTTGTTGTTGCGGAAACCGTGATCGTTGGGGAAGTCCCAAACACATTTTTAACCACAGGAGGCTTATATGGAACCGAAAGAGAGAATTCAGGAGCTGACAAAGCTTCTTAATGAGGCCGGTTACCGATACTATGTACTGGACGATCCCACCATGCAGGATTTTGAATATGACCGGCTGCTGCGGGAACTGGAAGACCTGGAAAAGGCCCATCCGGATTTGGTGCTGCCGGACTCTCCTACCAAGCGGGTAGGGGGGCAGGTATTGAATACCTTTGCGGAAATTCCCCATGCGGTGCCGCTTATGAGCTTGCAGGATGTATTCAGCACGGAAGAACTGGATGACTTTTTAAGCCGTGTCCGGGAGGCTGTGCCAGATGCCCGGTTTTCGGTGGAGCCAAAAATTGATGGATTGTCCGTAGCCTTGGAATATGTAAACGGTCAGTTCGTTCGGGGTGCTACCCGGGGAGATGGCGTTGTGGGCGAGGATGTGACCGAGAATCTTCGCACCATCCGTTCCATTCCCATGACCATCCAAAACGCGCCAGCCCGCTTGATCGTCCGGGGCGAGGTGTTCATGCCCAAGAAAACATTCCGAAGCCTGAATGAAACACTGGAAGAAAACGGTGAAAAGACTTTTGCCAATCCAAGAAATGCCGCCGCCGGTTCTCTGCGTCAAAAGGATTCCAAAATCACCGCCAAGCGGAAGCTGGATATTCTGGTGTTTAACATCCAGTTAGCAGAGGGAATATCCTTTCAGAGCCACCGGGAATCTCTGGAATATCTGAAACAGCTGCACTTTAAAGTGATTCCCTATCAGTGTCTGTCTAGTGCCTCCGAAATTCAAAAGGAGGTCACCCGTATCAATTTGGAACGGGAAAAGTACACCTGCGATATTGACGGAGCCGTGATCAAGCTGGACGATCTGGCAGCCCGGGAAACCCTGGGTGCCACCGCCAAATTCCCCCGGTGGGCCGTTGCCTATAAGTATCCGCCGGAAGAAAAGCTGACGGTGGTAGAAGACATTGTAATTCAGGTAGGCCGTACCGGTGTTCTGACTCCAAAGGCAGTGGTCCGTCCCATCCAGTTGGCGGGTACTACCGTGACCAACGCAACTTTACACAACCAGGATTTTATCTCCCGATTGGATGTCCGCATTGGCGATACGGTCAAAATCCGCAAGGCAGGGGAGATCATTCCGGAAATTCTGGAGGTCGATCTGTCCCGCCGTCCGGTGGATGCCGTACCCTATGTTCTGCCGAAAACATGTCCGGTCTGTGGGGCCACGGTAGAGCGGGACGAGGATGGTGCGTTTCTGCGCTGCACCGGCGCGGAGTGTCCCGCTCAGCTGAGCCGGAACATTGCCCATTTTGTCAGCCGGGACGCCATGGATATTGAGGGCCTTGGCAGTGCCATTGTAGACAGCCTTATTGCCAAAGGCACTATTCACGCTCCGGCAGACATCTATTATTTGACCCTGGAGGAGCTTTCCGGCCTTTGGAAATCCGGCACCAAGGCTGCGCTAAAACTGCTCAATGCCATAGAATCCAGCAAGCACCAGGATGTTTCCAGGCTGATTTATGCCCTGGGCATCCGTCAGGTGGGAGCCAAAACCGGAAAAACCCTGGCGTCGGCTTTTGGCAATCTGGAAAATCTGATGAATGCCTCTGTTGAGGAGTTGACCAATGTGCCGGATGTGGGAGCGGTCACCGCCGAAAGCATCCACGATTGGTTTGCCCAGCCCCAATCCCAGCATATGATCCGCCGCCTGAAAGGGGCCGGTGTAAACTTTGAATCGACCCAAACCATACAGGATACCCGGTTCTCCGGGAAAACCATTGTTCTGACCGGTAGTCTTACCCGGTTTACCAGGGAAGAGGCCACGGAGCAAATTGAGCGTTGTGGTGGAAAGGCCGCTGGCTCCGTCTCTAAGAAAACCAGCTTTGTAGTGGCCGGAGAAAATGCGGGGTCCAAAGCCCGCAAGGCCCAGGAACTTGGAATTCCCATTCTCACGGAAGATGAATTCCTGGAATTGATTTCAGAATAAAGTCAAGAAAACACCCTGCCCAGGCGTTTTACGACCCGGACAGGGTGTTTTCAGATGTTGGATTCCGGCTGGACGCTATGACTTTTACAGAGAATAGTCATCCTCGTCATATTTCTTAAAGTCCATGGCTTTGGGTTTCAGAGGAATCCGCTTAAAGGGGTCGTACTGAAATCGGCGGCAGCTGCTCTCCGGGCTGCGAATTCCCTTTTTGACACATAAAATCTGATCGTCACACAGAGCCACTCCATGGCTGCAATAGGCACAGGCCCGCTCTATTTTCTTTCGGAAAAGCATAATCTCCTCCTGGAATCTTTTTTACCAACAGTATACAACGTTTCCCTCAAAAAAGCTACCGTTTTTCCAAACTTTTTACGTATGAACCATCCAACTCCCGCCACAGCTGCCCAGCTCCAACTCCGGTTTACAAGCACCCAACCCGCAAAAACAGCTGTTGCGGTCTGTATGAGCTTTCCAATACAATAGTATTTCAGAGATAACCCACGGGTGACCTGCCTGGTTTGCAGACCGACACACAGACCGCCCATGGATAAAAACGCCGCCGCCAGTAAAAACCGTGTTTCCTCGGACGGAACATTTGAAAGAAAGCAGCAGCCGTTGGTCAGTTCCAGCAGTCCCTGCGCGATCACAAGGGCTGTACCCTCCAAGGGAAGATAAGTTGCCAAAAAATTTAACCCTGTACGAAATAATATCACCAATACGCAGATGTTTCCCAATACCAACGCCACCTGTGTCGGAACATTCCCGCCACCGCCAGTGACCTTGATTTCGTTTTCACAGGATGGCAGCAGCTGGGCAGCAGCTACGGACCCCAGCAGCACCAGCCCCCACAGCACCCAAGGTGCCAGCAGTGAAGAAAACTGATGTCCTACGATTCCAAATACAAAGGCCGGTCCTGGGTTGCTGCAAAAGCCCAGAAGCCGTTGGGCATCTGCCTTTGTGATCTTTCCTTGCTCCCAGGCCCGTCCCACACAGGCGGCTCCGGCGGGATAGCCCCCCAGAAGCCCGGGGATCAGCAATGCTTCCGCCCCAGAGGGCAATCCGAACAGCCGCCCCAGCGGCTTGAGAAGCCCATTTGCCCGGCCCCATAAACTGTCCGTCAACAGCATCGATAAAAACAGAAAGGGCAGGAGAGAGGGAATCACCGCCGTCAGACAAAGTTCCACCCCCTCAGCCGCGCCAAGCATGGCCGTTCGGCTGTCCAGAATCAGCCCAAGCATTCCAATGGCCAGCAGTATCCCCATGAAACATCACCTCAGAAGATGGTATGCAATTTCCGGAACGCAGATACATAGATTCTTCCAGGGAGGTGGACGCCGTGAACCGAAAGGAAACGCTTTTGTCCTGGCTATCTGGCGATCTGCCAGGAGAGATCCTACCGGGCCAAAGCCTTGTGGAATTGACGGGAGACCGGCAGATCTTCATTGAAAATCACCGGGGTATTACAGCTTACACCCGGGAACACATCGGCATTCGGTTAAGTTTCGGGGAATTGCACATCTGCGGCGAATGCCTGGAATTGGCCAGAATGAACCGAGCGCATTTGGTGGTCACCGGAAGTATCTGTTCCCTGGAAATCCGCAGGAGGTGCCTATGAATCTGTGGCAATCTCTGGAAGGACAAGTGGAGTTAGAGCTGCTTACAGCAGACCCGACCCAGGCACTGGATGCTTTTTCGTCCATCCCCATGATGAATATCACAACAGACGGGGGACTGCTGCTCTGCTTTCAGATTCGAAGACAGGATTACGGAAATGCCGCGGTCCTTGCCCGGAAACGGGGAGAACGATTGCGGCTTCTCCGCCGCAAAGGGCTTTACTGGCAGTTTTTAAAACTGAAAGCGCACCCTGTTTTGGTGCTGGGAATGGCTTTTCTGGTGGGCTTGATGCTTTGAATCCCTACCAGAGTGTTCTTTTTTCGGGTGGAGGGAAACAGTACCGTACCCGCCGGTCAGATTCTGGAAGCCGCAGAAGAAAGCGGCCTGTTCTTTGGCGTCAGCCGCCGGGGCATTCGCAGTGAAAAAATCAAAAATGATTTGCTGTCCCTTCTTCCGGAACTCAAATGGGCAGGGGTCAATACCAAAGGCTGCGTGGCTGTGATCCGTGTCGCGGAAAAGCAGGCCCAACCCATTCAGGAACCGGAAGCGGCGGGCATATCCAGTATTGTGGCGGTACGGGACGGTGTGCTTCACAGTCTCACCGTCACCCGGGGAACCGCCCTTTGCGCCCCGGGACAGAGCGTTAGCAAGGGGCAGATCCTGATTTCCGGCTATACGGATTGCGGTCTGTGTGTCCTTTCCCAGGCAGCCCAAGGGGAGGCCGTGGCCTTTACCAAACGCTCTTTACAGGCATTTCTTCCGGAAAATCGGCTTCAAAAAGGGGATACAGCAAAAATCATTCGCCGCTGGTACTTGATTTTCGGAAAAAAACGTATAAAATTGTGGTTTGGTAGTGGAATTTTAGATAGTGAATGTGGTAGAATGTATCAGGAGTATCCGCTGACGCTGCCCGGAGGGTTTGTGCTTCCCATCGGCCTTACAGCAGAAGATATTACCCAAGTCTATTTGACCCCCGAAGTGCTGCCTCAAGAGGAGGCAACAAAGGAGCTAAAAGACTTTGCGGAACGTTATCTTCCAACAGCCATGGTAGCCGGAACCGTTCGGACCGCAGCGGAAACCGTATTCCTGTCAGATGATACCTATACCCTCCGGGGCCTGTATAGCTGCCTGGAGTCTATCGGGAGAAGCCGACAGGAACAGATAGGAGAAGCCAATGAGTAAGGAAATAGAAAGAATTGTAAATGCTGACCGGGTGGAGGACTTGATTGCCGTATTTGGTTCCTTTGATGAAAACGTGCGCCGAATCGAGGAAGCCTTGGGTGTACGCATTGTAAGCCGGGGAGACGATTTGAAAATCACCGGCGATGAGGAAAGCGCAGACAAAGCCGTTCGCACTCTGGAAGCCCTGCTGTCTCTGGCAGCCAAAGGGGAAGCCATTGATGAGCAGCGGGTCCGGTATCTCATCACGCTGGTCAGCGAGGGGAACGGAGATCAAATCGCCAAAATGGCCCAGGATGTGGTCTGCATTACTGCCAAGGGAAAGCCCATCAAAGCCAAAACCGTGGGCCAGCAAAATTACATGAAGGCAATACAAAAGAACACTGTCACCATCGGCGTAGGTCCGGCCGGTACCGGCAAAACCTATCTTGCCGTGGCGGCTGCCGTATCAGCCTTTCGGGAACGGACCGTCAACCGCATCATTCTGACCCGGCCCGCGGTAGAGGCCGGAGAGCGGCTGGGTTTTCTTCCGGGTGATCTGCAAAACAAGGTGGACCCTTATCTTCGGCCCCTATATGATGCGCTGTATGATATGCTGGGTGCCGAAACCTTTCAAAAATATCAGGAGCGTGGCTCTATCGAAGTAGCACCGCTGGCCTATATGCGTGGCCGCACCCTGGATGACAGCTTTATCATTCTGGATGAAGCCCAAAACACCACCCGGGAGCAGATGAAAATGTTTCTGACCCGGCTTGGCTTTGGCTCCAAAATCGTGATCACCGGTGACGTAACACAAATCGATTTGCCGGATGATAAGGTTTCCGGCTTAAAAGATGCTGTGCGGGTGCTTCAAGGTGTGGAAGACATTGCCATCTGCCGGCTGACTGCTGCCGATGTTGTCCGTCATGCGCTGGTTCAGAAAATCATCAACGCCTACGAACAGGCATCTAAACCGGAACAAAACTATAAATCTTCCCAGAAGTTTCAGGGGAGATACCAAAGGAAGAGAGTAAATGAGAAATAAAGTGAATCTGGTATTCCAGAAGCGGGGATTGCAGCATCTGGTGATTTCTGCCAATATCCGTACCTGTATCAACGCCGTATTGAAAGCCGAAGGCGTTCCTGTGAAATGTGAGATCAACGTTCTTGTCACCGATGACAAGGGCATCCAGGAAATCAACCGTACCGCCCGGAATATAGATAAGCCCACCGATGTGCTGAGCTTTCCCATGTTTGAGCTTTCCCCCGGCCAGCTGCCGGAGGATTGGAGCCAATATACAGATCCGGATACCGGCCTTGTACCCCTGGGAGATATGTGCATTTCCTTAGAACGGGCCATTGCCCAGGCCCAGGAATTCGGCCACACCACCCGGCGGGAGGTTGGGTATCTGACCATTCATTCCATGCTCCATCTGCTGGGCTACGACCACTTGGATGAAGGCCCCCAGAAACGCCAGATGCGTGCCAGAGAAGAAGACATTGCCGCTGGGATCCCCGGCATGAGCCGTACTTAAAGGAGAATTTATGAATACAAAAACCGCCATGATCACCATTTGCGGACGGCCCAACGTGGGCAAGTCCACTCTGACCAATTACCTGGTAGGCGAGAAAATCGCCATTGTTTCCAACAAGCCCCAGACGACCCGGAACCGCATTTGCGGCATCGTCACCCGAGAAGACACCCAGTATGTTTTTGTGGATACCCCCGGCTTCCACAGGCCCAGAACCAAACTGGGCGACTATATGGTCAATGTTGCCCAGGAGTCCATTGCAGACGTGGATTTGACGCTGCTGGTGGTGGAGCCTATTGCCTCCATTGGACCCCAGGAGGAGGGCCTGATTCAGAAAATCCAGGCAAGCCGGTGTCCTGCCATCCTGGTCATCAACAAAATTGATACCGTTGAAAAGGACACCCTGCTGGAAGTCATTGCCAAGTATTCTGAAGCCGCCAAATTTGATGCCATCGTACCCATCTCCGCCAAAACCGGTGACGGGGTAGAGGATTTGCTGAAGCTGTGCGGAGATTACGGGCAGGAAGGCCCTTTCCTGTTCCCGGCAGATACCACCACCGACCAGCCGGAGCGTCAGGTCATGGCAGAAATCATTCGGGAAAAGCTGCTGTGGTGCCTGGATAAGGAAATCCCCCACGGTACCGCTGTGGAAATCACCAAGTTCTCCGAGCGGGACAATGGGATCATCGATCTGGATGCCACGATTTACTGCGAAAAGGCCAGCCACAAGGGAATCATCATCGGTAAAAACGGTGAGATGCTGAAAAAAATCTCCTCTCTGGCCCGCCATGACTGCGAGAAATTTATGGGTACCCGGGTTTACCTGACCACCTGGGTCAAGGTAAAGGAAAACTGGCGTGACAGCGATTTCCTGGTTCGCAATTTTGGATATCGGGAGTAACCGCCAGCATTTCCCAGACTAATAACGGCTGTCGTCGCAAAGACTAACCCAGGAGGGAAGGTTTATGCTGTCACAAGCCTATTGGAAGTTATTTCTTGAAACCGGTTCGCCGGAAGCCTATCTGCTTTATACCCAAACGCTGCAACAGGAGGCGCATCATGTATCTGACCGTCCGGGCCATCGTCCTGCGGGTTTCGGAGTTCAATGACCGGGACGCAATGCTGACGGTGCTGACCCAGAATTACGGAAAATTATCCATCAAGGCCCGGGGCCTGCGGCGGAAAAACAGTCCGCTTGCTGCCCCGTGTCAGCTTTTAAGCTTTGGCGAGTTTACACTGTTTGAATACAACGGAAAATATACCATTAACGAAGCCCACAGCCTGGAACTGTTCTCAGGTCTGCGCCGGGAGCTGACTCAGCTTTCTCTGGGCAGCTATTTTGCCCAGGTCACAGAGTTGATTTCTCAGGAGGATATGCCAAATCCGGAGCTTCAATCCTTGCTCCTGAACTGCCTGTACGCGCTCTCCAAACTGGGTCTCCCGGAAGCCCAGGTCAAAGCCGTCTTTGAATTGCGGGCCGCCTGCTTGGCAGGCTATACGCCGGAGTTGTTTGGCTGCCATGTTTGCGGATGTCAGGCCCCGGAGCGGTTCGATTTGAGCCAAGGACAGCTGGAATGCAAGGGCTGCCGGGACCCTCAGTCTACTGGGATTCGGGTCCCTGTGACCCCGGAAATGCTGGAAGCCATGCGGTATATCTGTCTCTGCGCCCCAAAACGGCTGTTTTCCTTCCGGTTGGGAGAGGAGGCCACCCAGGCACTGAGTCAGCTGACAGAAGGATACCTGCAAACCCAACTGGAACGTGGGTTTGCAGCTTTGGACTTTTACAAATCCCTGTTTGTCAGGGAAGCTTTTTTAGGAGAAAAACATGACGGAATTGTATGAAAAATCCCTGTCCAAGCTGGAACTGGGGCAGGTTCTTACAATGCTTTCCCAGTGCGCCGGAAGCGAGGGCGGAAAAGCCCGATGCCTAGGGCTGCGGCCCGATTCCGATTTGGATACGGTGCAGGAGCTGTTGGCGCAAACCACTGCTGCCTCAGATTTCTGCACCCGAAAGGGCAATCCCACCTTTGCGGATGTGACCGATGTATCTGCCAGTCTGGAACGGGCAGACCGTGGCGGCAGTCTACAGCCCGTTGAACTGCTGCGAATCGCCGGGGTCTTGCGTTGTACGAGAAATATCAAAGGATACGTGTCAGAGGATGATCCCAAAACGGTATTGGACCCTATGTTTGACGCGCTGATCCCCAATAAATACTTAGAGGACCGAATCTTTGGCGCGATCCTTTCCGAGGATGAGATCGCTGATACCGCTTCTTCTGCCTTGGCCGACATCCGCCGCCATATGCGTATCCAGGCAGGGAAAATACGGGACAGTCTGCAAAAGGTCATCTCCTCTCCGGCCTACAGCAAGTTTTTGCGGGAACCCATTATCACCATTCGCCAGGGCCGCTATGTGGTGCCTGTGAAGTCGGAGTGCAAAAATGATGTTCCCGGTCTGGTGCATGACGTTTCTGCCACAGGTTCTACTTATTTTGTAGAACCAATGTCTGCCGTAAATGCCAATAACGCATTGCGGGAACTGGAGCTGAAAGAGAAAAAGGAAATCGAGCGTATTCTGGCCGAACTGTCTGCAGAGGCCGCTGCCTATGCGGAAAACATCCGGATGGATGTTGAAATGCTTATACAGTTGGATGTGATTTTCGCCAAAGCCAAGCTGGGCTATCAGATGCGGGCCTGGGCACCGCTCATGAACGATCAGGGCAGGGTAGAGCTGCGCAATGCCCGGCACCCGCTGATCGACCCGAAAAAAGTCGTACCCATTTCTCTGCGCTTGGGTTCTGATTTCGATACCATGATCATTACAGGACCCAATACCGGTGGTAAAACAGTGACCTTAAAAACCATTGGTCTGTTGACGCTCATGGCAGAGTGCGGACTTCATATTCCCGCCGGTGACGGCAGCGTGCTTTCCACCTTTGATGCCATCCTGGCGGATATTGGTGACGAACAGTCCATTGCCCAGAGTCTCTCCACCTTCTCAGGACATATGAAAACCATTGTAGATGTGGTTGCCCAATGTGATTCCAGAACCCTGGTTTTGTATGATGAGCTTGGAGCGGGGACGGATCCTGCCGAAGGTGCGGCTCTGGCCATCGCCCTGATTGAGTTCAGCCGAAAAATGGGTTCCCGTGTGGTTGCGACCACCCACTACGCGGAATTAAAGCTGTATGCAATGCGAACCAAAGGGGTCATCAATGCCTCCTGCGAGTTTGATGTGGAAACGCTGCAGCCCACCTACCGGCTTTTGATCGGTATTCCCGGAAAATCCAATGCTTTTGCCATTTGCCGCCGTTTGGGTCTTTCTGAGGACATTTTGAAAGAAGCAGATGATTTGGTAGGAAAAAGCGACAAGGACTTTGAGGATGTGCTGACACAGCTGGAGCAGCAGCGGCAGCAGATGGAGTCTGCCCGGATGGAGGCAGAACGTCTGAAACAGGAAACCGCCAAAATCAAGCAGCAAAGCGAGGAATATAATCTTCAGTTGCAGCGGGAAAAGGAAAAGGCCATGGAATCCGCCCGCCGGGAAGCCCAAGCCATCATTGAGGAGGCCAGAACAGCCGCCAATGCCGCATCCGAAGAACTGAAAGCACTGCGCAAGCAGCTGGAATCCAGTGCCGATACCACAGGCATCAACCAACGCCAAACCGAACTGCGGCGGATGCTCAATGAGACCGAAGACCAGATCCGCGCCCAGGCTCCAAAAAAGGAACGCCCCAAGACCACCCGAGGTATTTTGGTAGGGGATACTGTTGAACTTTTGAAACTGGGCACCAAGGCCAGCGTTTTGGCCATCAACAAGGATGGAACATACCAGCTGCAGGCAGGTATTTTGAAAATGACCGCCAAGGCAGATGAAATCTACTTGTTGGAAAACGAGAATCCCTATGTTGCCAAGGGCGGCCACCCCAAGCACTCTGGCCGGGAAATGAAAATGACCTCCATGCCCACAGAGGTAGATCTGCGGGGAATGGATTGTGTCGAGGCGATTTGCGTTCTGGACCGATACCTGGATGAAGCCATGCGGGCAAAGCTTTCTACCGTTCGCATCATCCATGGCAAAGGCACCGGTGCCCTGCGGGCCGCGGTACAGCAGGAACTGAAAAAGAGCAAATTTATTAAAAAGTTCCGGTTAGGCCAATATGGCGAGGGAGAAGACGGCGTTACCATTGCGGAATTTGCTTGATTTTCCATGTTTTTCAGGTTGAAATTCTGGTACCTTTCAAAGGAATCGGTTGACATTTTCCGAAAAAAAGGGTATCATGTGACTAGACCCGTTGCGCCCCTTCGGGTGTAATGAAAAGGAGTGTTTGTTATGTATAGCAAGGAAGTTGTTGTTCGCTGTGAGTCCGGTCTGCACAACAAGCAGGCTACATACTTCGTTCAGAAGGCCAATGAATTTGAGAGCAGCATCTGGCTGGAATCCGGCAATCGGAAGATGAATGCCAAGAGCCTGCTGGGCATCATGTCCCTGGGCATTATCTCCGGCTCCACCGTGACCCTTAGTGCCATTGGGGCTGATGAGGAAGCCGCGGTAACAGCTCTGGATGCCCTGCTCCAGCGCGACGTTTATTGATTTCCTGGTAACATCACTGGCCGCCTCTGTCCGTGTACGCAGAGGCGGCTCTTCTTTGGGAGAAACCAATGACATTTGACGAATTGAAGAAAAAAGCCCTGTCCCTGCCCTATGCTCCCGGCGTCTATATTATGCGGGATAAAAACGACAAGGTCATCTATGTCGGAAAGGCAAAAAAGCTAAAAAACAGGGTCAGTCAATACTTTCAGGATACCGCCTCACATACCCCCAAAACCAAAATGATGGTAAGCAAAATCCATCATTTCGATACCATTGTTGCCGCCAGTGAGTTTGAAGCGTTGGTGCTGGAATGCTCCCTGATCAAACGCTATATGCCCAAATACAACATCCTTCTAAAGGATGACAAGGGCTATCCTTATTTACGGCTTGATCGCAAAGCCATATACCCAACCATTACCATCGTTAATAAAATCGCTGACGATCAGGCGGAGTATTTTGGGCCTTACGGCAGCAGAAGCGTGACCCACAATCTGCTGGAAACCATACGGCTGACCTTGAAGCTTCCCGGGTGCAGCAAGGTTTTTCCGAGGGATGTCGGAAAAGACCGCCCTTGCCTGAATTACCACATGAATCAATGCGAGGGCTGGTGCCAGGAGAGTGTCAGCAGCATTCTATACCGCCAGCGGATGGAACAGGCCCGGCAGCTTTTAAAGGGCAACTACAAAACCGTTGCCGAGGAAATCAAAACCGCTATGCTGGCGGCAGCGGATAACCTGGAGTTTGAGGTCGCCGCGGCTTTGCGGGATCGGCTGAACGCTGTAGAAGCGTTGGGCCAGAAGCAACTGGTGACGGCTGGGTCTTTGGCAGATACCGATGTTGTAGGTTATGGGCAGACGGAGGCCAAGGCCTGTTTCGCTGTTCTGCATTTCAGCGGCGGAAACCTGCTGGACAAGGATTATGATGTGTTCTCTGTGCCGGAAGACCCCAAGGAGGCGGTTTCCAGCCTGATGAAGCAGTATTATCTCAGCCGGGGCCTTGCGCCCAAAATCGTCCTGCTGCCCTTTGAAATTGAGGACAGCGAACTGTTCTCCCAACTTATGGAGCAGCAGTATGGCCGCCGCAGTAAAATCCGGGTTCCTCAAAAAGGGGATAATATGCGGCTGGTTGAACTGGCGAACAAAAACGCACTGGAAGAAGCCCAACGGCTGACCGATAAGGAGGAACGCCTGAACGCCACTCTGGTCACGTTGGGAAAAATGCTCTCGATTCCCACGCCAAACCGTATGGAGTCCTTTGATATTTCCAATATTTCCGGAACGGATATTGTGGCTGGTATGGTGGTTTTTCAGGGCGGTAAACCCCGCAAAAGCGAATACAAACACTTTAAACTGGAGGGGATGACCGATCAGGATGATTACGCCTCCATGAATCAGGTGGTCAAACGCCGTTTTTCTCATTTTAAAGCAGGGGATAAGGGCTTTGACCAGGCACCGGACCTGCTACTGATCGATGGCGGCATACAGCATGCTGCCGTGGCGGTCAGAGCTTTGGAGGAGCTGAATCTATCTTTCCCGGTATTCGGTATGGTGAAAGATGACCGGCACCGCACCCGGGCGTTGGTGACCCCTGAGGGCCAGGAGATACGTATCGATGGAAATCAGGCCATCTTCTCTTTGATCGGCAATATCCAGGAGGAGACCCACCGTTTCGCCATTACCTACCACCGGAAGCTCCGCAGCAAACGGCTGCATTACTCGGAATTGGACAGCATTTCCGGCATCGGACCCAAACGCAAGCAGGAGTTGCTGCGAAAGTTCCAATCCCTGACGGCCATATCCAAAGCTTCGTTGCCTGAATTGGAAGCACTTCTTCCAAAGGATGCCGCATTGGCCGTTTACCGGCATTTTGGGGACAAGAATCAGCCCGCCGAACAGGAATAAATTTTCAAAAAAAGGAAATCATTAGGAGAAAAGTATATGCGTGTCATTACAGGAAAAGCACGGGGTATCCAGTTAAAAACCCCTGACGGTCTGCTTACCCGTCCTACGGCAGATCGGGTGAAAGAAGCATTGTTCAGCATCATCCGGTTTGATGTACCCGGTGCCAGAGTCCTGGACCTGTTTGGCGGAACCGGACAGTTGGGCATTGAGGCATTGAGCCAGGGAGCGGAACGTGCTGTTTTTACAGACGCACGGCAGGATGCCTGCAAACTCATAGAAGAAAATCTCCGCCGCACCAAGTTGGCTCCGCAGGCCACTGTGGTACGTTGTGATTATCTGGAATACCTGAACCGTTGCCGGGAGACCTTTGATATTATCTTTTTAGACCCGCCTTATGCGGAAGTTTTTCTGGAAACCGCATTGAAGCGCATAACAGAAATTGACATTTTGCGTTCCGGTGGTATAATAGTAGCGGAACGTCCCTTGGGAAAAGAATTGCCTTTTTCTCCCCTTGGGTACAGCCGTTCCAAAGACTACAAGTATGGAAAGACACTCCTTACGATTTATCGCAAAGAGGATGCCGAGAATATATGAAAACAGCAATTTATCCTGGGAGTTTTGACCCGGTCACCAGCGGTCACCTGAATATTATTCGCCGGGCCGCCAATATTTTTGATAAGCTGATCGTCTGTGTGATGGTCAATGCGGGCAAGCACCCCATGTTTTCCCTGGAAGAACGGGTGGAACTGATTCAACGTGTCACCCGGGACCTTCCTAATGTGGAGGTTGATGGCTCCAGTGAACTCCTGGCCGAGTACGCCAGACGCCGGGGCAGCTGTGTAGTGGTCAAGGGCTTGCGGGCCGGTTCGGATTTTGAAAACGAGTTTCAGATGGCCCTCATTAACCGGAAAATCAATCCGGAGTTGGACACCATGTTTCTAACCGCAGACAGCCAGTACATGTATCTGAGTTCAAGCCTGGTAAAAGAGCTTGGCTCTTATGGTGCTGACCTGACCGACTTTATCCCGGAAGAAATCATCGGAGATTTCCAACGACGTTTGCAGGAACGCACCCTAGCGAAGTGAGAAAAGCCAATTTAGGAGGAATACTATGAGCAGCAATATTGAAGACATCATCGGCTCCCTTTATGATATGGTTCAGGATGCACGGACCATGCCTCTGGCTGCCGATAAGTGCATTTTGGAGCGGGACCGTGTGCTGGATATGCTGGACGAAGTGATTGCCCAGATGCCCGGAGAGTTGAAGCAATCCCGCACCATTGTGGAGTCCAGAAATGAACTGATCAATCAGGCCCGCCGTGAGGCAGAGGGCATCCTGCGTCAGGCTCAGGAGCAGGCTCAGCAGCTTGTTACAAAGGAAGCCATTTATGAGGAAGCCAAGAAGCGCAGTGAGGAACTGGTCGCCCAGACCCAGAACCGCATTGAGCAGCTGCGCAGAGCCGGTAACGAATATATGGATTCCGCACTGAAAGAAACCGAAGAGACCATCTCCAAGGCCTTGAGCGAGGTCCGGGATACCCGCATGAAGTTCCGCACTGTGACCGAAGCCCAGGAACAGCAGCGCAAAGCAGCCGCAAATGTGGATGTGGAAATGTAACGTTGCAGCCTGTGCTTCGATAACCGAAACAAACGATCCTCCTACCCTCAAAAAACGGGGGTAGGAGATTTTTCTATACAGATCCAGCCAATCTGCTGCCGTCAACAAAAGCCCGAGGCCCTCACAAAGGTCTCGGGCTTCATTTATTATGATTCTCTTTTTATTTGGAGCGCATAGAGTTTACAGAAAGGGGAGGGGAGAGCATGCTTTCGAATCGGAAACCTACGGGAACTTCTTCCAGCATACCTGGAGGGCTTGCTATCGGCGTGATGGCTGCAATGCTGCTGACAGTCTTGCTGGGATGTCTTTTGGCGGTGCTGGTCAGCCGGGAGGTGTTTCAAGAAGATGCCATCGGCTATGGAGTCATGGCAATACTGTTTTTGTCCTCTGCGGTAGGAGGTTCAGCCGCCTATTCTCGGATACGACATCGGCGTATGCTTGTATTTGCGTTGTCTGGGTTAAGCTATCTCGTCACTCTGACGGGACTTACAGCACTCTTTTTTGGCGGACAGTATGAAGGAATTTTCCCTACGGCAATGCTGATAATTGGCGGTTCGGGTGTAGGCTTTCTTCGCTCCGCAAGTGCGGGTAGGGGAGGGAAAGGCCGTAAAAAAACAAGGCAATTTCGTTAAAATGCACAAAATCCATCAAAGAGTAAATGCAATTTACCCGTCATGAAAATTTGCAAGAAAAAGTGCGGCTGCGATTTTTAACACAAATACAGGGCATTTCTCTAACATATGGCTCAAATAATCGAAAATGGTAAAAACTTTTGTTCGCTTATCAATGTTGTTAACATAACAATATTGACATAAAAATTGGCGAAATCTACAAAAAAATCTATTTTGGCTAATAATACTTGAATTTTTGCAAAAAACGGAGTATAGTATGTCTATATCAAAAACGTTACAGAAGTATCCATTTAGGCTGTCTGCTCCTCTGGAAAATCACCTATGAACAAATGTGACTTTCTTTACATTGATGTTCGCAGACGGCGTGTATATCGTGCGCTGATTTTTTCCTGGCTTCTCGGGTTCGTATCAGGGGCTTTGGGACGCTGGGTTTGTCACTTTCAAATTTCCACGACTTTTGACTTTTTATCTGGCTTTCGCTTTTCATCGTTCTTGCCGATTTTGGATGTGCTTTTGTCCCTTGCAATCAGTTGGGGATTTTCTTCTCGTGGATTGATTTGCCTTGCTTTCATACGGTCCGCCACGTTTTCTTGGGCAGCTGTTGGCCTGCGCTGTTCCTTTGGCTCTGCCGGTTGGCTTTTGTGGCCCATGCTACTGTATTCGGAACTTCTCTTTTTTCCGTTTCTTTTCTTGTTTTGGCTCCGACTTTTGTCTGAGCAATGGGGACGCTTGGATTTATTTCTATGCTTGACTGTTGCCGCTATAGTTAGCCTTACAGATTTTTGGTTAGTGATGCCCTTTGTGGCATTTCTGATAGATTCTAAATAAGGATAGGTACTTCGGTTCATGCTGGATCTTATTCGAGCCTACGAGAATTATCTCGTCCGGGTGAGGCAAGCATCAGAGAATACCGTCTCGTCTTATATGCGAGATATTCGGCAGTTCCTCGATTGGCTGCAGGAGGGAGGTATTTCTGATGCTGTGAACGCAACACAAGTTCATATTCAGGACTACCTTGCCTATTTATTGGAGCAGGGAAAGTCTGGGGCTACTGTGTCCAGGTCTCTGGCCAGTTTAAAGAATTTTTATTCCTTTGCTGTCTCCAACGGTTTTTTGGAAACGACTCCGGTAAGTGCAGATATTCGTGTGGAGCGAGGCGAAAAGAAAATGCCTCAAATTCTCACCGGTAAGGAAGTTGAACTGCTTCTTGCCCAGCCTGTCTGTGTTGACGCAAAGGGTTACAGAGACAAGGCAATGCTGGAGCTGATGTATGCCACAGGTATGCGGGTCACAGAACTGATCAGCCTGAATGTGGAAGATGTGAGTTTGGAGCTTGGCATGGTAAAATGTCACAGCGAGAAAAAATCCCGTGCAATTCCTTTGTATCCCGCTGCCCAGAAGGCACTTTCCGTCTATCTGACAGATGTCCGCTCCACCATGGTTTTGGATGCTGCTGAGCAAGCCTTGTTTGTCAATGTAGGCGGCACCCGTATGAGCCGTCAGGGCTTTTGGAAAATCCTCAAGCACTATCAGGCAAAAGCCGGCATTGAAAAAGAAATCACCCCCCATACACTGCGCCACAGTTTCGCGGTTCACTTGCTGGAAAACGGCGCCGACCTGGGTTCCTTACAGGAGCTTATGGGCCACAGCGATATTTCATCCACCCAGGTATACGCCCATATGATCAATCAGCGTATTAAAAGCGTCTACCAAAAATGTCATCCAAAAGCATAAAAAGAGCTTACGGCATTCAAAACCGTAAGCTCTTTTTTATTTCGTTTGCAGATCACGTACCGGTCATAGCGGCCAGAACATCCACTTCCATTTGCTGGATGCTCTTCTTCATTGCCAGACCTTCGTCAATGTCCACATCGGAGAAACTGCCATCGTGGGTGCAGACGATTCGGTTCGTCTTGCCCTGCAGCAGAAGTTCCACAGCCAAATATCCCATCTTCGTGGCATTCACTCTGTCTCTGCCGGAGGGAGAACCGCCACGCTGAATGTGACCCAGCACCGTTACACGGGGGTCCAGATCAATGGCGTCCTTGATTTGTTTTGCAATGTCCGTTGCTTTTCCGGCACCCTCGGCTACAACGATCATGTAGTGGGTAAAGCCATTAAACCGGGCCTGACGGATCTTTTCAATAACATCTTTTTCAAAATCAATAGGTTCTTCAGGGACAAGAACCGCTGTAGCACCGCAGGCCAGGCCTACATACATTGCCAGATAACCGGCGTTGCGGCCCATGACTTCTACAACAGAGCAACGCTCATGGGACTGCATGGTGTCCCGCAGCTTATCGATACACTCAATGGCGGTGTTGGCCGCGGTGTCAAAGCCGATACAGTAATTGGTGCAGCTGATATCATTGTCAATGGTGCCAGGAATGCCGATCACGTTGATACCGTATTTGCTCAATGCCAGCGCGCCCCGGAACGTACCGTCGCCGCCAATGGCAATGATGCTGTCCAGGCCCAGGAACTTGCAGGTAGAGACAGCCCGACGCTGACCTTCTTCCGTCATGAATTCCTTGCTGCGGGCAGTATAAAGGATCGTACCGCCGCGGTTGATGGTATGGGCAACGCTCTTCTCATCCAGACGAACAATATCGCCGGTAATCAGGCCATTCCAGCCTCTGCGAATGCCGTAGCACTCCACGCCATGATAAAGCGCGGTACGCACGACTGCTCGAACGCAGGGGTTCATGCCGGGGGCATCGCCGCCACTGGTCAGAACACCAATTCTTCTAACGCTCATAATAGAACCTCCTATTTATGGGTTTATAGCCATACTCCTATTTTACAGAAAAAGGCCCGCAATGTAAAGATAAAAAAAGCGGAAACTACAGGTTTTTTTGTATCATTTTCGCTTCTATGTCCTATTCCTTACCGGTTCCTGTTTTTTATCTCTTTGCGGAACACCCATTTCCCTTAATCGCATTCAGTAATGGGGAGCAGAATGGCCTTTGCTTTGTTGGAATTGAAATTCAGAATGCTCTGTGGCTGTCCATCATTGAAAATATCCCGGACCTCACCCCAGCGGTCCATATCCTCATTGGGACATTGAATGGATTCCAGTGTCATTTCCGGCAGCAGCGGCAGGATTTCCATAATGTAGTTGGTCATGTCCGCATTCGTCATATCTGTCAGGACCAAAGGAAGCAAGGTGTCCAACAGTTTATTGATTTCCAGCAGACTCTTATTTTTGACTTTCTCCAACACCTGCGCTACCACAGCTCGCTGGCGGTCTGTCCGGTTAAAATCATTGTCGCCGTAGTTTGCGTGACGGATTCTGACATAAACCTCGGCTGCCCAACCGTCTACCAGGTTCTCTCCGACGGCATACGAACGGTCATCATAATCCTTGAAGTAGTTGTTCATGTATTTGGCTTCGTCCTCATCCAGAGTGACTGTAACCCCGCCCAGCGCATTGATGCAGGTGTCAAAGGCATCCATACTTACTTCAATATTATGGTCCACAACCGGTCCGAAGTTTTGCTCAATAACACGGTCCATCAGATACATGGCACCCAAATCACCGCCATACTGATGGCCGACCGCATAAACCAAAGTCAGCTTTGTTGCACCGTAGTGGGGCTTTTCTTCGATATCCTTGATGCCATTCAAAGAGACGTAAGCGTCCCGCAGGAAAGATGTCATTGTGATTTTCTTGGTTTCCTTGTTGATTGTAATTAAAATGACCGTATCTGCGTTTTTGCTTTCTTCTCCCTCGCGGGCATCTTGACCTATTAACAGCACATTAATTACTTTTCCCATTTTTCCGTAGCCCGGAGTTGTTTCTTTTGGAATAGTTACAACCGTTGATTCAGGTTCGGATTCATCTATATAGGAAGCTGTAGGGTCTTCTGCCAAGAGTCCGGCCAACACATCATCGGTCAGTTGATTGGAACCAACCTGCGCCCTTTGAATTTTATTCAGTTTTGAGTAAACAAAGCTTACACCGATTGCACCCAGAAGTAGGGCCGCAAGCAGTACCACGGCCAAGGCCTTGATCCATACTGATTTCTTTGATTTTTGCCGTGCCAGAAATCGGCCACCTTTTTTCATGGATTTATCCTCCTTTTATTCCCGCATTCCGTCAATGATCTGCTCCAGCTCCTTGATCTCCGCTTCGGAGAGCTTTTTTCGGCTGCTGAATGCTGCCATAAAAGCAGGAAGCGACCCCTGAAAGGCTTCGTCCAGAAATTGTTCACTCCGATGGGCCAAAAACTCCTCCCGCGTGACCAAAGCGGATACAGTGCCGCCCTGATTTTGAAATAGTCCACGCTCACACAGCCGTTTCAAAACAGTATAGGTCGTTGTGCGCTTCCAGTTTAGTTGCTCAAAGGCCAGGTCCGCCAGATGCCTGGAAGAAAGAGGTTCATTCGACCAGATGATTTCCGCAAATCTTGATTCCACTTCTCCAAGACGATATTCATCCATTTTTATCGCTCCTTTCGTCTACTTTGTATAGACTATTATATTCTATATTCAATAGACAGATTTGTCAAGATTATTTAGAAACGAAATGTATATTTAGAAAATTCAGGATATTTAGCATTCCTGAATGCTCCGCAAAAACTTCTTGACAGTTGTGTTCATCTGTTATAAACTGAGAATGAATATCTTATATACAACAAAACTTCGGCTACAGTTCATTGCTTGCCATTATAACATTTTTCGCTTTAGAACTGCATTCGAAAAGGTTGTCGGAGCAACTCCGTAAAACAATCGATGATTATGAGAGAGGAGCTTTATGAAAGAACTGTTTTTATGGCTACTGAACAACAGCATCTCCGCTACCTGGCTGCTGCCGGTGATTTTTCTTGCGCGCCTGCTTCTTTCACGAAAATCCAGAACGGTCTCCTGCTTCCTGTGGGTTCTTCTAGCGGTTCGCCTGATTGCCCCGGTCAGCATCGAAAGTCCTCTTTGCGTTCTTCCAGCATCAGCTCCTATCGTGCAGGAGTCCTTTTCTCCGGCTCTGGAAGCACCCGTTCGGTTTTCCTCTGAGAAAGTCGAAACTGCCGATGCACCTGATTTGACATTGCTGCAAAATCTGAGACTGGAGCCGCAGACTTCTTCCGAGGTTGCATTTGATATGCTTGGCGCACTTTCTTTTGTATGGCTCGTTGGATTTGCCGGAATGTCCATTTATGCTGTTGGGTGGAGCATTGCTACAAAGAGAAGACTGTCCGCTTCCTTGGCTGTCGGTCCCAGGCTCTATTCCTGTGATTACATAGAGGAACCTTTTGTTTTCGGTCTGCTCAAACCCAATATATATCTTCCGTCCTGCCTGAAGCCAGAGGAATTGCCCTATATCCTTGCCCACGAACAAGCGCATCTGAGGCGGAAGGACCATCTGTGGAAGCCATTGGGTTTCTTCTTGTTGTCGCTATATTGGTTTCACCCTATGATATGGGTTGCCTATTTTGTTTTTTGCCGTGATATTGAGGTTGCCTGTGATGAAGCGGTCATTCGGAATATGACCGTTTCGCAAAAGATGGTTTATTCCAGAATCCTTTTGCGATATAGCGGCCAGAAAACTGCGATAGCTGCACCGTTGGCTTTCGGAGAGAAGAACGTAAAGCACCGCATCACCAGCATTGTCCGCTATAAACGGCCAACAGCATGGCGCACAGCACTGAGCATTCTCGCCATTGCGGCAATTGGCGTTGGTTTTTTGACTGCTCCTGTCCATGCTGCACCGAAAAGCCCTGGATTGCTTGTCATTGGTCAATATACCACTGTGTTAAAGGATGGCACTGAACTAACAAACGCAGGTTCTATAGTTTTGACGTCTATAGATTCAAATACCAAAACATGGAATTTTTATGTATTTCCTGCCTGGACATATATGGAATTCGGTAACTATCGCGATTCTAAAACCGTTCATGCCGTTGGACAAACGACTTTGAACATTGCCCACGCTTTGGGACGTGCCTGGAATGAGGAACAGCATGGCGGGCCGTTTTTGAGCAAAGGCATTACGGAGAATCTTGGCGTATCAATAGATGGCAGCGTGGAACTAAGTCCAGATGTATTCATTGGCATTGTTGATGCCCTTGGTGGTATTGATCTGCCGCTGGAAGACGATGAAATAGACTGCCTCTCCGAGAAACAAATTTCACTGGAGGGTCATACGGATGGAACATATCACTTAAACGGCAAGGCTGCGTTCACTTATCGGTATCTTTTTGTTCCGGAAGAAAGCCTTTACCGTCGTTCAGAAAGAAACGCCACAGTCATTTCCGCAGTTTTAGATGCCTGTCGGAAGCTTTCTGGGGAGCAATTTTCCCAATTGCTGGAGGCTGTTCTTCCTCTTTTGGAAACAGATTTAGAAAAATCCCAATTGGAAGACTATCGGGAGCAATGGCTCAATGGTTTCTCCTCCTATCGGGTCACTGTTGCCCAATGCCCCGATAGGACCTCCTCAGAAGAAACGGAAATAGACCTATTGGGCCGTCCCCACAAGGTTCTCATTCCTGATCTGGATAAATGCAGAGCAATTCTTGGGTGCAGTGTTCAATAAATGTGCTGCCAATAGAACCACAAAACTGCCAAAGGGTCCTTGAATTTGCCAGGAAAACGCTTTGTTTTCCTGGCAAATTTTTATCCAACCCCTTTTAGAAACGTTTTTGAAAAAAGTCTTGACTTTTGCGACTACATGATGTAGTCTTTAAGTAGAGACTACGATATGTAGTCGCAAAAAGGAGGAATCATCAAAATGAGTGAAATACAGCTCGGTGTAGTAGAATCCCGCTTTGCGGATATGATTTGGAAGAACGAACCGGTATCTTCTTCCACCCTTGTGAAACTGGCAGGGGAGGAACTACAATGGAAACGGACAACGGTGCATACCGTCCTTCGTAGGCTTTGCGACAAGGGACTGTTTCAGAACAACAATGGAACGGTCACATCCCTTATTTCCAGGGAACAGTTTTATTCCATGCAGAGTGAGCAATTCGTGGACACCGCATTTCAAGGCTCTTTTCCGGCATTCCTGGCGGCATTTTCCAGAAGCCGCCCCTTGTCGGAGGAAGAACGGGCACTCGTCCGGAAGATGATTGATGAAGCAGGGGAGGGGTAATGATGGAAACCGTATTTGCGAAACTCGTCAGTCTTAGCCTTCTGGCAAATTGGCTGATCGTTGCAGTGATCTTTCTTCGTATACTTTTGAGAAAGGCACCAAGGCGGATCGTCTGTATGCTCTGGGCCGTCGTTGCTCTGCGGTTGGTCTTTCCGTTCTCCATTGAAAGCCCCGTCAGCATGGTCCCACAGACTACTTCTGTCATCCAGGAAACCGTCAATACGAACCTGATTCATCCGGAACCTGTTCCCTCCGGTGCTGCCCCAGCGCAGATTCCGGAAAATCAAAAAGCCATAACTGAAAGCAGCCAGCCTCAGGTCTCGGCGTTTCCAATCGTGTGGTGCATTGGTCTATGCTGTATGCTGGGCTATTTTCTATTCAGTTACATCAGAATGCGGCACCTTGTAATGGAAGCCATTCCGGAAACGAACGACATCTGGATTTGCGATGCTGTAACGACCCCGTTTATTCTCGGCTTTATTCGACCCAGAATCTACCTGCCCTCCGGCTCATGTGGGCCGGCCAAATCCCATGTGATTGCCCACGAACGGAGCCATCTGTCCCGGAAAGACCATTGGTGGAAGCCGCTGGCCTATGTCCTTTTATCTATTTATTGGTTTGACCCCTTTGTATGGATTGCCTACTTCCTTGTATGCCGGGATATTGAGTTTGCCTGTGACGAAATGGTCATCTCTCACTTTGGCCTGGCTGAAAAGAAAGCCTACTCCGCAGCACTTTTAGATTGCAGCGGTGGAAAGCGGCTGGTGCTGGCCTGTCCCGTGGCTTTTGGAGAAACGGCAGTTGTCCGGCGGGTACGCAATATTCTGAATTACAAGAAGCCACGCTTCTGGGTCGTTCTCGTTTCGGTTGCCGCTATATTGGCAACGGCACTTGGATTTTTGACTGTCCCCAAAAAGCAAGCAGCCCCAGATTTTCAAGAATCCAAGCCTGTTCAGGATGCACCCAGCACCACCACGCCTACAGCACCAACGCAGCCGACCACAGTGTCTACCACACCTATGGAGGAAGCAAGCCTGAATGACGAGTGGTTAGATTTCCAGGGTGGTATTCAAATTGACACTTACACCGGAGAAACCTTTACCGCCCATGTGATGCTGGTTCGTGATCCTTCAAAGGTCTATCTGGCAACGTCTTCTGATTCCCTCTCCCAGGACACACCGGGCATTGGCATCGATAAAGCAATAGAGCAGGAACACGCAATTGCGGCAGTCAACGCCGGAGTATTCTACGATGACGGAACAAGCAGTCTTACCGTAGGAAGTGTCCCTTGTGGATTGGTTTTGGCCAACGAGCATGTTGTGTGGAACAGTCTTCATGACCACATTTATGAAGATGGATTCATGGGCTTCAATAAGGACAATATTTTGATCGTTGGCAATTCCATCACCGCAGAGGAGGCAGCCGATTTGGAAATCCGGGATGGCTATGAGGGCGGTCCCGTTCTGATGATCAATGGCAAACCAAATCTGTCCGTATACGATACGCCCTCCGGTTACGCACCCCGGACGGCCATCGGCCAGCGTGAAGACGGAACGGTGATTTTTATCAGTGCGGATGGAAGAACGCCCCAGTCTCTTGGAGCGACCTACGCCGATCTGATCGACATCATGACGGAGTACAAAGCAGTAAACGCCTGTGCTATAAACCACGGTTCTGCCTGCAATATGCTATACCGGGATACAGAGGGACGGTATGGCGAAAAAGGAGCTGTTCAAACACTGAATCAGCTGCCTACTGATATGGCGAATATGAGACGTGCGCCAACTTTCTGGATGGTAAAACCGTAAACTTGCGTATGCGCAAAAATTTTTGACATATCAGCAAAATTCTCAAGTATTTCAAAAAAAACATGCAATATCAAAATGTTTTTCCTGAGTATATAAGTGAAGGGCCTTTTCAAAAAAAACAATAGGAGGTGTTTGTATGGACGATCAAAGCATTGTTGCGCTTTTCTGGGAACGCTCTGAACAGGCCATTGCCGAAACAGACCGCAAATATGGTGCCTATTGCTACAGCATTGCTTATCATGCCCTGGCAAACAACGAAGATGCCGAAGAAAGTGTCAGCGATACATACATGGCCGCATGGAATCAGCTGCCACCCCATCGTCCTTCGATCCTTGCAACATTCCTTGGAAAAATCACCCGCCGTATCTCTATTAACCGATGGAAAGCGAAAAACACCGCAAAGCGCGGCGGCGGGCAAATCACGCTTGCTCTGGAAGAACTGGACAACTGTGTTGACGGAACACAGGATATTGAGGCAAACTCTGATGCCCAGGAACTAACTGTGTGCCTAAACCGCTTTCTGGATTCTTTGTCCAAAACCGAACGGGACATCTTTTTGCGCAGATATTGGTTTTTTGAACCCATTGCGGCCATTGCGGAAAGCTGCTGTTTTACCCAGAGTAAGGTCACATCCATGCTGCACAGGATAAGAGGGAAACTCCGAAAGCAGCTTGAAAAGGAGGGCTTTGTGTGAAATCAGAAAAATTGCTTGAAGCAATAGGGGAGGCCAGGGAGGAATATGTTCTGTCGGCACTGAAAAGCCGCAATGGAAAATGCAAGGCATCAAAGCAGCCATCGCTAAAAAGGACATGGCTAATAGCGGCAGCTATTGTATTGATGCTGTTATTGGTTGGCTGTACAGTAATCTACGTTTTGAACCTGGAAGATTTCAAAATTGCTACCTCAAACGGTTATCGGTGGTATGATAGAGACGGAAAACGGACCCCAAAAACGCCGACAGCCTTTGATGTTCTTTCAATCCAAGGGGCTCCCGGCAGTCCGAACCAATTGGCCGCAAAGGAATGGTGGGAGTATGTGACCACTTCTGAATTGGACGAAGAATGGATTGGATTAGAAAAGGACCCGTTGATTCCTGATAATCTGTATTACACCTACCAGTGCAGAACAGCAGAACAGGCAAACAAGCTGAAAGAAATCGCTAAAACTTATGGCCTTCAATTATTGGGGATAGAAGCGGTAGTGCAAAGGTGGCAAGCAAAAATATACTTTGAATCTATGGGTATCCCCGGCATTTGCCGTGAAAACGCCAAGGTTCAGGAATCTGAGGGCAGCGGCATATTCTACCCGGAAGGAGACTTTCACTATTCCTGCGAATTAACGCTGAACAAATCCGGAGCATGGGAGCATCCCATTTGCACGACATTTTATTACACCAGAAAGGATTATTTTAATCCTGCATATCTGGAAATTGCAATGGATGACTTTGAACAGTGGACCTATACTACATCCTATGGTTCTGAGGTTCTTCTTGCAAAAAGCAATCTGAACGCCATCATTTTTGCAGACCTGGATGATGCCTATATCGCCGTTCTCCTGAGTGATGCCCTGGGAAGGCCTCTGGACGAAAATGCTTTCTTCACAAAACAGGATATTGAACTTGTGGCGGATGGTTTGAATCTGGAAATGCACCCAAAGCCATTTGACCTCGAAGCAATACAACCGCTATTGGACATTGCTGATGCGGAAGAGGCAAAAATGCAGCAGGAACCCGAAAAGGAGGACTACAGCCAATACGCCGAATATCAGGATTTTTTACTGAACTATTTCCACTCCGATACCCTGCGCCTATGGAAGCCGTTTTTCTATTATGCACTCTATGATATAGACGGAAACGGTGCAGAAGAACTGCTGCTCGGCAGAGACCAGGAGACATTTGATTTTGTTCTGACGCAGGAAAACGGTTCCGTTGCAGAGTATCTGCCCGGACTAAACCAGGCGCAGCTTTGTGAAGGTATGCGGCTTTGCGGAAAATGGGCAGGGGGTTATGATACGCAAACAATCGTGTATTATGACTTTACACCCTATGCTCCAAATCAGGATTCTCTCATCTCGGAAAAGGCAAGCCTGGAATATAATGCGGTCGCAGATTCATGGGCCTACGGCGAAGGGCCAGGGCGTTTGGTTCCCATCAGTAAGGAAAAAGCCGAAGAAATCCAATCGCAATACAACGTTGTTCCAATCAATCTCCACCCCATCTTGGATTTTCCAATGGACAATGCTGGAACAACACTTGGAACATATGAACGGGCGCATACGATGGCATTGAGCAAAGATGCACAACGATCTGCATATCGTGATGCTATGGAGAAAGACAGAAGTATTTTCCCGGAATTGCAATACTTTGCATTCTGCGATTTGGACAACGACGGGATCGATGAACTTCTTGCGTCAGATGAACCGGACAATATCAGGCAAATCTACACATTATTTGACGGTGCAGTCACAGATGTTTCCATTGGCATGGGCCACTATACGCTTTGCCAGAACGGAGTCATCCAATATACGGACTACGATTGGATCAGCCATGAGGCAAGATATTTCAGCTTTTATAGGTTAAACTCCTACTGTATCGAACGTATAGAAACGGTTGAACAGGATCAGGATTCGGGCAAGTGGTATTCCTCTCCCAAAAGCAATCATGCTATCCGAGAAATATCAGAAGATGAGGTGCAGTCCATCCTTTCTCGATATGAACAGGCCTATTTATCCATGCGGCCAATAAATGAATTCCCATAAAAAACGATGGCAGGGGCCTGAGATCTGCAAAAACAGGTCTCAGGTTTCTTTTACACTTTATTAGAAGCAATCGTCTTCATCATGTGGACCAAAAGAGGTAATTTCCATGAAGAAAGAAAACAGGACTTTCAAAAACGTTTCCGGAAAGCAGCGCAATGTCGCTACCGTCCCCATCCGGAGGAAAAAGGGGAATGGACTGCTGGGAAGTATTCTCCGACGCTTCTTGCTGGTGCTGGTCGTGACCGTTCTTCTGTTGTTTGGGGACTTTTTACTGGTTTTGAATCTGGTATTCAACGGACCTTCTCCCACGGCACGGAATCAGCTTACTATGGCACTCATTGAGGCCAGTGCAACCAAATGGGTACCGGCTCTATTCATTGGGGAGGATACCGTTGCGGAGATTCGGACCGGTGTTCATGCGGAACTGGAGGATGCGCTGACCGATACCAGTGCCGTGGTGATCAATCGGGGAAATCAGGCGGGAAGTGGCAGCGAATGGGATGATTTCCCTGACGGGATCCGTATCGAGGATGTTCGCGGCAGAACATACAACGCCAAAGTAATGTTGGTCCGTGACCCGGCTCAGGTTTATTTGGGGATTTCCACCCACAACGGCTTTAGCACCAGCATCCCCGGAAAACGGTTGACGGCTGCAATGAAAGATGAAGGAGCGATTGCAGGTATTAACGGCGGAGCATTTAACGATGATGGCACGGCCGGGGACTATGTGGGTTCTCTGCCTGCCGGTCTCGTCTATTCGGAAGGGGAATGCGTCTGGACCTCCGGCAAACCCACGGAAACCAGCGGCTTTGCGGGCTTTACAAAGGACAACATTCTGGTTGTTTCTACGGAAAATCTCTCCAAGGCCCAGGCGGAAAAACTGAACATCCGGGATGGCTGCTGCTTTGGCCCCGTTTTGATCATGAATGGCCAAATCAATATGGAAGAATATAACAAGGTATCCGGCCTCAATCCCAGAACAGCCATAGGCCAGCGCGCCGACGGAACCGTGATTTTCGTCTGCATTGATGGCAGACAGCCCAGTTCCATGGGCGGGGAATACAAAGATACCATCGACATTATGGTAGAATACGGCGCCGTAAACGCATGCAATATGGACGGCGGTTCCTCCACGGTCATGATGTATCGGGATACCTATGGTCGCTATGGTGACAGCGGAGAGGTTCGAATCATGAACAGCTACTCTTTGCTTCAGTCGGAGCCGAGAAAGATGCCGGATTTCTGGATGGTTCGGCCCGCTGGGGAGGAATGAGTTATGTATCAGGGAAAATTTGAGCGTAAAAGCAAATTATCTGCAAGCATAGCTCCTTCTTCATCCAAATACCGGACTGCGGTTTCTCGCAGCAGGGGTTCTGGCACCGGAAGCATCGTATTCTATACAGTATTCTTTCTGTGCATGATACTGTTCTGCGGGGCATCCTTTTTCGGGTTGAACGAACTCAAAGGCTGGCTGACCCGCTATGAATTGGCCCAGCCGTCAACGAAAGCCTCAGAGGTATTTATCCAGCTGTTTGCTGTCCACGACTGGGGAACGCTGTACGATCTGGCACAGGATTCCTCTTATGGAAGCAGGGACGCTTTTGTAAACAGCATGGAGGGCACCGTTGGAAACTCAGAGCTTACCATCATGGAAACCTCTACCGGACTATCCGGAGATAAAAAATATCTGATACGTCTGGAAAAGGAAAAAATTGCAGAATTTACCCTGGTGAATCAAAGTCAGGGAACCGCCCAAACAGACATCCCGGACTGGGAGCTGGGCAAAGTGACGTTCTTTCTGAAGCAGGAAGAAATCAGCTATCGGATTCAAAAATTGGATGGACATACGGCTTATGTGAACGGAACGGCTTTGGATGATAGTGCTACCATCCAGATCAGCACCATGCAGGCGGAAGATTACCTGCCCGTTGGTGTGACAGGCATCCGCATCTGCACCCAGGAAACCATCGGTAACTCCACTGTGCCTAGCGTTCGGATCGTTGACGGAAACGGAAATGATACGGATGTCGTCTATGATGAAACTACCCATACTTTCACGGAGCAGATGGCGGAGAGTACCATGGATGATACCCAGCGCAGCACCGTCCTCAATGCAATCAAAACCTACGCCCTGTATATGATGAAGCAGGCCAGCCGGAAGGACGTTACCCAGTACTTTGTAAAAGGTTCGGATGCCTACAACGCCATCACTGGCACGGAACTGGGCTTCGTTCAGGGAGCCGCAAGCTTTGACTTCACCAATGAGACTGTTTCGGATTTCTGCCGGTATTCGGATACACTGTTCTCTACCCGGGTATCTGTGACCCTGAATCAGCATCGGAAGGATGGCAGCGTCAAGGAAAGCATTATTAGCCAAAGTCTGTTTTTTGAAAAGCAGTCCTCTGACAAATGGCTCTGCTATGCCATGACCGCAGAGGATGTGATGAAAGAAAATCAGCAGGTCCGGCTTACCTTCAAAAATGGGGATACCGTCCTGCAATCCGATTTTTATGATACCTCCATTACCCAATTGATGTGTCCTGTTGTGACAGCCCCGGAGGGAAAACACTTTTCCGGATGGGTAACAGAGGAGAGAAATGAGGACGGAGAAACCGTCATGAATTTGGTGTTCCAGCCGGATAAAAGCGGGAAAGTATTCCTCTCTGCCGGAAATACGCTAAAACCAATGACGTTGATTCCGCTCTTTGAATAACACAAGCAATAGGCTACATTTTTCACTCTATCGTTGACACAAGTCCGTGTGGTGCATTATACTAAAGCCAATAGTAGTAGATATTACACGAGGGTGAATGGAAACAATGATTCGATTAGAAGACGTAAATGAAAAGAATTGGCGCATTCCATTCGCTGTTACGGATGAGCAAAAGCAATATGTTGCAAGCAGCACAATGCTACTTGCCCGTGCGTATGCGTACCGCAACGCAAGAAGCCGAGCGTACATCATTTACAGTGACGACACGCCTATCGGTATGGGATCGTACCACGATGAGCCTCAATTCAATGCTTATATTTTCAGTGAATTCTTTATTAACGCGCAGTATCAAGGCAAAGGATACGGCGAGGAAGCGGCCAGAACGGTTCTGGATGCAATGAAAGCCGATGGTAAATATTGCAAAGTAGTTCTTTGCTACATCCAAGGAAACCAGGCCGCCAAGCATCTTTATGAAAAGTTAGGCTTTGTAGAAACAGATCGTGACGAGAATGAAATCATTATGGAGTTGAACTTTTGATGTGATATTAAAGTTTCTAATGGTCAAAACACTCAAGAACACATGTTTCTCGACTACGGTAAAAGATGTCAAAGGGCCAATAAGAATTAGGTACAAGGAAATCACGTCTTAAGAAGGTAATTGTCAATGATTAAACGAACAACGGCACGAGGCGTTTTATTCCTATATAATAGTCGTGGTGAAAAATGTATTGCCTTAATCAAAAGAATCAAGTCTAATCAACCAGAGTATTATGTAGTGCCTGGAGGCGGCGTTGAAGGTAATGAGACTGTTTTTCAAGCTGTAGAAAGGGAGATGTGCGAAGAATTAGGCGTAAAATGCAAGGCCTTGGAAATCGTAGAAAGGCGTGAAAATGCCACCAGTATTAATTTTTTCATACTATGCAAATATATGGAGGGGCGTTTTGGAACTGGTACGGGGCCTGAATATAATGATCCAATCAGGAAAATAGAACGCGGGCAATATAATCCGGTTCTTGTTACGATAGAAGATATCACAAAAATGAATTTGGTACCAGCAGACCTGTGCAAAGTGATATTAAAATATAAGTAAGACCAGGATTACATCCCGAACTTGAAACTGCCAGAGGAAAAACGTCCCATTTGGAAGTATGGACGGCTGCACCGGGAATATTTAAGAGAAGTCCACCAAGCCAGATTGAACACATTGATACTGACTGGGGAGTTATGGACATATGTTGCATACCTGAACGAACAGGCACAGGAACGGTTAGACACCATAGTTAATATCTATTCAACTCAACGTTGAGACTCCCTTCAACGCTTAGTATGTTCAAAATGAATACTCTATTTGATATACTGAGGTCAAAAATAGTATAAAGGAGATTTGTTTTATGGACCAGAAAAAAATAGGTGCATTTATTGCACAGTGTAGAAAAGAAAAAAATCTAACACAAATACAGCTTGCCGAACGATTAGACATTACTAATCAGGCGGTTTCTAAATGGGAAAATGGTAGAGGAATGCCAGACGTGTCGCTTTTACAGCCTTTATGTGATGCTTTGGGCATTAGTTTGAACGAGCTTTTTTCTGGTGAACATATAGCAGCAGACGAATATAAAGGAAAAGCAGAAGAAAACATTTCCAAGCTTTACAAAGAAAAGCAAATTGCCAATCTTAAGCCAATAAAATACTTATTCGCTACATGTTCTAATGTAACATTGCTTGTGGCGGTGATTGAATTAGCTGTTGGTTTTATTGGGAATTTTTTTGATCCAACTATATTGGAGGTCATGTTGCTCAATGCCTCTGTGTGGATAATGCTGTTTCTGGTTTCTGTGGGTAAGCTGACATACGACAAGAAAAAATTGAAAAACCTGAAGCATACGGGTATTTGTATAGACTCTGAAATCAAGGATATAATTCCAGCATCCTGGATTAGGATTGGAAATTACATCAGTTGCAGAATCGTATGTGGATTTATTTACGAGGGTAAGGAATACAAAGCAGTAAGTAATTACTATGTTTTGACACCATTTCATCGCAGGGGGGATTTATATGCGAATGTTTTTATCGAGCAAAACAATCCTACCAAATACAGTATAGAACTTTTTCAAGAAAGTCGATAGCTACAGCAACAGCTTCCGCCGGCTGAACAAAGGCAGGGGGACAGGCAGCAGCCAAGGGTCAGAAGTGCCAGCAGACAGCATAAGACCCGGCGAAAATGAATATTTAAGAAAAACCGAGAAATTATATCATTTCACCCCAAAATGAATGATAGGGAAATACTTATAGTACAAAACACGTATTTGAACAAAATAGCGCAATCAACCCAGTCTGAAAAGTTTGGAAAACACTGTAAACAAGCGAATAAGAACGCATTCCCAGCAGCCGAAAAAGCCAACGCAACAAAAGGATGAATTTCAGCCACCTTATAACAATACGATTTCAGGAAAATGGCGCAGAAAAAAGCAAGATTGACAAACCGGAAAAATAGCGTTATTCTAGGAGCCAAAGAATAGGTAAAACCCATAAAGGAACCTGAAAACCAAAAGAAATGGAGGCATCAGGAGAACGGCAGCTGAACGCCTGGAGGGCCTAAAGCACCGAACGCAACAAAATAGAAAGTTTTATTGCGTTCATGGTGCCTAAATCCTGAATTGCAACCATTTCAATAAAATAATGTAAAATATACATCAATTTGAATATAAATATTCAAGGGGGGCTTCTCGGCCTACCATAGGCAAATTTACAGATGTAAGCAGCCTATCCAGCCGGAGCGGGCGGAGGTTCCGCTACCGCTTCCGGCTGGGAGCGGCAACATAAACATTTGTAACGTTTGTATTAGGAGCGTCCTTAAAGCCCTCTTTCGCCAGTGTGTGAATGACCTTGTAAGTATCGTAAGCATTGCGCAATTCCTCAGTGTGGACAAAGGAATACATACCACGATATTTACTTTCGATAACGTTCCCCTCACTGTCAAAGATAGGCTTCCGCTTGACTACTACGGTAAAGCAGCCGAGGAAAGTATGGGGGTTATAGACCATCGTGACTTGTTCCCGGAGTCCCTTATTGACACGGGTAAACACCTGGGCCGTGCAGCAGAGGATCCGGTTATTCTTCCGGTTCTGGGTTGCAACTTCTAGCATACCCTCAGGAAGTTGGTTCCGGCCGGATTGAAACCAGTTCTGAATTTCATCAATGCCGACAATCACGCCCTTATGACCGTTGGTATATTCAAGGAGCTGCTGCCATTCAGTCAATTCGTCATTTTCAGAAGCCACGCCGAAATTCGTTATCATCTTAGCTTTAGGGTACATTTTTTGAAGTCTTAACATCAATTCTACACAGGCAATGGTTTTTCCGGCCCCCTGTTCACCACAGAACATATGGATACCTTTGGGCTGGAAAAAGCCCGGTTCCCGTTCATAGAGGTCTAGGATATATCGGCGGGGAACATCGTGGAAAATCTGTTTCCAGAAGCTGCGCTTTTTCAGCCGCACGACACCAGAGGGCTTTAATTCCAGCTTGAAATAGTACCGGAACACCAGATACCAGGACAGGCACAAAAGGGCAAAGACACCGGCGACAACCGCCACAGGGATAATCAGGAATGACAGAAACTTGACGATTTTGAACGCTATAGAAAAGCCTTGACGGAACATAGAAACCTCCTATCAGATAAAGGGCAGCAAATCACGGATAACCCAGAAAAAAGACACCATAGCACGGAAAACGGCAATGCCGATAATCAGAGAAATAATAGTTTTGATATGTCCCAGAGGGAGCAGATAGCAAATCATTTCCAAGGCACTCCGCAGATATTCGAAAGCGGACGTGTTAACGTCCCATGTTACATCCGGCAGCAGGGAGAAAAGGCCAGAGGTAACACCAAACAATATATCAATCAGTTTTTCCGTTACCATCTTTAGCCCCCATTTTTATCTCTCTTTTCGCTCAAATAGGAATTCAAGCGATCTATGGTTCCCACTTCACCACGGAGCAGACCAGGCAAACGCAGGAAGAACCGCCAAGCGAAAAGCAGCCAAAGGAAACCAGCTATAACCGTGTCCATAGTAGGCTTATATTGGGAATACCAGGTCAAGTCTAAGAATATCGTTCGGCCACCCATGGCCCAGGAAGCGGAACTTCCCAAGTCAATATATATAATCGGCGGGCGAGAGCCTAGGCCGGAAAAGAAGCCGGTAAAACCTTTACCGGTGGTCAGAATGGAATTAAACAGCGGGAATCTTGCTTGCAATGCGGCTACTTTCGCATCCCAGTAACCGGCAGCCGGCACGAACACAGTAGCAAGAGCCAGGACGATTACATCCAACAGCGTTTTTGGCAGCGCAATGGCCCATTCCTTTACTTCCGTTATCCATGCCGGAAACGTTACTGTAAAGAACTCCGTTATCGCAGCGGAAATACTTAAAATTGCAGCTTTTGTTTCTGCCCAAAAAGTCGACCACCAGGCACCAATACTTTGAATCTTAACTTCAATCCATGTTTTAATATCAGCGATAGTTTGAGTCCACCAGGCTTTCATATCGGCTATGGTTTGGCTCCACCAAGCTTTCATAGATTCCCACAGAGAGTCTATTTTTTCAGATATTGCCTGAATCGCCTCAAGAATGGAATTCAGCAACGATTGAAGCCAGCCCTTTAGACCATCAAACATACCACCCAGAATATCAGGGGTTATGGGGTGTACTTTTTCTTCATCCGGGGTTGCCGTGGTGGGTTCTGGTTCAGCCGTGGTAGGCTGAGGAGTGGTAGGTAAGACGGCGGTACTCGCCAGCACATCCGCAAGAATCTTTTCGTATTCTTCCGCAGAAAGCCCAGGGGCAGTGGTGGAACCAGCAAGGCCGGAACTAACGACTTTCGTAACGGGAGCAATGGGGTATTCTCTTTCGTTTTCATCCAAGTTGGCAGACTCCAACGCAGCAAGGGAAGAACTGCCATTTACAGTAGCGGACTTTCCATAATAAACGGAACCATTGGCGGGAGCGTCACAAACGACAATAGAGGAAAAAGGTAGTTTCGATTCAGACCAAGAATAATGGTCTGCGCCTGAATAATATTGTTTTAAGGCCGTGCAAACATAAAGGGCAGAATTTTTCTTACGAAAAAAATACCTCATTTGTGGTAAACGAAAGTAGGGAACAAGTTCGTTCCCATCATCTAAGCGATAAATCCGCATGTATTTACCCGAACCATCATACCATGCACGAAGTTGACAAGGAATACCATTAATATACGCTTTACACCCATCTAAATCCGAATGATATATCGCAGAAAAGCTGGACGGATTATTATAAAAAGCTTCCGCATTCTCAGCAGTAAAGAAATCTTTTGAGGTATTCAGTTCCACACCAACCGGAACAGATTTATAAGACTCCCCTCTAAAAACAGGGATTTCGTCTTTATCATCGGGAACAAATGTATGTATCTCCGGCAAGGCTTCCTTATAGGCTACACGGACATCTGGGGTAAGCAGAAGTTTTTTCCCTTCTTGTATAACACCTTGTGTAATCAATGCGGAAAGCTTCATAGCCGTACCGACTTTGGTATTTAAGAATTTCTGTACTACCGTGACAGCCTGGTCAGATTGTTCAAAAGAAACACCAGCCCAGGTAAAGAACAGCAGGCCCAGGGAAAGCAAATCAGCACCCGCAACAGCTGGGTTTGCTTCCGTCTTGACCGGCATAATTCCCGGTGAGGTCAGCAGCAGCACCAGGGCCAGGAACACACAGAATATACGTTTCAAACGGTCCATCCACCAAACCCTCCAAACATCAGATAGCTAAGCAGCGCAAATACAATGAATTGTTCCACCAGCGCAATTAGAATCAGCAGCAGATAAAACGGCCAGTGAAAGTCTTTCATACCGTGGCCCCCTCTGATTTGTAGGCAATCCACACGAACAGGGCCAGAAACAAACAGGAGCCGACAGCCCAGGAACTTATATCCATAGAAACCCTCTTTTCGATTTGAAAATTAAGATTCAAAAAATGCCCACCGGGGGAAGCCGGTGGGCGGGGCAGGAATCAGGCAGAGTGCAGAACGCTCTGCAAGAATGCAATGCCCTTGCGAAGACCGATGAAACCGACCATCACGGGAATGACCACGGGCAGCAGACCGGTAATCTGGGTGAGAACACCCTGCATCATTTCACCGGTGACAATGGTGGACAGCTGGGTCACAGTTGCGGCAGCATTTTCCATGTGGAAACCTCCTAAAAAAATATTTTGAAAAATTTATAACTAAAGTAGCAGAGAATGACCACAACGAAGAACAACAGGAAACTTGCAATCAGCTGGGCCGTATAGGAAAAGCCCTGTATCTCTTGCAAAATCGCCGTCAATGGCCCATTGTAATCATGGTCTATTACTTCAATTACCTCAGTTGGTTTAGTAGACTCTTGTGTAGGAGAATTTGAATCTTGAGATTCAAAAGGAGGATTTTCTTCCGTTGCCGGGGCCACCGTTTCAGTCGGTTCCGTGTCAGAGCCGTCATAGCTGGTATAGGGGTCAGAGGGTTCCTCAGGAATCTCAGAGGGTTCCTCCACGGCCCCGTCCTCTGTAGGAGGAGGGGCCGCTTCATCGGCAAAGGCGAAAGTGGGAACGAGCAAGCACAAGATAAGAATTAAAGTGAGAACGGTTTTAAGGGACATAGAAAGCACCTCACAAGGGCTTAATGTTGTCGGGCTTATTAGAAGTGAATTCCTCAAAATCCCGGAATCGGCGGGTATCCTCAGATTCAGCCGGTAGAGAATCTTTATAGAATGAATCGTTATGTTCACGAACCAGGGCCACACCAAGAGACCCCATCCGGCGCAGGTCAGAGTAGACACCAGCAGCAACCGACTTTTTGAGCAGTTCCGAATAACTCATATAGCCGGGTGCGTTTTCAATAATGTCTACCAGGGTCAGAACTCTGGCACCCTCATCCGGTTCAGCAAGCAGCGTAGAAAGCCGGACTTTCAGGGGGCCGAAAACGGCTTCATACTCATATTGGTATTTGTCCTCATTGCCAAAGTGAACCAGATAGAGAAGCGCACTGTCAACGTCTTTGCAGGCTTCCAGGTAGTTGGGGGTAATGCCCAGGTCTTTGGCAATGGCCGTATTCCAGCAGGCATTCTTGAACCGAACGACTACATGCCAATGGGGCTTTTTGGGCTGGTTGTCCTCCGTCACGTCCTTGTCATGGAGAATGGCGGCAAAGTTGTAACCCCCGGATTTCATCTTTTCAATTGCGGCAGCGTGGGTGGAGTCCTCAGGGTAAAGAACCATAACGAATTTCCGGTCACGGAATTTTGGGGAATCACTCATAATAAACCTCCTAATATTGACACATGACACAAACAGGTGCTATGTGTTATTTTTATTAGAGTGTCATTTTGACACCTGGCACAAGCGGGGCTATGTCGTAGTGGCCCCGCCTGTGTCAAGAGGTGAGACGGGCTTATCGTCTCTTGAGTTCCCTCTTGACGTCTCCGAACTGCTGGCAGACCTCGGAGAACATACTGCGCAACCCCTCCAATTCACGGCGAAGCTGCTTATTTTCTTCTTTCATCTTCTCCAGGTCTTCCGAGAAGTTCAGGAGCGATAAAAGGTCTTTGATAGGTAATGTGACTTGCCAATCTGACGGCTTATCGGCCATTACAGAATACCGTCAACGATCAGAGAGTTGTTCCAGGTATGGTAGAAGATTTCTCGCTGGTCATCTACCTTGACCATACCGGCAGCATCCAGCATGGGGCCGTCAATGTTGGCGGTTGCGGCACGGAATCCAGAAAAGCTGGGGTCTTCATAGACGAAAGAAACGGGGAGGAAGTCATACGCTTTCCCATTCTTTTTACTGATACCACTCATGCGGTTTCCGATACCGACCACTTTGATTTTTGTTCTCATAGGGTTGTCCTCCTTAAAAAGTTATTCAAATATTGAATACAAGCAAATGATAACATTTCTTGAACAATTTGTCAATATGCAAAAATTGAATTATAGAGATTTCTACAAAAAAGTAAAATAGTCTCATATTCAATTCTTGAAAGGGGTACACAAATTGTACAAGGAAACATTTATGGTGCGCATTAAAAGCATACGAGAGGAGCTAGGTCTAAGTCAAACAAAGGTATCAGTTGAAACCGGAATACACCAGAGCTTCATTAGCAAATACGAAAACGGGGCATTAGAGCCGAACATTGAGCAACTAGGCATTCTTGCAAACTACTATCAGGTTTCTATAGACTGGTTGCTGGGTAATCCATTTGGGTGCAGAATTGGAAAAGAGGAAACCAACAAATGAATAATCAATTCGAATTTCTTACACCGTATAGCCTAATCAAGCCCTATCTAAACGGAATAGCTACAGCAATAGTTGGAGCTGGCCCATTTTTACTACTAATCTACGTTTTATATAGATTCTCAAAATGGTTAAAAAATAATTTTTGAATATTAAGATTCAAAGGGGATAGAGAAATGATTGCAGGGGGATTCCAGCCAAATCCAGCCGCATTCGGAAATCAATTACTATGGAATGCTATCGAATTGATAGCAATTGTGGTTATACTCTGGATTTTGCGGGGAATAGTACGCTTTATTGTCAGGCTACTAAGAGGAATATAGAATTTGCTTTTCTACAGGGGCAAAGAAAAGGATCCTTTGCATTCCGATAATTGGCTAACCAGGGCGCAAGCCAAGCAGGAAATCCGTTTCCAAAACGCACTTCCTCCATTGCTTCCGAAGCAGCAGCCCAAGAAGAAAAAGCGTTTCAAACGAAAAGGGGAGGGCGAGACCTGGTATCCATCCGGCTGGACACTAAACCAGGAAACAGGTCTATGGGAACCCCCAGATTACATGAAATAACCTTTTGAATAATAAGATTCAAACCCCGCTACCTATGGGAATGCACTCCCAGGGCAGCGGGGTTATTACTTTACGTTCCCAAAACCAGAACGCTGGGCCGGGGGCCGGAATACGGACTATGCCGTATTCTTGGAAAAAAATGAGTTGACACGCTCTTACGTTGGTGCAAATCCAAAGTATTCAGCGTGTCAATTCATTTTTTATTGCCCTAGCACCTCTCATTCTAGCAAAATTTCTGATTCCGTCAAGGCCAAGTAAATGATTGAAAAATATACCAGTGTGCGCACTGGAATATTTTTCAATCAGCCTTGACAGACCGGAAATCCCGCTGCATTGCAGCTGCAAGAGTATTTGCTTTCGCAAACACGATTTCCTATCAGAACCGCCCAGTGTGCGCACTGGGCTATTTTCGCTTAGAAATGAGTGGCTAGGGCAGGCCAAAAAAGAAACCGGTACAAATCCCCTGTACCGGTTTTGCGGGGGGAAAGTCAAAACCCCGCATACACAATATACCATGCCCAGAAAGGAAAGTCAACCATGAAAGAGACAGTAAAGACCAGCAGGACAGCAGGACAGCTAGAAAAGATGTTCAGAGCAATCAATCAGGACAGCTTCGGAGGAGAGCTGGAGGAACCCATCATCACGATTCAGAGCACACCAGGCGCTTATGGACACGTCACAGTAGGGAAGACCTGGAAAAGAAAAGACGATTGGAGACATGAGTTGAACATGGCCGCTGACTGGCTGGAAAGGCCCATTGAGAATGTCACGGCCACACTGATTCACGAAATGGTTCACCTGTACAACATCAAAAAAGGAATCCAGGATTGCAGCCGGGGCGGCTCCTACCACAACCGCAAGTTCAAGGAGGAAGCCGAGAAACACATGATTCACATTGAAAAGGATGACAAGTACGGATGGACGATAACCACGCCAACGGATGAGTTGTTAGAGTACATTCTTTCCAAAGGGTGGGAGGAGTTCCAAATGAGCCGTTTCCCGTTCTCCGGTATCAGAGGCCCAGGCGGCGAAAAGAAGAAAGGAGGGGACACACAGACCCCAGACGGCGACCAGCAGAAGCCCAAGAAAACAAGCTGGAAACACGTCTGTCCGAAGTGCAAAGCAATCGCACGGACGACCAGAGAAATCCCGCTGATTTGCGGCGTATGCAACGTCAAAATGGAAATTGAAGATTAAGATTCAAAAGGGGAGAGGGGAGACCTCTCCCCACAGGAGGTAAATATGTGTATCAACAAAATCATTGAAGAAATCGGCGAATTGGCCAAACGGTCAAACATGACCTTTGAAGAAATGGTTGACTGGATTGCCCGGACAGACCGGGATGAAGAAATTCTACCTTGGGAGGATGAAGAAAATGAAAACCAATGAAACCGTTGAAATGCTGATTGAAACCTACGCAGAATACAACAACATGAGCGAACAAGCGGTAAGAGAAGAAATACAAAAAAGGGTGGATTGATGGCAGCTTGCTTTTCGAAGATTGGCTCAATTATGAAGGTATCATAGGTTATGGACAAAAGATTATAAGAATCTTCCAAGACTGCGAAAAAGCAGGATTAAAGATTGAATTTTAAGACATACCGGGGAACCCAGCAATGGGAACCCCGGTTTTTTTATGTTCGGACATTTGAATATTGAGATTCAAAAAATCTTGACAATGAAACCCAGATACCACAGGCCGGAGATTGCAGCAGCCCCGGCCAGAATGACGACCGTTTCGGCGGTCAGATTGGCCATATAGGATACTGTTTTCTTGACAAACCGCTTATGAATATTATTCATTTGAACACCACCAAATCCAGAAACCAAAAAGGACAATTGACAAACTACGGAAATTGAGCTATTCTAGGGGCAAAAAAGAAAGGTAAACCCCGTAAAGGGAGCCGAAACAAGAAACAAAGGAGGAATCAGGATACCGCCGGAGGGCCGAGGGAGGCCATGGAGGCTAAAATACTGAACGCAACAAAATAGACGGTTTGTTGCGCTGTGCTTTCTTAAAAATAAACCGCTGACCACCCGAACAGCCGGATGAGGGAACCCCCGCCCCCTCCATCCGGCTATCCAGGCGGACAGCGGTCTTTTTGCGTGCGCTGGTGAACAGTTAGGAATAACCGAAGGTAAAGCGAAAGAGGTCAACGCTTAGCCGTGGGTAAAGTTCCGGAACAGACGCCAGCCAATAGTGATCACCAGGATCGTACCGGCAACACCCAGGGCAATGGGCAGGATAGAGCCAATTGCGGAAGTAATGTTGTTGGCAGTGGTGGTCATAGCACCGGTCAGAGCAGAAGTTACAGTATCCACAGCAGTAACACCCTCGTCAGCAAGCATAATGCCATTCATGACGATTTCTCCTTTCCTACCAGCTAGAAACCCAGCGGGCAAAAGCTGATATAGTTTTATTTATCAAGCTTGTCAGAAGCCCTATAAAAAGGCCAAGAGCAAAGCCAGATAACATGATGGTTTGGTCAAGATAGACCACAAAGTCAGGTGCCATAACGCCCCCTTAATACATTCAGTCCTACAAGAGTCCCACATATCAGGAAGCCCACGAATATCACAGCTTGAAAAGTAGACATACTATTGCGCTGAATAATGTCCATATAGACAGGGGCCGTCGGCTCGGTGGGAGCTTCGGTCATGTAAATGATTGTCGTAGAACCGGTAGGCTCAGTTGAATTCGGAGCCGTTCCAGTTGCTTCCGGCTCAGAGGGCAGCTCATCAGGAAGCGCATCGGCCCAGGCCAGAGGGGACAGCAGCAGTATAATCAGGGTGACCAGCAGAAGAACAAGGAAAGATTCATATTGCATCAGTATCAACTCCAAACGAAAAACACCGGTCAATCAGGGGAACTGGAAAACGACAGAATCAGAAATACCATGTTCCTGAATAAAGTCATTGGCAGCTTCAAAAGAGTCAAAGAACATGGCAAGGGACAAATCCAGAGTCCAATATAACTCAGAAGAATCTAATGCAAGAAATTGAAGTGTCAGAAGCTTTACGATTACATAGGACAAAGGAAAATCTGGGTCAATCGGTACAGACGTATCAAGAACCGAATCGTCATCAATGCAAGCCACCGCAGGAACGGCAGCGCACAAGGTTTTATCAAGTTCAAAATCATTCATTGCTCACGCCCTCCTGGTTCAGATCTGACAGCTGCTTTTTTAGCTTCTCATATTCTCTCTGTAGTCGTAGGTATTTTGGACTAGGCCGAATAGCACGTTGACCGAGTTCTCGCACCAGGTCAGCAGTGCCGAATATTTTGAGGTAACAGTCCAGGGCATTCCCACACTGATTGATGATGTAATTGGTCAAATGCGATAGGTCATAATCCACACCGGGAGCTGACCAGCAGCGAATTGCGGACATTGCACGGGTAAAATCCGACCAGTAGGGAGCCATAGGCCAGCGACTCATATTCACACCGGTTGCAGGCTCCACATACCGGAGATAATTGACCAGGACACCACAGGCATGGTCACCAAAGGTCAAAGAACTGTCAGGCCCAGGCATACCGGCAAGAAAGCCGGTTGCGATTTCGTCACGCATCTGCATTTCAACACGGATCCAATGCTGATTTTCCACGCACTTTTCCGCAGCTTTATCGTAAATACGAATCAGCATATTGGATTGCTGGGAGCCGTGATAGATGGTGCAGCCATCAGAGCCGTACTGAACCATCCACTTTCGGGCCTTGCTGATATAGTGGTGGTCATCCGTGGCATCCCGCAGAACGTCAATATCCAAAAGGCCGGTGTGGTCATCCATGGCAACGTCCAGGCGGGTAATGTTGTAATCTTCCCATAACAGGACAGAAAACAAATCATCCCAGGACGTGGAGGAATAGGACTCAAAGGTACGGCAGCCTTTACCGGACATATCCACACAAACGCCCATATCTTCCCGGCCATCGTAGAGAATGGAAATTCCCTCAAAGGTCATCATGGAGCGGTAACCGTTCCGGCCTTTTGGCATATCTTCAAAAGTGACAGACGTGAGTCCCAGAAGGGAGATAAGGGAACCAATACTGTCACATTTTGTTGTAAAAGTGAGCCAGTCATAGAGAATGCAATTTTCAGTCATTTTGTTCGCCCCTTGTATTTTCTACCCCCCTGTTAGTGGGAGGGGGGTCACCGGAACCCTTCGTCAACCCTCGAAAAAGTTCCGGCAACCATGAAATTTACTAGATGGGGTACGTCTCACGACCAGCCCAGAAAGTTGCTAATCTGACACAAAGCGTTTCAGGTCACCGAATGCGATCATCATTTCCGTGAACTGTGACCGAAGCTGTTCTTGTGTCTTGCGAATGTACTTCACATCATCCTCTATCGTTTCCAGCCTGTCAGAGGCCTCCAGCAGGTCCACCAGCTGGGAATAGGGAATCAGTACTTGCGGGTCAAAAGGTGCTTTGACAGCCCGTGGGACCCGTTTCGGCTTAGTAACCATTCCGGTTACGCCAGTTCTTCATAACCCATGAGTTTGCCTTTCTGATTGAAACGCAAGTCATAGGATGCGGAAAGCTTGGGCTTAAAGTCGGGGAATTTTTCGGAGGAGAAAAATTGCTTCATCGCTTCGGCACCCTCCAAGCCCTCCTGGTCTTCATGGTTCAGGAAGAAGCAGGAATAACCCCTTACGCTTCCACCGTCCGCTGTCTTCATGTCTACGAACCTGTAGCCAACGAGTTCAAACATTGGTTGTTACCTCCTAACTAGGTAGATTATTATGGCACAAAAATGTGTCACTAATATAATGGCACAAATATGTGCCTTTGTCAACACAAATATGTGCCTTTTGCTACCATAAGCAAGAGGTGAAGACATTGGAAACGTATGAGATCATTCGAGGCTTACGAGAAGATTGCGACATGACACAGCAGGAAATGGCTGATATGTTAAAAATCGGAAGAACCATGTACCGAAGATATGAAACAGGTGAAACAGAAATACCGATTAGGCACCTCAAAACAATATGTCTATTCTTCAGGGTATCATCAGATTATTTACTTGGCCTACCGGATGGACTGCGAAGAAGAAAAAATATAAAATGATGAGGTAAAATAAAAGGGGAGTAGGGAAGCATCGTGGAGGCGCAGCTAAGAGAAATAGCACTTAAACTAGTAGAGTACATCACGGAGTACTTTGAAATCGTGAAAAACTACTTTTACAAAGTAGCCGAGCAATTTCCAACACTGACACAAGGAATAAAAGAAGTTTACGAAAGCATCCCGAGCAAATTTACAATTACAAAAGAGCAATATATCATTCTTTTCATGTGCAGTCTTTGCCTGATTTTCAGACAGCCACAAAGAGCGAAAAAAACAGAACCACAGCAACCACAGAAAATCAGCGGTACATTGATTGTACACAAAACACCAAAGAAGCGAGCAGGCCCTAAAGTATTGGGACAGAACTGGTATCCGACCGGCTGGACATTCAACGAGAAAACAAAACTCTGGGAACCTCCTGACTTCCTGATAGCGGAAGCAAGTGAAAGATGGGTCTGGGATCCGGACAAAGGAATCTGGATAGATCTGTACAAACAAAAACAGGAAGAATAGCGCAGCCCTGGCGCAGCTGAAAACTCCCCTCTGATGGATCCAGCGGGGAGTGCTTTTATTCTGACTTTTTTTGTGGGCGCATAATAGAGAAAAACAAATCTGACAAAGTATCCGGAAGGCTGCACGAAATGGGCAAAGGTTGCTTCCCTGCTTGCACCAAAATCAGGAACAGAAGCCAAAGGGACTGTATCTGCCGTAAGGATGCTGTCCATCTGATTTCCGACAGAAAAAAGAACATTTCAAAAATAATTTTCTTAAGCTCCAGAAAAAGTCGCTACAGAAAATTTGGGTGATGCAAGCATCACCCAGGCAAAGCCATTTTTGAAATGTTCTTTTTTCAGTCTTTCAGCAGCTTGACACCATCCCCACGGAAGATACAGTCTCTCCGGCTTTTCTGTCCCTGATTTGAGGTGCTGCGCAGGGTTCTAAACCGAAACGGTCGGATATAACTTATAGCAGAACATTCCTTTTCTCCCGTTCCAGCGGGAGCTGCTGCCCACCTGAGAAGAAAAAAGGTAGAATTTAGAGTAAAACAGCCATCCCGCTGCCATTCCCTGGAAGCGGATTCTGTGCCGGTGCGCCAGGGCTGCGCTTTTTAGGTCTACCGTTTTTGTCCCGGGTGAATACCGTATCGAAAGGCCGGGCCGGGGGCCACTTTGACAAGGGCGCGAATAGGGGAGGGCAGGGGAACGGCAAGCAGCTGCCCGCGGTCTGACCGCACACTAAGACCAACGCCCCCAGGCGGCGCAATATCACCGGTGTGGTTCGCTACGCACAGAGAGACGTTTTCCCCATGAAAAAAGCCTCACCGTGTGCTTCCAGCTGCGCTATGGTAGCCTGGCAGGAAACAGCAAAATGCACAAAGAGTACCAGGACAAACGGCCCAAAACAGCATGGCAGCGGCGTAGATCATCCGGGGATGAGGGCCGCTGCCATTGAGTTATTTTGTGCAATCTGAACAAGATTCAAAAAAAGAACTACCGCTTCAAAAAGAGTAGATGCCGAATAACTTTCAGCTGAAAACCAGTCAAATGGGAAAAATCTAACCCCTTTCTTCTTAACAACAGCAACACCCAAAGGGTAGCCCTCCGAAATCACTTTATAAACGGCAACATCACATTCACGACAGATTTTGTAAAACCGTATATTCAATTCTCGATAAATCATAGTTTCCACCCCAATTCATTCCGGCCATCCGGGAACTTGGAAAGATGTTTCCCGGCACCGGAGTAAATAGTCCAACGGCCGATCCGCAGCGTATGAACCGGCTGATTCAGTTTTTTAATAACCCGTTTCCCCTGGAAAGACATTTTCCGTTTCAGCTGCTGCCGATCCGGCAAGACCGGGGGAGTTTTTACCGGAATTTGTTCTGCTGGTAAAGACACGCTCTCGCCGGACGGCTTTTCTTCCAGAGCCGGAGCTTCTACGGCAAACGTTCCAAAGGTGTCATAGATGGAATAGTAATACTTCCGGGCATGAACGAACTCACTGGAAATCTTCAATTTCAGGGGATACCACATTTCAACCACGACAAAGGTATTACCGCCAAAGAGAATCGACATGATTTTACCACCCAAGCCGTAGTTGCTGAGCTTCCGGTGAATGAACTCATATTCGATAACACCCCTGATCTGACGGTCGATCATCCGGTCAAACTGGGCGATCAGAGTCACGTCATAGCCATATTTCCGATGCTGAGAGAAAAACGACAGCCAATCTGAACGGCCTTTCTGCTGCCAGTCTCGAGAATTGAACATCAGCTGACACTCGTCAATGACCAGGAGAATAGCCCCCTCCTTGATTTTCTTTCCCTGAAAGAACTTCCGGGAAAAGTTGATCAGATACTCTGGATTCAGTTCGTAGTTGGGAACATAGGTGTAATTGGCCCTTTTGAAACGGGACAGGTCAACAGGGAAGTTCCCAATCACCGGTTTTCCCATCCGTGACCGGGCGATCACATCCCGGGCATTGTGCAGCGACTTCCCTGAACCGGGTGTACCAGAATACAGTCGTATCATATCATTCCACCATTTTGAGCCAACGGAGAATAGCGGAATAGGCATAGTACAGAAATATAGCATTGACCCAGGCCGCCGTGATTTTCGCTACAGTCCCCATTGGGATGAACCAATTGATATAGCCCAGGTAAGGAACACCAGAGAGATAGGAAATCCAATCTCTGAAAGGGGAGAGGGGCAGGGCATCCATGACCAGCTTCCCGAAGTTCGTCCACATGGTTTTCAATATGTCCATAACAAAGCTCCTTTACCACTTGATGAATTTCCGAGTAGCCACCGCCAGAGCGGCGATATACACAGCAACTACCATATACCGCACCGATGCAGCCACACCGTTCCAGACAGATAGATCTATATTGACCGAGTAGACCTGACCCATGAAAGACGTTGCAAACGTAAACTTAGGAGCTTCCGGAGCAGCGCAGAGGGCCTCTATCATTTTCTTAATGTCCCCAGGGATACAAAACGGGAAGAAGTCTTTCAAATTGGGAATAACCATCTGGTCAAACTGAGGAGGATTACCACCACCACCGCCAGGCGTATCCGGATCCGGGGCAGGTTCCGGCTGTGGTTGTGGTTGCGGCTGCGGATCTGGGTTCGGGTTCGGATTTTGACCGGCACTGTTCATGGCCTGCTGCAAGTCATTGATCATCTCATTCGGCTTGAGACCAGGATCACCTTTCGGGTCTTTTCCGAAGTTTTTCCAAACCCACAAAATAGTGGCAAGAGAAAGAGAAGAAATGTAGTCAAACTTTATCTCCGGTTTCGATGAACCATCGCCACCCTCATTACCACCAGGATTCACAACATACAACGGCGCAGGCTTAAGGATTTCCAGGGCAGAGGTGCCGTCAACTTCTTTGGATGTGTAGTAGGGAGTGGAAGCGGTGGCAGATACAAGCGAAATCTGAGGAGAAGTGCAATCTTTAAAAATAGTATAAGCAACATCATTATAATGATTATAATGAACAGAAAAAAAGAACTCTGTGCTTTTGCCTTTTGGCCGAAAAAACTCAAACTTGAATAAAGCACCACCATCACGAAGATCAAGAAGATTATCTTTAACAACCCATTTACCATTAGAAAATTCAATCTGACGAACATAATCAGAATCAACACGATAGTATCGAGTTCCACGTGATGGATCTGTCGCCATAAAGACGCAACCAATAAATGACTCAAGATTAAATGAATGAGGAACTCGGTCATCATACCATGACGAAAAAGAGGTAACAGGAAACGAAGAGCCAACAACAACAGAATCCACCAAAGAACCACCGCCAGAAGATACAACATGATCTGATTCCGTCTGAAAGAAGCTTTTAATCTCCGGCAGTACCGTCTCAAAAACATCACGAACATCTCTTGTAAGAAGCAGCTTCGTTCCCTCAACTACGAGATTCTTTGTAAGCAACCCCGCAAGAGAGAGTTTGACAGCCGGTTTGGATTGCATCAAATTGGAAATGCCAGAATTCACTCCGGCATTAGTCGCAAAAGTGATTCCCGCCCAAGACGTGGCCAGCAACGCCAGCGAAGCAATCAGAACATCATCAGCTACAGCAACAGCCTCTGCCGGCTGAACAAAAGCAGGGGACAGGCAGCAGCCAAGGGTTAGGAGAGCCAAAAGGCAGCACAACACCCGGCGAAAATGAATATTTGTGAAAAACCGAGAAATCATAACATTTCACCCCAAAATGAATGATAGGGAAATACTTATAGTGCAAAACATGTATTTGAACAAAATAGCGCAATCAACACAGTTTGAAAAGTTTGGAAAACACCGTAAACAAGCGAATAAGAACGCATTTCCAGCAGCTGAAAAAGCCAACGCAACAAAAGGATGAATTTGGACCACCTTATAACAATACGTTTTTAAGAAAATGGCGCAGAAAAAAGCAAGATTGACAAACCGGAAAAATAGCGTTATTCTAGGAGCAAAAGAATAGGTAAACCCATAAAGAAACCTGAAAATCAAAAGAAATGGAGGCATCAGGAGAACGGGAGCTGAAAGCCTGGAGGGCCTAAAGTCACCGAACGCAACAAAATAAAAATTTTGTTGCGTTCGGTGACTGGTTTACCAACCATTTAGGCTTTCATCCGCTCGACAGATATTCCTGATGAACAATACTATGCAACAATATCGTGACTGTCCGCAGGTTTTGCGGGATTTTCTAACGTACCACGAAAATATTAAGGGGCAATCCCAGCTGACGATTCGGGAGTACTATCTGGACTTGAGGATGTTTTTTCGTTTTATGAAGCTGATGCGCAATGAAATGCCCATTGATACGGATTTGGATTCTATTGATATTCGAGATATTGATCTCGACTTTATTGGAAGCATTACTCAATCCGAAATATTTGACTTTCTTTCTTATCTGGCAAACGACCGTGTAGCCCGACCGGATATGGCGGTTCCGGAACACGGTATTGAAGCTACATCTCGCGCGAGAAAATTGTCAGCAATCAAATCCTTTTATAAATACCTGACGGTAAGAACCAAACAGCTGACAGAAAATCCGGTAGCGGATCTGGAATATCCAAAACTTCGAAAGAGCTTACCAAAATACCTGACCCTTGAAGAATCCTCTGCCCTGCTTCAGGCTGTTTCCGGCGCAAATGAGAAACGGGATTATGCAATACTGATGCTGTTCTTGAATTGCGGCATACGGCGGAGTGAATTGGTTGGTTTAAACCTGACAGATGTCTATGAGGATCGGATTCGTGTTGTTGGCAAAGGAAATAAAGAACGTTTCGTCTACTTTGGTTCTTCATGTCGGAAAGCCATCGATGCTTACTTAGAAGAACGCAGCAAAATTGAACTGACGGATAACCGGGCCTTGTTTGGCTCCCGTGATAAAAATCGGATCAGCGTAACAGCAGTCCACCGTCTTGTAAAAAAAGCACTATTAAAGGCTGGGTTAGACAGCACTCAGTTTTCTGCCCATAAGCTGCGCCATACAGCAGCCACGATGATGCTCTCCGGTGGTGTTGATGTTAAAACCGTCCAGGAGGTTCTAGGACACGAAAATCTAAACACCACACAAATCTACACGCATATCGAAAATACTGAACTCAAAATAGCTTCCGAGGCAAATCCGCTTTCAAAGCTTGATTTTTCCAAATAAATGATGTATTATTCCAATTGCAACCGATAGTTTACAATATATAGGTGATTTTAATGTCGATTGGAGAACGCATCATCGAGCTTCGAAAAGCAGCCTCCCTTTCTCAGGGACAGCTGGCAGAACGTATGGACGTAAGCCGTCAGGCTGTCAGTAAATGGGAAAACGATTTGTCCACACCAGACCCGTTACGCCTGATTCAGTTGGCCGAAGTGTTGAATACAGATAGTGAGTTTCTGGCCAGTGGAAAGCACGCACAGCTCCCCTCCCCTCCAATTGTCCTCCATCAGGTAGAAGAACGCCCTGTTTACGTTGAGAAAATCGTTGAGAAACCGATATACATTGAGAAGCCCTCTATTCCTGTTCAGCCCAAGGTCAGTACCAAAGTGAAAGAGGTCCCTGTTGAGCGTATCGTAGAAATCGAAAAGCCGGTTCTTAAAAAGGTCGTCCACGTTCGTTATCGCAATGACCCATTGCAGTTGCTTCTTGCGGCTGCTCTTGGTCTAGTATTGGGATTTATCTTAGGTTTGCTTCTATAATACTTGGAACCTTGTAAAAAACGATGAGGAGCCATTGATTTTTGGCTCCTCATCGTTTTACAATGCTATTTCAATTGCTTCCCGAAGATTACGTACCTTGTATGCGGTCATTCCGTCTGGGATTTCTACTCTTTCCGATTTTCCATAAGGGATGATGCACTTTTGAAATCCCAAGCGTTTTGCTTCTTCTAAGCGTTGGTGCATGTGGGAAACTGTACGAATCTCGCCTGTCAAGCCAATTTCACCAATGGCCACCAAATCATCCGCAATTGGCCGGTCCCGGTAGGAAGATGCTATGGATAGTGCTACCGGTAAATCTGCGCCCGGCTCGTCTAATCGAAGTCCGCCAATCACATTAATGTAAGCGTCAAATGCTGCTGTTTTTAGTCCTGCACGCTTGTCCGCTACAGCTAAAAGGAGCATCATTCGGTTGAAATCAAATCCGTCAGAGGCCCTTCTGGGAACATTTGCCATGGTTTTTGCCACAAGTGCCTGCACCTCTGCAAGCACAGGCCTTGTACCTTCCATCACACAGGCAACACAGGTGCCGCTGGCACCTGTTGGACGGCCCTCCAGAAGCATTTGAGAGGGGCTTGGCACTTCTTCCAAGCCGTGTTCCATCATTTCGAATACGCCGATTTCGTTTGTAGAACCAAAGCGGTTTTTGGCTGCACGTAGCAGACGATAAGATGTGTTAGAATCTCCTTCAAAATACAGCACACAGTCTACCATGTGTTCCAGCACTTTCGGTCCTGCTATATTGCCGTCCTTATTGATATGTCCAACCACAAAAATTGTGATATCCTCAGATTTGCTTAACTGCATCATAGCCATAGTGCAGTCCTTTACCTGGGATACGCTGCCCGGAGAAGAATCATTATCCTCCCGATACAGGGTCTGAATCGAGTCAATGATTAAAACATCCGGTTTCAGTTCTTCAACAGCTTCCAAAATGTCCGACAACCGTGTCTCTGAGAGAATATACAGCCTCTCAGGAGCAACCTCTAAACGCTGCGCACGGAGTTTCAGCTGCCGCTCGCTTTCTTCACCAGATACGTAGAGGACACTTCTATCCGCACACAGGCTGTTGCAAATCTGCAGCAGCAGCGTTGATTTTCCGATTCCTGGGGCACCGCCTACCAGAACCAGAGAGCCTGCCACCGCACCGCCCCCCAATACCCGGTCTAGTTCTTTCATACCGGTGGAAAATCGGATTTCCGCGTCTGTATCCACGTTTTGAATTCTCTGAGGTTTTTTCCCCTGCCCAACCGGATTTGCCTTTGCTTTTCCCGGCACCAAAGGTTTTTCAATATGTTCTTCAAAAGTATTCCACGCCCCGCAGGCCGGACACCGGCCCTGCCATTTGGGGCTTTCGTTGCCGCAGTTTGTACAGAAAAAGACCGTTTTTGTCTTTGCCATAGTCATTCTCCCATTCTATTTTCGATGCTCTGATTATAGCAAATGCAGATGTTGCGGTCAAGACAGATTCCTGCTGACAGACGTTCCAATTACCGCGGCAATTGCCTTTTGGTATTCAGACTGCGCCAGTTTTCTTTCCTCTTGAACGTTTGATAAAAAGCCACATTCCACTAAAATCCCAGTTTTTTCGCATTTTTCAAGTAGATATATGCCTTTCCCCTGCTTTATTTTTCGATGGCTATCTGGATTTAGGGTACCAATAAATGCGGTTTGAATAGCTTCCGCCAGCTGCCGACTTTTTTCATTCCCTGCATAAAAAACCTGGGCCCCTGAGAATTTTTCCTGTGGAAAATAGTTCTGATGAACGCTTATAAGAACCGCATCCGCTGTCGTATTAACGGTTTCAACACGATTTTTTAAATCATTGATCTTTTTTTGCGCCAGTGTCTCCCCTTTTTGATATACCGCCGTGTCCGTTGTTCGGATCATGTAGGTACGATAGCCCAAGAGCCGCATCATTTCCTCCAAGCGTAGCGCAATTTCTAAATTATATGCACTCTCCGGCCGTCCTGTACAGCTGATTGCGCCGCCGTCCTCCCCTCCATGTCCCGGGTCGATGATGATCGTATGATTCCGGTGAAGCGGTATCTGGTCTTGAAAATAGGAAACTACTTGCGTGCCTCCCCATATTCCAACGGATGCCAGCGCAAATAGAAGTATATAGCATGGTAGCAGCCGATAAAGGCCTAGCTTTCTTTCCACATAAATCCCCCCAATTTCAATATACGTTCCGTCTTAACACCTATGCACACAGAAACATAAAAGCAGCATAGAATGACTCGGAATCACTTTTCTAAATGAATTTCGAGGGGGAGTTACTTTGATTTCCAAAATGAACCAGTCCTCTTGCGGAGAGGGTCGCTTACCCGCCGCAGCACCTCTGGCCAATCCCTATGTTCCTTTCCAGCTGGAAGGCCCTGTTCGCTATGAGCCAAGAAAAGCAATTGTGAGAGGAACCCTCTATCCGGGACTAGACCTTCCATTGTTGGGAATGGTTAACAAAAACAATCTTTCTGTCACGCCTCTGTCCGAATTGCAGGTACTGGCTTTTGCGGTGCAGGAACTTGCGCTTTACCTGGATACCCACCCGGAGGACACGGAAGCATTGGAGCTTTACCGGCAATACCAGGAAATGTATCAAAAATGCTCTATTGCCTATCAAAAGGACATTCGTCCTCTGAATCACACCTCGCCGAATCAGGACAGTGCTTATGCCTGGCTTGATGATCCGTGGCCGTGGGAATTTGCCGCAAATAAGGGGGAATAAACCATGTTTCAATATGAAAAGAAGCTCCAATATCCTGTAAAAATTCATCATCCCAATCCATACCTGGCAAGAATCATCATCTCCCAATACGGCGGCCCAGATGGAGAGTTGGGTGCCAGTTTGCGGTATCTGTCTCAGCGTTACTCCATGCCTTTCGATGAGTTAAAGGGACTGTTGACCGACATTGGGACCGAAGCATCGAAACTGTTCCACTCCGGTGTATTCGCATCTGGAATCAATTCCTTCATTGCGTAAGCCCACTG
>CAKTQE010000004.1 GCA_934593275.1 uncultured Oscillospiraceae bacterium | reverse complement strand
AAGGATAATGCCTAAAATCCGCTTCCCAAATTTTCGATACATGCAGTGATCCTTCTTTCTAAGACGCTTTTTATGCCAATGAAAAAAGCGCATACTTCTACTTTTCTTTAGTAGTATACCACATTCTCTATAGGACAGCAAGAAAAAGTTTCCTTGGATATGGGGTGCTTGGCCAGAATTTCACCGGGAGCCTTTGCTGGCAGAACAGAGACTTGGGTTGCTTCTTCCGGAGCCGCCGGGGAAGAAAAAAAGATATGCGAAAATTACATCTGGATGTCGCTGTGCGGGAAACGGATGTCCTTGCTGATTGGACATATTTCATAAAAAAAGAGTCCCGGATTTGTGAGTATATCCAAATATCCCTGGGTTATCTTGCCTTTTTAATGATTTTTTGCTATACTTGGCATACAAGCCAACAATATACGGAACCAGAAAAAAACAGGGGGAGTGTCTACCGAAAAATCCCTCTGCGTCCTTGTGTTGCCGGAAATACCGGCAGCGGGAACGGGCGGCAAAATTCCGAAAATCAAATGCGGCGAGTGTGATGACCATGGAAACATTGAATATACAGACAGCGGCAAAACCGGAGCGGTTTTCCTTTGCCTACCGCACAGGCAGGAGGGTTCTGGCCTTTGCCCTGGCGGCGGTGCTGCTGGGCAGCATGATGCTTGCCTGGGAGGCCCGGGTCCGGGACTTGCGGAAGGCCTATGCGGGTTCTGCCCTGGAATATGCCTCTCAGGTACTGCAAAGCAATACGGGCTACCTGAATGAGCCAGCGGTGGAACGGGCCTGGCAAATCCTCACCAATGCGGTGCGAAAGCCGAAAACCTTTGAGGAATTTGAAACCTACGCCTCCCTCAGCATTGCCAAGGGGGACTACAAGGAGGCCATTGGCTACCTGGAACACTGTATTGAGCTGTATTCCGGGGACTCTGACGGAGAACTGGCCCTGCTGTGGCTCCGAAAGGGCAGCCTGTTTACCCTGACAGAGGACTTTAAAACGGCCCAGGATTGCTACGACAAGGCATTGCAGCTGGATGATACCATACCGGATGCCTACCTCCTCCGGGCGCAGATGGAAAGCGAGCTGGGCAATACGGAGGCGGCGGTAGAGGACCTAAAGCGGTATGAGTCCCTGGCAGGTCCCCAGCCGGTGATCCAGGCGGCACTGGGGGGCCTTTACGAAAGTGCCCAGGATTATGAAAACGCCGAAAAGTGCTACACCCAGGCCATTTCCAGCGAGAATTACGAGGTGAATATCCTTGCCGCCCGGGGCAGATGCCGCATCCTCCTGGGAGATACGGAGGGAGCCTTGCGGGACCTGGAACGGTATCTGCGGGAGGGCGGTGAAGACCCCACCGGCGATGTCCATGCCATGCTGGGCATGTGCCGGATGGAAGCCCAACGGTATGAGGATGCCAGAAAATCCTTTGATGCCGCCATCCGGGCGGGCTATGCCGATGAAAAACTCCTGTGGGTACAGAGGGTGGCCTGTGACTACATTCTGAAAGACTATGACGCGGTGATTCAGGATGGGGGAAAAGCCCTGGAACTGATGGAAGCCCAGGGAGGAACCGATGGAGAGATGGGAGAGCTGAACCAGTGGATCGGGTTCTCCTATTTCATAAAAAACGACTACGAAGCCGCCCTCCAGGCCTTTGAGCAAGCACGAAAACAGAATGCCCAGCTGTCAGAAATCACCTACTACGCGGGCATTTGTGCCATGAGCGTGGGCAAGGACGAACAGGCGGTAGAATACTTCCTGGAATCCGCGGAGCGAGGGGAATACACCTCAGTTTGTATGTATAATGCCGCGCTGTGCGAAATTCGACTGGAAGATCACCTGGCGGCGGCAGCGTATTTGCAGGCATCCATTGACGCGGGGGATGACGAGAACGCGGTTACGGAAGCCAAGGAACTGTTGGACCAGGTAAAGGAATATTTGGATGAACAACCGGAATGATGCGTATCAAGGCGCAGCCAATGTCACGGGGGGATACACATGAAACAAAGTACCCAGAAAAGAAGAAGCCCATTTGCATCGCTCACGGCAGCATTGCTGTGTGTGCTGCTGCTCTGCGCGCTGGTGCCGGTAACGGCCCTGGCCGAGGGGACGGAGCCGCCCGGTGTTTCCGCCCAAGGCGTGGAAGATGGCACTGGGGCAGCCCCAGTCGCCTCCGGCGGCACCGAGGGAAACGCACCGGAAACATCGGTGGTTTCCGCGCCAGCCGGAGCCGCTGCCCAAAGCGGGGAAGCGGGGGCGGGAGAAAGCACCCAGACGACCCCAACAGAAACCGTAGAGTGGACTGCGCCCCAGGGTGAAGCCACCCTGGCAGAGGTCAACAAGGGCGAGAAAAACACCCTTGGTACCCCGGAGCAGTTTGAAAATGACAAACCCTCCATTACCGTTACCGAAACCTACCAGGATAATGACCTGAGCAAAAAGCCGGAACGGGTAGAGGCTGTTCTTACGGAGGGCGGCGGTTCACTTGCCCAGGAGGATATCCCGCAGAACCCCACGGGCAAGAAAAGCGAACTGACCCAAAACGAAGCCGACGGCACCTACAGCCGCACCGTGGTCACGGAGTCGGAAAACGCCATTCAGAAAGCCATCAACAAGGCTTTTGAATCCCTTACCGCAGAAACCACCTCCCTGACCGTTACGGTGGGGGCAGGGGAATATCAGGGCGGGCTGAACATCTCCCAGGCTGATGCAAAGGCAAAGGCCATTGCCAATGGCGTCAACAATGAGGCCCTGAATGCGGGCAAGCTGGTGCTGTACATCCTGGCAGAGGATTCCTGCGAAAAGAAAGCCGATGGCAGCATCGACAAAGAAACCATCAGCGCGGACAGCGAGGGAAAAGCCACCCTGACCGGGGACGTGAACGTCAGCGGCATCTCCCTGGTGCTGGCGGGCCTGGTAATGCTGGGCGGTGCCATCAACACCAATGGAAACCTCAATTTGTACGGATATTCTTCCGGAGAATCCTACAGCATCGTGGCCACCAATTCGGATACGCAGCTGGATCCCCAGAATGGCCAGGGCGGCGTAATCCGTATCCAAACAGGCGCGGGGGACGATACCGTCCTTGTTGCCACCCAAGGCTCCTATGAGATTTTGGCGGACTTGGGTAGCGGCGACAACAAGCTGGAGTACACCACCTGTGTCAGCGAAAACTTTGTCAATCAGCTGAACGTGACCACCGGCGACGGCAACAACAGCGTTCAACTGAACCACAGCTTCGGAACCCTGAAAGCCCAGGTGCAGACCGGTGCGGGAGCCGACCAGATCGTCCTGCTGGGCGGCACCAAGGCCAACCGGGAGAACAGCACCCTTTCCGTGAAGACAGGAGCAGGACAGGACCTGATCTGCCTGGATACCTCTTTGGCAGATGCACTGAAAACCGTGGCCCTGAATGCCGGGGCGGGGAATGATACCCTGAACCTGACAGGAGCCTTGTATGCCGGCTCTCTCACCGAGGGCAGCAATTTAAGCGGCAGCGCGAACGGCCTTACCCTGGTGAACGGAAATAAAAAGACCATCCAACTGAATATTGAAAACAGCTCTGTAGAAGTGTTCACCGACTCTTTGACCAACAAGCAGTCGGAAACCATTACAGACCTTGCAGCCGTGACCCCCAGCTCCTTTAAAAACTATGTCTACACCGGACCCATGGACAAGGCCCTGACCGCCTCTTGGGAAAATCAAGACCTGTTCCTGACCAACCTGCTCATCCAGGGTGGGAGCGGAAATGTAGAGCTTGGCAACATGGTTCTTCCCGGTGTGAACCTGGTCGTAGACGGCAAGACCGTTAAGGTCTCCGGCAAGGTTGAGGCCGGAAGCATTACCATCCAGGCCAGCGACTCGGATACCCATGGAACGACAGTCCCCGTGGCGGGGGAGATCAGCGGTTCTCTGTTTGACTTCAACTCCGCCGCCTCCATTACCGTCACCGACCAGGCCTCCATTACGGCGACCACCGGCGGCGTGAACCTGACCGCCCAGAGCAGACAGGACCGGGCACTCATAGACCTGATTCCCGGCCTGACGGAAGCCACCAATTTTATCAACGTGAAAATCGGTGCCGCAAAAGCCTTTGTCTACGGTGCCATCACCGCCCTCATGGGCAGCATCAGCATTGTGGCCAACGCCGTCAGCAACCTGGATGTCAGCAATGAAAAACTGGCAGCCCTCTTTGTACCCCTGGCTGTAGGCGTTGCCATTACGGAAGCCATTGTAGATATTCGCAATGCAAAACTAACCGCTGGCGGCGACATTACCGCCCAGGCAGATTCCCAGATGAACGTCAATGCCGCCGCTACCACCGGCAAGCTTCCCGTATCCTTTGCAGTGGCAGTGGGCGTGAATGAAAGCCGTGTGACCGTAGGCGGAACCTCCCAGCTGGAAGCCACCGGGAATGTGAACCTGGTTTCGAACGCCACGGCCAATGTTTCCGCCGCCGCCTCCAAGGGCGACATGAGCGGCAACTCCGGCGGCTTCGTGGCTGTGGATGCGGCTGTGCAGAATTGCGCCGCCCAGGTCCAGGACCAGGCCACCATCCAGGCCGGGGGCGATGTGAACATCCTGGCCACCGCACCGTTCCAGGGTACGGCCAATGCCATCACTTCCGGCAACGCAGACGGGGAAGACCCGGCGCAGGCCGATTCCGTAGCCGGTGCCGCTTCCAGTGTGAAAGACCTGCTGGGCGTGGTGGTGGATGTGGTGAAAGGCCAGGCCATGGATTTCCTCAGCACCACGGCTCTTGGCAGACTCCTGGGCATCCAGCAGTCCATCGGCGGCAAGGACTACAGCATTACCCCCCAGGCCACCAAAAACGGTTCCGTTACCGCCCCCTCCTCGGCCAATGCCTTTGAGCTGTGCCTGGAAACCACCTTTGAAGATGGCAAGACCTACTATATAAATAAGGGCGGCAAGTTTGTCCCCATGACCGCCGACCAAATTCCAGCGGACAAGAAGATTCCCGCAGATCAGCGCATCTACACCAAGGCAGAGCTGGTGACGTTCCAGGTAAAGGCTAATAAGGGCTACACGGTGGATTCCGTCATCGTCAAGTACCTGCCGGAACTGTCCCAGACCTATACCCAGATCACCCCCCAGACCTTGAGCATCAGCGAAGACGGTACGGTGACTTACAGCTTCGAAATGCCCACCCGGAACGTGACCATCCTGGCCACCTTTAAGGAAGGCACGGCGGCCCCCGGCACCGGGGAAACGCCGGAGCAGGGAAGCGATGCCGGTATTGGCGACCTGTTTGACGATGCCACCCAAGGCACTCAGGACACTGGGGACAACACCCAGCACCAGAGCGAAAACGGCAAGCCCACCGCAGGCGGCATTGAAATCGAAATAGAGCTTACGGACAACGGAGACATCTCCGCCTACTCCAAAACGGAAGATACCACCCTGTCCCAGGACAAGACCTACTATACAAAGGAAGACACCATCTATAAGATGGTCACCGCACCGACCCAGGACAAGCTGACAGATTACTTTGAGCTTCGGGGTACCCTGGCCGTGGATCTGGTCAAGGCCAACAGCGGCGATTCCCTTTACGCGGAACCCGGGAAGTACTTTGTACTGACGGTGAACCCCGCCAGCCACTACGCACTGGTCACCAATTCCCTGACGGCCAGCTACGATATTTCCTATCGGGCAGTTCAGGAGACCAAATTTGGCAGCGGCAAGTATTATACCTACGATGCCCAGAATGATACGTTCCGGGAAGCCACTGTAGAGCAGGGTGCCGCAATTCCTGAGGATACTACTTATTATATAGAAGCATCCGAAAGGGTCACCGAGCAGATCACCCCCAGCGATACCGGTGTTTACATGGTGAGAGTCCCCGTGACCGCTGCCAGAGGTGGGGCCAAGGTCATCACCCTGAATGCGGGCTTTGCCCTGGAGAACAGCACCACGGTTCCCACCGACCAGGCTTCCACCCCCCAGAACCAGGGCAGTGCCGCTTCCTCTCAGCTGGCAGGAGCCTTGGCCGTGGGCGTGAACATCAATGACAACGATGCTTCCGTCACCACCACCGGCACCGTTACCGCCGGTGGCACCGTCACCGTCAAGGCTGAGGGCAGCTATTCTTCCATCGTCAAGGCCGACGGCTCTCCTGTGGAGAAGCCTGAGGAGCCAGCACCTGGCCCGGAGACCGGAGGACAGGAAATTCCCGAAACCACGCCGGAACAGTATCTGGCAGAATACACCGTCTACATCAAGCCCTCTGTGGGGCAAGCCCTGACCTTGGATGAGACCCGGAGCGATGCGGCCAAGGGCCTGTTCGTCCTCAAGGTGGCTTCCGCAACAGCGTATCCCTACACCCCCAACGGTGTGCAGTTTACCTATGTTGACGGTACAGGTAACAGTGTCACCACAGCGGCAGCTTTCGACAGCGCAACCAAGACCTACAAGGTGGATTTGTCCGGTCTGACCATTCAGCGGGGCAGTCAAGTAGGCATTGATTTTGCGACTCCCGCCGCTTCCGGCGCAGCCATTGAGGGGGAATACCTTGTAAGCAATACCCTGGTCATCGATGGCACCCAGAACGGCACCCTCCGCCATCTTTCCGGAAAACCCGGCAGCGGTGTGTTTGCCTTTGCCATCACCCCAAGAGAGGGGTACCAGTATGACACCCAGACCCCGGCTTGGGTCAGGTATACAAAGCAGGGCGCAGCCGGTGGAGCAAACACCCTGGAAACGGTGCAGCTGCAAAGCGACCAGAAAGGCAACTACTATCTGAAACTGGCGCAGCTGGATGGCCTGGTGGCAGGAACGGAAATCCGCATTGGCGCGTCCTTTGCGGTAAACGAAAAGACCGTCACCACCGAGATGCAGAAAGACGGTACAGTAGATGCAGCCGTGGGTACTGTTACGGTAACAGGCCTGCCCGGCACAAATCTCATGCAGGTTGGAAAAGATGTGACCGTAACCGTCAGTGCTACAGATGGCAGCTACACTTCCGTAGACGTGACCCTGCGCTACCGGCCCGCCGGGGCAGAGCAGGACACCGTTGAGACCATCACCCTGAATGCGGAATTTACTGGCACGTTCAAAATGCCCGATGCGGATGTTACGCTGATTGCCAATTTCCACGCCAAGCAGCATACCATTGCGGTGGAACTGGACAATGGCAGCACTGCCCAAAATGATGTTCAGGCTTCCGTCACCGCCGGGGCGGTAGGCGATACTGTGGTCATTTCCATGACCGATGCCGGCAGTCAGGCCGGGAGAAAAATCCAGAACGTGGTCGTAAATGTCACCGGAACGGGCTTCACAGGACAGTTGCAAGCCACAGCGACCCAGGCGGGGAGCTATGAGTTCAGAATTCCGGCGACACTCAATGGAAAGGATCTGCGTTCTAATAGCGTTACCTTTACGGCCCTTGTGACCCTGGCAGACAAGGCGGCTCAAATCGCTGTGGCGGATACCTACCGCAATGGCATCATTTCCGTAGAGTCCTCCCGGGCCGATGCCGGGGAAGAAGTGGTCATTACCGCCGCCCCCAATGCTGGCTACAAGGTGAAAAACGGCAGTGTGAAGCTGGAACTGACCAGCGGAACTTCCACCACCGTCCTGACGGCCACAAAAAACGCGGCGGGGAAATACGTTGCAAAGCTTCCTGCCACGCTGGCAGCGGGGACGGTCATTGCCGTCAAGGCAGAGTTTACCCCCGGCGTTTCCTCCTTGCAGCCTGCCCCAGGTTCCTCTGCGGTTTCCGTAGGTGCAGCCGTGGGCGTGAACGTGGCCAAGCACAGCAATTCCGCTGTGGTTCGGAACGCCATCATCCGGGCCGATGGCCTGGAACTGGCGGCGGACTCCTCGGAAGTCCAGGCGGTGGTTTCCGCAGCCTCCGGCTATAGCGATGCCTCCATCGGTGTGGGCGGTGCCGTTACCGTTCTGGTAGGCTCTGCCAAGACCCTGGCATTGGTGGAAAACAATGCGGATCTGACCCTTGGCTCCGGCGGACTGAACATCAGTGCCACGGCAGATACCTCCTTTGAAAATGAGGCGGACGGCTCTGCCAAGGGCCAGGGAAGTTCCCTGGGAGTCGGAGCCAGCATTGCCGTCTCCGTTACCGGCGTAGATACCCTTGCCTGGGTAGAAGACGGTGTGGCCATCAAGAGCCTGACCCCCGATGGCAGCATTGGCTCGGTGACCATCGAAGCCAATACGGCAGAGAGCAGCCTGGTTTCTGCCAGGGCCGGTTCCGCCGGTGGCATCTCCGTTACACCTGTTCTGGCCCTGGGTGTGTCCGGTGCCAGAACTGAGGCCTGGCTGGGCCATCACCCCATTGCCCTCCGGGCCAATAAAGACATTGCCATTCGTGCAGAGAGCAACCTGACCCGGAAGATGGCGGCAGATGCCTCCGCGGCAGGAGGCAGCGTTGGAGTCGGCGGCAGCTTCGTGATTTCCGTGCTGAACGATTCCACGGTTTCCCGGCTCAGCAGGTCCGTCAGCGGCAGAAATGTTTCTGTCACCACTTCCGCAAGAAACCATCTGAGTGCTGAGAGTAATGCCGGTGCCAACGGCGCAGCTTCCTCGGATCATGCCCAGTCTCCGGTGCCGGAAGCTTCTTCTGAGGAAGATGAGGGCGACAGTGACGGGGAGTCAGACCGACAAGCGGCCAATGCACTTTCCGGTGCCCAGCGGCTTTCCGGCTCTGTAGGCACCTCCAATACCGCTCCCGCCTCCTTAGGGGCCGCCGCCTCCCGCCGCACCGGTGCGGCAACCACGGAGGGCAGCATCCAGGTGGCAGCAGCGTTCGTCCTGAACATTCAGAGCATTCATGCTTCTGCGGAGATCGCCGATGACCTGACCGTTGAAGCCATCGCCCAGGACGGGGAATCCGGCCATTTGACGGTGGAGAGTCTGGCACAGAACACCGGCAAACTCCGGGCCAACGGTTCCGCTTCTCAGGGCCGCATTGGCGTAGGCGTGGCAGTTGCGCTGAATATCGTAGAGTATACCAACAAAGCCCTCCTGGGGAACTCGGAAATCAAGGCTTCTCACCTGAAAGTCTATGCCGGAATCCCGGAGGAGGAGAAAAAGGCTTCCCAGGAGGCTGTGGATAAAAATCAGGTCGGCTGGCTGGAAGAACTGGTCCGCAAGACCGTTACGGAACAGGTTGAAGAAGTTGTAAAGGCACTGGGCCTTTCGGACCTGCTGACCCCGGAGCAAATCGGCACCGTTACCGGCCAGATCGTGGATGCCACCCTGAAAGCTCTTCTGGAGGGCACCGGCCTGGAACAGCTGGCCCAGAACAACCCCTATGATACGCTGAAAGAAAACCTGACCGGTCTCATGGCCCAGTTTATGGCCATTCCTGATTCCCTTAAAACGCTGGTCAACGAGCTGATGGGCGGGGATGTACAGGCCGATACCGCCGCCCAGACCTGGCAGAACATCCGGGGCGAACTGGTGAACTACTTAAAGACCGAGGGCTGGAAGTCCATTGCGGGCATTCTGGAAAGCCGCATTGTGGACGTGACCAAGCCGCTGCTGGAAGAAGTTCTTATAAACAAGGACACCAGCGGCCTGACCACTCAGCGATTCTCCCAGGCCATCAAAACGGCACTGGTGGGGGAAAACGGCATTCTGCTGAGTGCTTCTGACCTGGTGGTGCAGAAGTTGGCGGAAATCATCAACCGTGGCTTGCAGACCGTTCCCGGTATTGACGGCCCGATACTGCCCCAGGATATTGCAGGACTTAAAAACACCGAGCTTCACACCGTTGTGACAGAGAACCTGGGCCATCTGGCCGGAAACCTGAGCCGGGAGCTGACCAAGGGCTTGTGCGATGTGGATAAGCTCATGGCCTTTGTCAAGGGCCTGAACGGCACGGTGGTCAAGGAAAAGGTGGAGTCTGCCCTCAGTGCCGCAGGAAAGGCACTGACCAATGCGGCCCTGGATACCTTTACCGAATTGCTGGATGTAAAGCTTCAGGCAACATCCCGGGAACCTGGACACAGCTTCACCACCGAGGCCATCTCCGGTGCCAGTGCCCAGAAAGTTTCCGTGGCCGGAAGCGTAGCCCTGGCCATCCTCAAGGGAGAGACAGCGGCCATTGTGGCAGCCAGTGCGGAAAACAACTCCAAGGTTCTGGCGGTGACGCAGGATGCCCTTATCCGTGCTTTGGGCAACCAGTATGAAAAGACCGTTGCCACCGCGGCGGAAAACAGCAAGGGCGAGGCCGATGCCAACATGGGTGCCGGTTCCAATGACCCCAATGCCGCTGCCGGTTCCGGCACCGGGGAGACCCCCACTGCCAGCCAGGGCATGTTCAAAGCCTACGCCGGAGAAAACGGTACAGTGGAATTCTCTGTCGATCAGGACAGAACCACCCAGACCACGAATAACGGCGTAACGACCAAGGTGGAAAGCTACCTGGTCACCATCAAGGCCAATCAGGGCTACCAGACCCAGGACGGTCTGAGCCTGACCTATCGGGATGCCAGCGGGGCAGCGCAGACTCTGGCACTCCATTATACGAATGACCAAGTTTATTATGATCCCCAGTACAGCTGCTACGGACTGATCCTGCAATATGTGACAACCACCCAGAATGGGGAAACCACCTATTCCGTCAATGTGATTCTGGACAAGGACTTGGCAGGTGTTACGCATGAGCTGAACGTCAGTGCCGAGTCTCCTGTGGAGCTGCGGGCCGACTTTATGGGTAGCCGCAAGGTTACGGTCAATGGCATCAAAAATACACAGGACTTTACGACCCAGGAAGTCGACGGCAAGTACACCAACACCTATTCTATTAAGAATGGCACCACCCTCCAGGGCAAGGTCAAGCTGGTGGAAATGGACGGCTCTCTCAGCAGCATTACAAAGAGGGCAACGCTCTATGGGGCGGCAAGGGATCGTCTGGCAGTCATCGTCAAGGCAGAGAACGGCTTTGTTCTGGATACCCTGAAATTTGTGACGGGTACGGGGAATGCCCGAAAGGAAACCCCCATTACCGTGAAAGACCTGTCCATTGTCGATGCTGAGGGCGGTACGGCTTACCTGTTCTATATGCCTGACGGAGACACCGACATTCAGGTCACATTCCGGACGGCAACTACCTCTGATGCTGCGCAGACCCCGCCGGTGACCAACGCCGCCGGAAAGTCCGTGGGCGTGGGCGCAGGCTTCGCCATGACCAGCACCACGGTAGAAGTGGTGGCCGGCATCGGTGACAACCGAGTCATTCAGGCCGGGTCTTTGGATGTGCGGGCAGATGCCATCCGGGATACCCAGACCGCCGGTGTGGCAGGAACGGACCCCTTGGCAACCGCCTCTCAGGGCAAACAGCAGCATACCTCTAAGGACGTGGCTCTGGATGCCGCCGTGGCACTGAACATCACGAATGATGTGATTCGCAGCTACATCGGCAAGAACACCAGAATCACCACCACCGGTGACAACGATGTTCAGGTCAGCGTGGATGGCACAGAGGACTTTGTAAACGTCCAAATCTCCGCCTCCCGGACCGGCACCACCGCCACCAAGTCCAGTGCCTTTGCAGCCGGAACTTCTACGGCAGTAGGTGCCAGCGCAGCCATCAATATTGTGAACGCCCGGGTGGAAAACGCCATGTTGGGCCAGATTCAAAGTGCCGGGGATGTGTATATTGGTACATTCACATTCAACCAGGACAACAGCGAAGCACTGGCCACCGCCATGGGTGCGGACATGGACCGCTACCTCAATAAGGTGGCAAAGGGTGTCCAAAGTACCGAGGACTCGGCCAACAAGCTGATGGCAGGAGACTACTTTAGCTCTAATACCGGCAGCAAGCCTCAAAACCAGACCCAGCAGAACGCCAATGCGGCACTGGACCAGAATGCCAACGGCGGTCAGACCTCCGCCAATGCCTCCCTGTCCAGCAACGCCCTGCGGACACAGAATGCCCAGGGTGCGGATTCCTCCGCAGCTTCCGGCACCGCCAACAATGGCGTGGGTCAGGCCAATTCCACCGGGGCCCAGAAGCTGCCCAACGTGAACCCCACCGGAGCGCAGAAATTCCAGGTGGCAGCGGCAGTGGGCCTGAATATTACCAACCACAAGGCCACCACCACCGTTGCGGGCAACGTTTCCGGTGCCAATGTCCGGATTTTCAGCACCAACCATGGCAATTTCAAGACCCTGGGTACCGGCATGGCCATGAGCCAGGCGAGAAACGCCAATTCCATTGCCGCCGCCGTTGCCATCAGCGTAGACGGCAACGAAGCCATCACCCTGGTTTCCGGCAACATCACCGCCAAGAAGACCGATGAAGCGGGAACCACTCTGGGAGATGTGCAGCTGGGTTCTGACCTGACCCAGAATATGGATGGGGAGTACAAAGGACTTCTGGCCGCTCAGGCCCTGGCAGGGGCCGTCAGCGGAGAAGGCAAGGTCTCCATCGCCGGGTCTCTGGCCATCGTGGTGGACAACGCCAAGTCCAAAGTCACTGTGGCGATGCTTGACGGCAATGGCAATGACATTGCCACCAAGTCTAATAGCATCCATATTGAGGGCGGCAACATCCGTATTTCCGCTTCCGATAAGACCAAGCTTGCCATCCGGGCCGGTGGCGTGAGCCTTTCCAAAGGCTCCAAGGCCGGTGTGGGCGCAGCCTTCGGTCTGGTCTATGCAAATGACCAGGTGACAGTGCAAATCGGCAACTACACCGATATCCGGGGCGAACGCCTGGAAATCACCGCAAACAAGCTCCGTGTAGACCGCAGCGATTTTGAAAGTGCCATTCAGGCGGGAACCTTTATTACCGATACCTCCAAGCTTACCGATGAGGACAAGGCCAACGCAAAGACCGGCTTTATCAACCTGGACAAGCGGGGAGAAGACGGCTCCTACACGTTAGATGTCAATGTCTCCACTTCCGATGCACTGAGTCTTGTTAATGCGCTGAATGTATTCAGTTCCGCCAACTACTATGTAGATGCGGTAGCCGGGTCTATCATGTCCAGCCCCGCTTCTGCAACCGGTGCTTCCAGTGCCTCTGTTGCCGGGTCTGTGGCCATGATCTTCTTTAAGAATCAGGTTCTGGCCCAGCTGGGACGGGGCGTGTGTGTCACCCTCACCGGCGACAATACCAAAAATCCCGGAATGACCCTGGAAGCCAAGGACGATGCCAATGTGCGGGTTCTGGCCGGTTCTCTCAGTGCGGCCCCCTCCAAGGTGGGTGTCGGCGTGACGGTGGGCTGCGTTTCCAACCAGGATGTGGTTGAAGCCTCTTTGGGTGACGACTGTGTGATTCTGGTACAAAAGGGCGGCTACAACCAGACCGCTTCCGGAGTCTTTGATGTGATGGTGGTCACCGTGGCGGCCAGTGCCTCTACCGGCACCGCCCCCGCAAACCTGAGCGTAGGCGGCACCGTCAACGTCATTGCAAACAACAATACCGTTTCCAGCCTGGTGGGGGACAATTGCTCCATCAAGGCCCAGAATACCGTTACCGTTGCTTCCCAGGTGGATACCGATGAACTGCTGGTCACCCTGTCCGCTTCCGGCGGAAACGCAAAGGTGGCCGCAGGCGGCACCGTTGCCGTCATCGTGGATCAGGCGAAAGCTCTGACCCAAATCGGCGCATCTACCCTGACCAGCACCCAGGGCGGCATGGACATCACCTCCCGGAACCGGGAACGCCTCATCAATGTGGCGGCCTCCGCTTCCGCCGCCATGGCGGCCGGTGGCTCGGCCAGTGCCGCTGGTGTGGTGGGTGTGCTGGTGTCCCAGACCGAGGCAAAGGTTTCCGTTGCCTCCGGGGCAAAGCTCACGGCGCAAAAGGACGTGAACATCCAAGCTTCTGCCAACAGTCTTTTGGCAGAAGTGGCCCTCAGCGTGGCGGTGGCACCCAGTGCTACGGCAGTTGGCGGCGAGGTTCTGGTCAATGTGCTGAACCACAAGGCCATTGTGGAGCTGGGCAGCGCAACGCTTCAGTCCCTGGGCGGCAATGTGACCGTCCGCAGTTCCGGTGAAGATACCGCCGTCATCGTTGGGGTGGCGGTAGGGGCTTCCGGAACCGGCAACACCGTCAGCGGGACCATTCCCGTTACCGTGTCCTCCAACACCATTGAAACCAGAGTCGGGGCAGACAGCCAGATCACAGCCTTTGACTCCGTAGACATTTGCGCAGACCTCCAGGCCCTCTACGCTCTGGCAGCCGGCGGCATTTCCGTTGGCACCACCGGCGTGGGCGCAACGGTGGGTACCCTGGTGCTGTCCAACAGTGTCCTGACCACCGTGGAAACCGGCAGCCGTATCACCGCAAAGACCTATAATTCCGGCAGCAACATTCTCCAAAACCGGTATAACCGCCGCCGTGGTGTGAACGTCAGTGCCAATGCCCGGGAAACCGTGGTCATGGCCGAGGTTTCCGCTGCCGCCGGTTCCGGCAATGCCATTACCGGCACCGTGGCCACCCTGGTGGTCTCCAACAAGGTCAAAGCGGAGATCGGGGATGCCGTTACCGTTACGGTAGGCGTTCAGGATGATGAAGACAGCGAAGAGGGCGACCTATCCGTCGATGCCTCGGACGATACATTCGTCGTGGAGTTCGCCGGTGCCCTCAGTGCCGCTGGCAGCGTGGGCGTAGGCGCAACCGTGGTGGTCGGCGTATTCGACAAGAACGTCAAGGCTTCCGTAGGAAACTCCGGCAGTGTCAATGCCAGCGGTGACGTTTCCGTGACCGCCGAAAATAAGAGTACCCTGGATCTGCTGGCCGTGGCCTTTGGAGCCTCCGGCAGCACCGCTGTGGCCGGTGACGTCAACGCACTGGTATTTATGAACAGCACCGAGGCTTCTCTGGGCGGCAACGTCACCGGGGCCAACGCCATCCGTGTGAATGCCAATGACGACAGCAAGCTTCTGAACGTCGGTATCGGTGTGGCAGCTTCCGGCTCCGCAGCAGCCACAGCCGTGGCCGTGGTCACCTATTTTGAAAACAAGACCCTGGCCCAGGTTCTGGACAATGCCCTGCTGCAAGCGGGCAATGGCGGCGTGGAAGTGATCGCCAGTTCTAAGGAATTTGTATCCGGTGACGCAGCGGGCATGTCCGGCGGCGGTACCGCCGGTGTAGGCGGCACGCTGGATGTGGTGGTCCTGCGATTCCGTACCGAAGCCCTGACAGGAAGCAATGTGACCATCCGCACCACCGGCGATTTGACGGTGCGGGCAGAGGACAACTATGGCCTGGTAGCCGCTGTTGTGACCCTGGCCGCTTCCGGAACGGTGGCGGTAGGTGTCAATGCGCTGGTATCCGTCAGCTTTGCCACCGTTCGGGCGGCCATCGGTGTAGAGAACACCGTGGAAGCCGGAAACGTCACGGTGCAGGGCAGCTCTCAAAGAGACCTCCTCTCTGTCAGTGCCAGTGTGGCGGGCAGCGGTGTGGCGGCGGTAGGTGTGAACCTGTCCGTTGTGGTGGCAGGTGCGCTGATGAGCCGGGATGCCCACGATTCCCTCTACGGAACCGTGGAAAACCGCGGCAGCACCTATACCCTCTATACCTATACCAAGGGCGGCAGCAGCGTGACCCTGTATGAAAAGGACGGCAGCTTCTATAGAGCCAAGACGGACTCCCAGGGGAAAGAACAGCGGGACGGCAAGAATCAATTGATCCTGGAAGCCTTTACGGTTTCCGAGGAAGACCGCAAGTATCTGGCACCTGCTGCCATGAATCCTGAAACCCAGGTTTCCGAAGCCTTTGCGGCGGGCAACAGCCAGTATTTACAGGGCCGTGACCCCAGCCAAAAGGTCGGCCAGTCCCTCCAGGGTGACGGCCAGAAGCTTGGCACCGAGGATTACGGCAACTACGGCCAGGGCAGTACAGATACCGCCCCCGTGAAAGGCGACGGAAAGCTCTACATCAAAAACAGTGACGGCACTTATACCGCCATTACCGATGAAGAAGCTTCTACCACCTACCATAACACCCAGCGGTATCTCTACGACACCAGAAACAGCACCTATGTAGAAACGGATTTGACCAGTGCCAATACCTTTGATGACAGCACCTTTGCTGCCACAGGTGGAACGGGCTACACGGTTCAAAAACTGCCTGAGCTTTCGGATGCCACCTCTGCCATTATTGGAGGCAGCTCCCGTGTTACGGCAGCGGAAAACATTCGGGTGCTGGCCAGTGACAACCTGAACGCCAACATGATTTCCGGTTCTATCGCCGTAGGCGGCGGTGGGGCAGGGGTCGGCGTTGGCCTGACGGTTTCCGTTCTCAGCTCCAATGTCAATGCCCTGGTAGATACCGACGCAGTCCTCAGCGCAGGGGGCGACATTGAAGTAAGGTCCTGGGTCGGAGCCAAGGCACAGCCTGTAAAGACCCACTCGGACCGGAACAACCGAGTTTCCAACAGTGGAACCAACAAGCAAATGGATGACCTGGGCATTCCCACCCAGAAGAATTCCACCATCCGGCTGATTTCCGTCACCGCAGGCGGCGGCTTTGTAGGCGTGGGTGTCAGCGGAGCGGTTCTGGTGGTCACTTCCGAATCGAACGCAATTCTGAGAGGCTCTGTTGCCAAGGCTGCCAACCTGTCTGTGGAAAGCTGCATGAACTTTGGAGATGTGCTGACCGTCAATACCGGTATTTCCGGTGGGGCGGTGGCCGTGAATGTGTCCATTGGCGCAACCTATTTCCAGGGCAGCAGCGTAGCGGCCATTGATGGCAACGGCCGTATCGAAAACATTTCCGGCACCATCCAGGTATCTAACAGCGGCACCACCAACAGCCAGGTCGCCGTGGCGGCACTGGCAGCAGGCGGCGTTGCCGTCAATGCGGGCATCGCAACGGCCATTAACCTGACAAAGGTTCGGACCTACGTGGGGAAGAACGTGACCGTCATCGCACCCAATGCCCTATTGGTAGTAAGCCATGACTTTACCGCCAATGCCCAGGGCGGCATCCTCTCCATTTCCGCCGGAGCGGGGGCAGCCGGGGCCTGCGTGGTGGTCGTGGTCAACAAGCTGGATGCAAGAGCCTATGTGGGCTTTGCTCCTGACGAAACCGTGACCGGAGACCATGGCAGCATCCAGGTAAGCAGCATCACCGTCACCGCTGAGGCAGCGGGCCAGACGGAGGTCCTGGGAGCCGGAATTGCCGGTGGTGCCATTGCCGGCAACGGCATCGTTGCAGTGGGATTGGGCTTTATCACCAACATCGGTGCCATCCGTGGCGTAAATATCACCACCGGTGATTTGACCGTCAAGGCCGCTATCAACGGAGACGTGCATGTGGTCTCCACCGGCGTGACCGGCGGCGCAGTCGCAATGGGTGCCACGGTGGACGTGGCCTACATCGGCTCCGTGAACAAGGCCATTCTGGATTTGACCGGAGCAAAGGTCAAAGTGACCGGCGGTGTCTGTGTTCAGGCCGGTTCTCAGGAACAGCCCAACGACAGCTATAGCCGCATCATTGCGGTCACCGGTTCTGCCGGTTCCGCCGCCGTGGGCATCAATCTGGCCCTGGCCTTTAACAAGGCTGTGAACAACGCCGAGCTGCTGGGCCTTACCGGCAGCATGAAGGCAGAGTCCCTGAATGTCTTAGCCTATGGCAGTGCCAAGGCCCATACCCTGGTTGTCAATGCGGCCCTGGGCGGTGTCACCGCCAGTGCTACGCTGGCATTCGCCTGGGTGGGTTCTCAGCAGCAAGCCCGGCTGGATACAGCAGATAATCTGACGGTTCAACAGGATGTGCTGGTTTCCTCCGTCCTGTCTGCGGTCAGCGCAGAAAACCTGAAAGCGGAACAGAAGACGGATAGTGAAGACAAGTCCATTACGGTCCCCTTTACCAAGGTGGCAGAGTCCCGCATCTATACCGCTTCCGCCGGAATGATCACTGCCACCGGCAACGGTGCTGTGGCCCTGTCTGACGGTACCAGCAGTGCCCTGGCAAGCTTTGGCGGAACGGCCGGAAAGGTGACGGTTTCCAATACCGCCGCATCTACGGCCTACGCCGGAATTGAAAACTTCAGCCTGGGCGGGGTATCTGTAGGCGTGATGATGGGCTACAGCTTCGCTTCCGGCACCTTTGAGGCGGTTCTGAATGCCCAAAAGGCCCTCACCTGTGAGGATATTACCGTCACCAATACCTATACCTCCCTGGCAGATACCAACGTTACACCCGCTTCCGGCGGTGTCAGCGCAACGCTTACAAATATCGGACTCAATACGGCAGTAGCCTGTGCCACAACTACCGCAAACACGGGAATCTCCGGCACTGGTACTCTGGATGTCCATGGCAATATGGCCGTTACTGCCCAGGGGACAGCCCAGGCCAATGCCAACATCGTGACCCCAACGGCAAGCTTTAGCGTAGTGGCCGTTACGGCCAACGTGGCTGTTGCCGTGAACAATGTGCGGCAGAACACCTTTGTAAGAAATTGCAGCCTGAATACCGTTACCGGAGACGTGACCCTGGTATCCAACCTGAACAGTGCTTCCCAAATGGGCGCAAAGGCCCGGGTGGGCGCAAGCACCGCTACTTCCGGCAGTGTCAGCTATGCCAACCTGACGGCCAACGCCTGTGTGGCAAACTTCAACGCAGTCCATACGGCACTGGTCAGCGGAATTCCGGGAACCATTCATGGTACGCTGTCTGTCATGGCCAATACCGCCTCCCTGGCGGATGCCGGTGTCTACTCCGGCAGCGCAGTCAGCTACTATTCCGGCACAGTCACCGTGGTCTACGCCTATGCAGGCGGCAGCTCCAAGGCAGATTTGTACCTGGAAAAGAACAAGAAGCTCCGTGTAGGGAAGCTGAACCTGACGAATCGCTATCAGACCAAGGCCACCGCCGAGAGCAAGCAGTCGGAGAACGGTATCTCTGTCAATATGGCGGCAGCGGACTTGAACGTTGCCTATGCGGAGGCTCGGAGCGTAGCCTGTGCAGGTATCGAGGGGGACGGCTCCCTCAGCGCAGAAGACGATGAGGGAGACAGTCTGATCGTCCTGTGTCAGGGTACGGCGGCAGCGGATGCAAAGATTTTGCCCGCCAACGTCTCCATTGCCGGTGTTAAACTGGCAGCCAACAATGTGTTCTCCAAGGTCACCGCAAAGCATACGGCCCACATCGGCGCTGAAAGCACAGCCCCTGAGGTTACTTCCAACGGCAACATCAGCGTTATTTCCCAGTTCAATAATACGGGTGATGGCGCAACGGCCACGGTGGGCAGCGGCAACAGTTCCAATGTGAACGTCAGTTTGTTGGGTGCTACAGAGTCCCTGGCCCTGGCGGAGATGGAAGCCCAGGCCAAGGCGGCCATCGTGAACGGAACCATCCGGGCCAAAGGCAATGTGGACGTTCAGATGCTGGGTCAGCTGATTGCCAACGCAGAGGTGTACAATGGCTCTACCCTTGGCCTGTATAACGCCACCGTCATGGTGGTCAGGGCCAACGCCAAGGGCAGCATGGAAGCCCTGCTGAACGCAAAGACCATTGAAGCGGCCACTGTCAACGTGAAAAATGACTACTATGCTCAGTCTGAGGCAGAGACCGGCTTTGCCGGTGGCCTGGTGGCAGGTATCGGCAGTGCAAGCAGCAACGTGGCCTACGCTACCACTTCTTCCACCGCCAAGGCAGCCTTTGGCGCAGCGGCAGGAGGCCACATTACCGGCAGCATCAACCTTGAAAACCTGGGCCACGTCAGCGCAAAGGCCCTGGGCCGTTCCGCAAAGGTGACAGTCAGCGGCTTGAACGTTGCGGTCAACGTGATCAATGCGGATTTGAATGCAGCCCAGGATACCTCCTTTACCTACGGCGGCAAGCTGGACATCCAGGGCGATGTGAATATTCGCTCTGAGATCCTCCGGGAGGGCGACTTTGGCAAGGCCGATGCCCAGACCGGTTCCACAGCCGGGACAAGTCTCTCCCTGCTAGGAGCCAGTGCCAACAAGGCAACGGCAGCCACTGCCACCCGGAACACCCTGACGGTTGCGGGCGTTGGCGAAAACCGGATGACCCTAGCGGGCAGCTTTACCGCCCGGGCCAAATCCGTCACAGAATCTTTTGCCAAGGCAGCGTTGCCCCAGAGTCTGGGCGTGGCAACCGTAGGCTCGATGATTTCCCAGTCTTCCACCCGGGATGTGGTTTCTGTCACAGTGACAGGGGCTTGCATGGAAATCAACGGAACCTTTAAGGCCGAGTCCATCGGCAATACCGCTTCCACTTCCGAAGCCCACAAGGCCGGTGGTGTGGGCGTGGCAGACGCAACGTTCACCACGTCCGATGCCAAGGTGGGTGCAGCCAGCGACAAGCCCCAGACCGTGGGTCTCACCGTCACCGGCGGTTCCATTCAGGCGTTGGAGGACATCATTCTCCGGGCCTACAATAAAGGCACGGCCCAGTCCATTGTGAAAAAGGGTACGGAAGTTTCCGGTATTGGAATCACCAAGACAAGCCTTCCCACCAACAGCTGGTACAGCACCAATGTAAGCGTTACCGGTGGAGCGGTTCTGACGGCAGAGGGCAGCATCACCCTCACCTCGGAAGATACCACCGAAGCCAAGGCCGATGCCACAGGCACCAACATTGGCTTTGCAATCAACGCAGACTTCACGAAGGGTGAGAATCACATCACCTCCAACAACACCGTTACCATCGGTGCCAAGCTCCAAGCGGATGACAGCCTGACTGTTACTGCCGACTCCAAGGCAACCATGACGGCCAAGACCGTGGCAGACGGCGGCGGATTCTTTACCAAGGGTATCCTGACCGCCATCAACGAATTGAATCGCAGCTGCCTCATCACCGTTGCGGGAAACAGCGACCTCTCCGCAAATCACGGGAGCCTCAGCATCTGCGCCAATGCCGGTGAAAACGATGTGATCACCACCACCGCAAAAATCACCTCCGGCGGCGTGGTGGCTCTGGGCGAGGTTCAAACGAACCTGACCCTGAAAACCACGTCCAAGGTCGATATTCAGAATGTTGGCAGTATCCAAAACCGTTTCGGCACCGTTACCATCCGCTCCAACGCATCTCAGAACGGTGTGGTCACCAATTCCTCCGCAGACTGCTCCGGCCTGGGCGTGGCCCCGGATGTACACAATCAGGCGACAATTGAGCTGAATTCCGATGTAAGTATCCGGAACGTCAAGGTGATCGAGGGCCGGTATGTTTATATCAACGCCGTCCTCAAGAAGCTGGATGTTTACAGCTACGGTTACGCCAAGGGCAGCGGACTTGGGGCCAACATTGATGCCATGAACGACCTGGAGGTTTCCCTGACGGCCAATACCAGGGTAGAGAACGTTACGGTCATCGGCCACGATGGTGCCGTTATCAACGCCACCTCGGAACCGGATTATCTGGATGCCAACGTCCATACCGATGCACGGGTGCAGCTGAACGCCATTGGTGATGCCTACGCCAAGAGCAAGGTCATTACCAGGGAAGCCGCAACCGTCACCGTCCAGGACCTTATCTACAAGGGTGCCAGCATCCGGATCGACAACCGGGAAATCACCGGTGACCGCATCCGCCACGAGGAGCATACGGGTGGCTTTATCCACAAGCATACCAGTGATGATTCTGATTTCCAAAGCAGCAGCAGCATTACCGTCAATAACATCACCCTGTATCTGGGTGATGCAGCCGCCGGTGTGTTCATCGATGTTTCGGAAAAGAGCGGTGTGCGGCAGGTGGGCATCCGGAATGAGGAGCAAATCTGGATGGAGGCAGGTTCGACCCTGACCTTTGGCAATATCGCAAACTATCTGCCAGGTTACGCCTACCTCTACGGCAGCGTTACCGGCCTGACCGTTTACGACCAATCCATGCTCCCGGCCCTGACGGTCACCAATAGCACGAATATGGATTTGATTTTCAAGTCCATGACCTATGTCAATACCGGCTTTGTAAATCCCAAGGTGTTTATTAACGGCAGTCGTTCCACTGCGTATACGCTTAAGCATACGCAATACGCCCCGGAATTCACGGTCACCAGCTCCGGAACCGGCGGTGTACGGCTTACGGGCCTGATCCCGGTTTACAACGGCACGGCAACCATCACCTGGACCGGGGAGACCGGCGGCGCGCTGACGGCTGTTTCCCAAGTCGGGTCTGCGGCGGGTGCCATCAGCCCTCTGTGGGCGCGTACCCTGGTGGTCAGCGGCGCGGCCTCGGTGGGCAGCAGCTCCGAAAAGTTCAGCCCCTGGATTTTCTCTCAGGGTACGGCAGTGGGTCGTGTCCAGGTATCCGCCTTGCAGGACATTTACATGTCTGTAACGGGTCTGGGTATCGAATGGGTAACAGAACTTCCTGATGATCCCCAGCCTACCGGCCAGGACATCCAGGTGGAACTGAGCAATATCCAATCTGCCCAGGGGAATGTCTACCTGAGCCTGGAAAAGGGCAGAAAGATTTACTGGGTAGTAGGCACCACCACCGTTACCATTCCCGTTCCTGAGACCCTGGATTATGTGGTCGGCAGCCAGGTCGACTTGGCAAATAACTACATCATCCAAGGCATGGACATGCTGGAACGGTACCTGACGGCTTACGACCCGGCAGAGGACCTGTACCTTTACCAGTTGCCCAATGGGTCGCTGATCTATGCGGACAAAAACGGCAACATTGCCCGGATCGTGGAAAACGGCATTACCTCCAACGTGGGGAACTACCAGTTTATCTACGGGCCGGATGGCAAGGTTCAGCAAATCAAGCTCAGCGGCGGTATTTCCATCGACTTGCTCACCGGGCGTTTGACCGTAGAGGAGGATGCGTCCTTTGAAGTCCTGACCCAGGTCGTGACCCGGCAGTGGCTGGAAACCGTGGGCCTGTTTGACGGCATGACCATCCGCCTGACCAAAAACGTAGGCGGCAAGCAGATCGAATGGGAAACAAAGTTGGTAGAGGCTACAGAGCTTGCCTCCAATGGCAAACAATACTACTATGTAGAGGGTCTGTATCCCAGCTTTGAGAATGTCCTGAGCAGCGGCAGCGCGGAAGACAGAACCGTTTACTATCTGGTAGAGCGGGACGGGGATTCTGTAAAGTTCTATGCCTTGAGTCCCGTTACCGAGCAGCGGGTAGACCATAAGGAAAAATTCGATGGCGGCTACCTGATGATTGATAACGGTGCGGTGGAAATGCACAACAACTACTACCGGGATGCTCGCACCAAGGGCAATGCCCTCTTGGCAAAGAATTCGCATTATCTGGATAAGGTCAGAATTGAGGCCAATGGCACCGACTTTACTTTCGACAACTTCCTGGGTACCAATTTGACTGTTACAGTCAAACGGGAGAACAAAGGCTTTGGCTACTATGTAAACGGACAAAAACTCAGCGTTTCTGAGACGGTTTACGGCGTAACAGTCACGGACCCCACTTCCCAGCTGTATCACATCTTCTGGAATGCGGCGTATGTGACCCAGGTCCAGAGTCAGGTAGAAGTGACGGGTACAGACATCACGTTGGATGCCAACTTTGCCAACAATACTTTTGGCATTACCCAGATCCGGCATGTGACCTGGAGACCCCACTACGCCTGGACAAACAGAACATTCCAGGCCATGCAGAAATCCGTTGTGGTTCAGTATTACAAACTGGAGGAGGTTTCCGCCTCGATTTCCAACGAAAGCCAGTTCAACGGTGTCCGCTTCACAGCACCAGACCCCGATGATCCCCAAAAGACCGTCTACTTCTATGAGTTCAAGGACGAAAACAATAACGTCTACTATATGGACGATCTGGACAGCAAGAAGGCACACCCTGTCAATGTGGAACAAAAGGTAGACTCCCATCAGGAAGCCCTGGGCTATAGCAAGCTCCTGCTGAACGGCCAGGAAGTAAAATATGGCAGAGATACAGGAGTTGCCTGCTTTGACAACAAACAGCCGGATATGGTAATCAACAATGTAAAGTATTACCGGCTTGGCATGATGGACGAGGACGGCAACATCGTCTACCACCCCTACAAGTTCCAGGAGCCGATTCTGGAGAACGGTCAAGACACCGGCAAAACGGATGACGTGGAGTACATCCTGTATGTGGCGGTTTCCGGCAACCAGGTTTCCATCATGAAAGAAAAGCAAAGACCGGACATCGCACCGGAAAAGGGCGCAGATGAAGGCTACTGGCAGGATAACGATGGAACCCGCTATGAAAAGGGCAATCAGACCACAGCCACCATCTCTGTTGTGGAGAAACAGAATGATGGCACCGAGAAGACCGTATCCGTCCAAGGAAGCTTTGAAGCCTTTACAAAGGACCAGTCGATTCCCTACTACCGGAAGACCACTGTAGGAAACAATACAACGGTATATACTTTCTACAAGCAGACAGGTACTGACACAAATGGCACTGCACTTTACACTCTTTGCGCGGATACCCCCATCAACTGGGTGCTTACCGGTAATGTTTTCCTGAACTACAAGCCGGAAGGTGATTCTGACAGCACGACGCAACCTCTGACCCAGCGGGATGGAACGAATGAACGGTACTTGCTGGCGAATAAGACGGAGTTTGACAACTGGCAGAAAGACAAACGGCTGAAACTCTACTACACGGATGGAAAAGAGTGCCAGGAGTATGAGATTCTGTGTAAATTGGAAGGCATCAAGAAAACCTACCAGCTGGTTTACGCAGATGGCCAACAGTATGGAACTGTTCCGAATGGCTACGGCTACACAGCGCAAGCGCAGGTCAAGGAATGGACCGAAACGTACCATGTAGCGACCTTTACGGCAAGCTCAAAATGGGTGCGGGTCGACATGAACTCCCGGGAGAACTTCATCGATCCCACCCGGCAGAGCCAGGATCAGAATTCTCAGGTTCTGGTGCTGCGGTTTGGAAGTGCGGGCGATACCATCACCTTTACCGGAAAAATCGCAGATATCGGCCTGAACACCACCCATCTTCCGAAAAACGCCGTGGTGAACGGCAGCGATGCCTACCAGGTTACCGAGTCCATGTACCTGACCAAGAGCGGCCTGATCGTCAATATCAAGGGGGACTTTGCCTCCAAGTTTGACGGCAAGGTCTACACCTCCACAAAGCTTATTGCGGAAGAACTGGGCAAGCTGGCGGTAAGCAAAAACCTGACCGGTGTCAACGAAAACGGCGAGACCATCTATGTGGACAGCCAGAACCATGTCTATGTGATGAACCGTCAGGGCCGGTTCTACTGCGCCGCAACTGACGACACCATGACGGAAGCGGAGACCCTGGATATCCTCTATAAGGTTCCGCCTACGCTGAACCAAGGCCCCAAGATCACTGTCCTAAAAGGACAGAACATCACCCTGGAACGGCTGACAGACCACATTGCCCACGACATCAACACAATCAGCAACACCGGCAATTGGCGGTATGACGGCACTTTCTACTATTCCGAAAACGGAGAAGACGGCTGGAAGCCGATTTTCAAGGACAAGATTCAGGTCAACAAGGACGGCGTGATCACGGTTTTCTACTATGATTCCAAGGCACAACGAAATGTTGAACTTCGGATTTACAAGGGACCGGCGCAGGACGACCTGAAAGAAATCACATTCATGGAGTTTGCCACCTATGACAAAGACGGCAACCCCGCCTATGTCAAGGCCGGTTCCGATGGCTCCGTGGTCATGGTGGACGCACCGGCAACACAGAAGATTCCTACAGTGGAAAGCGGCACCGACTATACGGTCAAGAACATTACCGCCGGAAAAAATGTAGAGATCCGTGTCAATGACCCCAATGGCTCCCTGTTCAATGGCAATGATGACCCCAAGGCCCCCTGTGTGATAGCAAAGGAGAAAGCCACCATCATCTCTGCCGGCGGCAAAGGCTCCATCGGTACGGAAGACAAGCCGCTGAACATCCAGGCCAAGGAAGTTGAGTTCCTGAACCAGGATATGGAGCAAGTCATCGTTAAGGATACCTATGTTTACATCGACCAGGGCGACACCAGCCTGGATGGCAACATTGTGGTTGACGGTGTGACCTGGAAGCTGGAAACGGCAGACGGCAGCGTGACCGCAGCGGACAAGACCCTGACCGTGCTTAACGGAGGCAAAGCTTCTATCCGAACCAACAGGAAAACAGCAACCAGCCCCGGCAACGTGGAGCTCAAGACCATCACGGTCACAGACCCGGGCAGCACCTTGCAGGTGCAAGCACCGGGAACCGTCAAGACCGAAGCTCTGACAGTCACCAATGGCGGCACAGTGGACATTGATGCCGGAACCATCCACGTGACCGGCAACGAAACCGTCACCGGCGGCAGCACCGTCACCAAGAAGGCCAAGGGCAACATCACAGTCGACGGCAACCGAGAGGTCACCGGCAGCACCCTGACGGAGACCAGCACCGGCGGCTCCATTGCAGTGGGCGGCAACGAAACCGTCACCGACAGCAAGGTCACCAAGACCGCCGAGGGCGACATCACCGTAGGCGGCGACCAGACAGTCACCGGCAGCACCCTGGCAGAGACCAGCACCGAGGGCGGCATTGCAGTCACCAGAAATGAAACCATCTCCGGCAGCGAAGTCACCAAGACCGCCAAGGGCCACATCACTGTAGGCGGCGACGAAACCATTACCGGCGACAGCACCGTCACCAAGGATGCCAAGGGCAACATCACAGTCGGCGGCGACCAAGCGGTCACCGGCAGCACCCTGAGGGAGACCAGCAGCACCGGCAGCATTGAAACCAAGGGCAATGTGACCCTGGCAGACAGCGAGGCCCAGCTGACGGCCCACAAGGATCTGACCGTGGGCGGCAACATGACCGTCACCGGCGGAACCCTCAAGGCCCAGGCGGAGACCGGCAGCGTGACTCTGACCAAGCTGCGGACCTGGCAAACCACCACGGACTTCCAGGCGGGAGCGGATATGCGCTTTGACGACTGGATGTCGGAGGGAAGCAAAAACACCGTTTCCGTAGGCGGCACCTTTGGCATGAGGACCCAGGGCGGCACCAGCTTTGAAACCTATGAACAGGGCTACGGAAACCGGGCATTCGTAAAGTATGCGGATACGGATAACAACACCAACGCGCTGTTCAGCCTCAGTGCCGGCAGCGTGGGAACCAAGGACAATTGGCTGGTGGTGGATATCCCCGCGGAGCTGACCATGAAGCTTCCCAAGGTAGGCGACCTCTATGTGGATGTCCTGGAGCTGATCGTGGCACAGGAGCAGACCATGAAACCCATGTGGATGACCCAGGATGAGCGGCTGCTGGATGGCTACTGCATCACCACCCGGGATAACCCCAAGGTCAATGAGTTCCCCGGCCGAGACCCCGAAACCGGAAAAGAAGGCCTGGTTGGCGACTACCTGAAGAACATCTCCACCGAGACGGCAGAAACCACCTTTAAACTGCCAGAATCCGCAGACCTGGCCCACCGCTTCACAGTAGGTGGCCGCAAGCTGGAGGACATTCTGGACGGTACGGCGGTCAAGTCCATGATCGGCGCAGAGCTGGACAGCAAGGCCCTGGCGGGCATTCTGGGGGACCAGAAGCGGGAAGAGCTGCTGCAAAACCTGGGAATGCTCAACGGTCTTTCTCAGGAGCAAAAGCAGAGCCTCCTGAACCCCAACCATGCGGAATCGACCATGAAAGCCATTCTGCAACAGGGTTCCGGTGCCGTGGATGCCATCTACACCGCTCTGAAAACAACGAATGCCGAAGAACAGCAGAAATTCCTGGCACAACTGCTGGACATCCAAACCGGCGGCAAAACCGACAAACAGCCTATTGAAAACCTGGACCGGCTCATTGGAGAACTGCTGACGGATGAGGAATGGGAAGAACTGTTCCAGAAAGCCATTCGGGAGCATGAAACACCCACCTCTCAGGATACCGGCGAAACAGAACCCCGCGCGTTCCATGGGGAAATCGGTGTCAGCACAGGCGTGACCTCCCTTTACAATGACGGAGATATTTACCTGGCCGTTACCGGCACCAGCAACCTCACCGCCGAAAACATCAAATCCGAGCGGGGAGATGTATATCTGGATGTACAAAGCGGCAGCATCCTTGCCGCGGGAGACGGACCCCATATCACCGGCGAAAACATCCGTCTGAATGCCAGCGGCAGCATCGGCACCCAGGACAAGCCCATAATCACAGAACAGGTGGAAGAAGCCCCCGGCGTGGTGGTCAATGTCCTTCCCGGTACCCAAAAGGTCCACGGTGAGATTTCTGTGGACGAACAGGGCCAGAAACGCTTTGTATGGACCATGGATGTGGACCTGGTTTACGACTGGGTACGGCTGGATGACCTGAGCGTTGCCAAGCGGCTGGATGCCAATGCGCAGACCGGCAACATCTATGTGGCGGAACAGACCGGCAATATGGGCCTTGGCAGCCTGACGGCAGCGGACCATGTTTCCGTCCAGGCCCCCGGTATCCTTGCCGATACCCGGACGCCGGAGCAAAAGGCAGCGGGTACGCCCAACATCCGGGGTACCACCGGCACCCTCCATTCGACGGATGCCCAAATCGGCACGGAACAGGCACCTATTACGGTGAAAATCGCAGACCATCTGACGGCCTCGGCGGAAGCGGACGTAAACCTCAAGACCCAGGAAGACCTCTATGTAACGGCTGACACCCAGAATGGCAAGCTGAACATTGAGGCAGACTGCAACCTGACCGTTGACAACACGGCAGCCAGTGCCAATGGCAGCGGCGATATGCCGGTGGGTACGGTTACGGCAGGCGGCACAGCAGAACTCCGCGCGGTGGGAGACATTCTGGGCGCAGAGGACAGTTCCTTGGTTTCCGCGGATCATATCATCCTTTCCGCAGGCGGCAGCATCGGCTCCCCCGAAGACCCCTTGCGGGTGGATACCGCCAGTGGCAATACCGGCTCCGGTACGCTGACGGCCACCGCCAAGGACCGCATAGACCTGGAGGAAATCACCGGCGACCTGACCATTGACCGGGTGGTTTCCGGAACAGATACCGTTCTTACCGCTCCGGGCAGCATAACCGATGCCAACGGCAACGCCACAGCGGAGGCGGCAGACAGCCAGAAGAAAGCGAACGACGCCAAGAATCTGGCAGATGCCGCCCAGGCAGAGGCCACTGTAAGGGATCAATACGCCTCCTCTCTGGAACAGACCGCGGCCCAAAAACAGGCCCTGGCAGACCAGGCCCAGAAGCGGGTTGAAGAAGCCGAGAAGAAGCTGAAGGACACTCTGGCAGCAGACCCCAAGGCTGATGTTACGGACCTTCAAAATCAGCTGGAAAACCTGCGCAAGCTCCGGGATGCAAGCCAGGCTCTGGCAGACCAGGCCCAGAAGAATGCGGAAGACCAGCGTGCTTTGGCGGATGCGGCGGCCCAGAAAGCCCAGAAACTTCTGGATGAGGCCCAAAAGGCCCAGACGGATGCGGATAAGGCTCTGGAAAACGCCAGAAATACGCCACCCTCGGTGCAAACAGGCGGCGACCTGACCCTGAACGCGGGAGGCAGCATCGGTGAAGAGGACAACGCCCTGGATACCCAGGTAGGCGGAAAAACCAACCTGAAATCCGGCGGCAATATAAACCTGTCGGAGCAGGGCGACATGCACCTGGGCGAGGTACAAAATCCTGAGAACGCGGATCTCCGTCTGGACAGCACCGGCGGCATCACTTCCGACTCCGTGCTGGGCGGCTCCCACCTGGAAGCCAACGCACTGGGCGGCAGCCTGGATGTGCGGACCGATGTGGACGGTATTTCCGGCATGGCGGCAGAGAACATCACTGTGAATAATGCCGGAGACCTTAAAATCGGGGATTTGACCGCCAACGGCCTGGTCAACGTGAAAGCCGGCGGCCACCTGACGGCAGGGACCGTTCCGGAGGGAACCGCAAACATCACAGCGGGTACCCTGCACCTGACCGCCGGGACAGGCAGCTCCATCGGGCAGGAAGAACACCATCTGGTGGTGGATACGGACCGGGTTTCCGCAAAGGGTGTGGAAGTGTATCTGGACTTCCTGAAAGATGTGATTATCGACCATATTCAGGGCGACCGTGTAGACATCGATGTAAATGGCGGCATAGGAGCCGGAGACGGTGTTCCGGAACACATCACAGCAGGAACTCTGGAACTGGACGCACTGGGCGATATTGGCTCTGAAAAGAAACCTCTCATCATCCGTGTACCCGGCGATGTCCATATTCACAGCAGGTTTGGCAGCATCTTTGTACGGAATATTTACAGCGTTGCCATGCAGGCCCTCATCCGTGGATTTGGAAACATCGTCAGCGACAGAGACTTCCGATTCATGCCCTATGGCTTTGCAAGACTTCGTCCCGAAACCCTGGCAGGGGAGACCCTCACACTGAAAGAGGTATGGGGTACCCGCAGCGTTACCGTCACTGGACAGAGATTGGAAGAAATTCAAGGCGATGTCCTCTACATCTGGGCATTGGAAGCCGACGGCATCACCCTGACCCACAGCCTGCGACATCTGCACCTGAACCGGGCAACCATCCAGTCCATGACATCCCAGGGCTACAGATGGCTCCTGTTCCGTGTAGGAAACAGCGCAGTCCTGATCCACCTGGAAGCACTGCCAGACGGGGACTACCTCATCACCCTGGACCCCGAAAACCAGGAGATCCCCCTCAGTGCCGAACTGGACGAGACCCCCCTGACGGTGCCCTCCGAGGAAATCTGCAGCGCAGCCCTCACAGCCCCCTTAGACAGACCGTAAGGCTTCTCTTCAGCAACAACCAAGCAAACTGCCCCAACCTCCGCAAGGAGGTTGGGGCAGAATATTTAGATGGGTTCGAATTACGGTGGAGAAAGAACGAACGTACCCCCGAGTGACAGGAAACGATTGCTGACTTTGCGAAGCAAAGTCAAAAATCGCTTCGCTCATTTTTGAATCCTCCTGACTGCTCGCAGCTCGATATAGCCGCGCCCGCCACGGGGTTCAAGCTGGATGCGCGGGTTCTCGTCGTCCCAGCGGTAGCCGACGACGGACGGATCATAGCTGTCCATCGCCGCCTGCACGGTGCGGATGGCTTCGCAGTAATCTTCCTCCCGGAAGGGCTGACCCTGAAACATCAGATATTCCGCCTCAGGCAGATGAATGGTGTCGAATCCCTCTGGGATCATCCCCATATAATCGGTTTCGACTTCCACGCCCTGCACATAGGTAGAGGTGTCCGGCTTTTTGTACTTTTCGGGCAGCCACATGGAAACCGGCTCTCCGCAGAGTGACTTCATGCTCATAAGGATGCCCCACACATCGCAGCTGACTTCCTCGCAGTAGGGGAAATAGTCTGCCGCCTGCCTGCCGCGTTTGATGATACACAGACGTTCCGGCTTGCGGATGACCTGTATGAAAATCGGTTGAATGTTGGACACGTCGATGTTCTCCTTTCTCAGTTCACGATATTTTGCGCCGTAAGGAATGAAGAACGGAATAGGAACGGGATTTTTCATATAGTCGCTCGGATTCAGCCCGAACTCCCGGTAAAATGCCCGCGTGAAAGTATCCACATTGGTAAACCCGGCATCGTAGGCCGCGTCGATGACTTTGACATCTCCGCTCTGTAGCTCTTTTGCCGCCTGTGTGAGCCGGTATTTACGGATATACTCGGTCGGTGTCAGACCAAGGCAGTCCCGGAACAGACGATAGGCATACCAAGGGGAAAACAGTGATGCCCGCGCAAGATCGGACAAGCTGATCTCCTCTGTTTTGTTCTTTTCAATGTAGTCCTGCATCCGTTGGACAGCCAATACTTGTTCCGTCATCCTTCTCAACTCCTTACAGAGACATTATACCGTGTTGGGAGAATGATCTCTCGACTTTCCTTGCCTTTTCGCAGCGAACGCATAGAACATAACAAGCTCACCACTCAGCAACACACAGCCAATAGCTTTATTGGTTGATTAAAGCCTTGGTTAAGAATCGAGTTCTAGCCTCATAAGAACAAGCGTCTGCCAGCCGCTTCTTGCACGGAAGCCTTTGGGATTGCGACCATACTCCCGAAATCCGACCGATTCATACAGTCGGACAGCAGATGCGTTCTCCGCTACGACTTCCAACTCAATTTGCAAATAACCCGCATGCCTCGCACATTCGATGCACGCAAGCGTCAGGGCTTTCCCAATGCCGCGCCCCCAGTAGGCTTTTTCAACAGCGATGCCGAAGTCTGCGCGGTGGCGAAGCTTTTCCTTGTCACCGATCGGATCAATGCCCGCTGTTCCGGCGATTCTGCCGTCAACGAACGCCGCAATTTCAATGGCATTTTTGCTTTCGCTGTGCGCCTTCAAAAATTTTGCTTCCTCTTGGACGGTAAACGAATTTTCCTCCGGATAGGTCAGAAGATACTCTGTTTCTGTATGCGTGAGATTAAAAGTGCGGAGTACTTCGGCGGCATCAGCTTCACACGCTCCGCGAAGAAAGCATTTTGCGCCGTCCTTTAAGATCATTTCTTTTTCGTATTGCAATGGTTATTGCCTCCTGTTATCTTTTTGGCAGCATCGCATGCTTGCATCTCGCTACAATCCGTTTTACAAGCCCGCCAGCGCCAGAAATTTTTTATCCGACTGAATACTCTGTGTTAGAAACTGACCGTTCCGGAACAGGGCATAGGTCGTGACCGGTGCAGGTACATTCTGCGCGCTTTCTTTATCCGTGATATGGATAACCTTGAACGGGATACCGTGTTCCTTCGCAACCTCCTGCACCCGTGGCACCCAATAATAGGTGTAGGGACACTGATCGGTGTAATACAGGACAAAACCGTTATCCTCAATCGCCGGATGCTTTGCGCATTCCCGGAACTTTGGCATCTGTGCGGACGGTTTAATGGGAAGGTACATGAGATTGATCCCGCAGTCGGAGATATCTGCCACACGGAACCCCTTGTGAGTAAGATATTTCGGGTCAGCGAGAAATTCCCGCTTCCGGCCCTCTGCGCACAGAATGCAAATGCCTTTCTTCCCCTGTGTCTTAGCGTCCCGGATACATTCCTCCAGCAAATCGTTTGAGTATCCGTGTCCCTTCATGGAACCGGATACCCACAGGCAGTCAATGTAAAGGTAGCCGTCTGCCTCAATAGGCACCCATGCGTTTTCAGCCGGAATGTATTCGATAAAGCATTTGCCGCGTTCCTCGCTGCGATAGAAGACAAGTCCGTCATCAAAGTGCAGCCGCAGCCATTCCTTTTTTGCGAAGCTCTGCTTGCCGGACATGGCGCAGCAGATATGTTCCTTGTCAATATTTTCTTTTGTGATCCGAATATAGTTCATCGGTTATTCCTCCAATGCCGTTGTTCTTTCGTTTTGGCGACGGCAACTCATCGTACATTGCCTCAAACAGTCTTGTAAGAAACTCTTTGCTGTCAACTTTATCCACCAGCAGCATTTCTTTCGCTCCCTCATACGGGAACTCACAAATTGCCGCGGGCATAAGTTCCAAAGCGGATCTTGTTTTCTTTACAAGCAATCGATCATCATAGATCCCACCGACGATTTTACCGTGATAAAAGAGGATAAATTCTCCCATCATAGGGCGGTAAGAAACATCGTCCAAATCGGATAGTTGTTCCAGAATGAAATGAAGATACTCTTTACTGGATGCCATTGTTTATCTCCTGCTCAGAACAGCTGCCCCGGCAGCTTGAGCTTTTCCTTCTCCGGGAAGGCCGCTTCAAACTGTTCAAACGCTTCAGGCTCCTTCTCGCAAACGAAATATCTCTCTGGATCCTTGTAAGTTCCGGAGATGCCGTCCAAAAAGCCCGGTGTCAGCTCCTTGATGAGGAAATAGTCCGCCCCTGGTCGAAAGCCGGGTCATCCCGATAGCAGTGCAGCACATAGTGCTCCATGCAGCCGGGGCGGTAGACATTCCAAAAGGACTCGCGGGTCAGGTTTTCGACGGCGCGGTAATCGTTTTCGGTTTCTAAGCGAATGGTGATATTCTTTTCTGACATGGTGTTTCTCCTGTTATCTCTTATCAATGATTTTGTATGATCGGCAGCAGAATATGTTCAATAAAGTCAACGCGGTCATGTACAGCCGGCCGAAAACAGGAAGAAACCGCAACAAGGATTTTCTCGTTCGGATCAACATAGATCACATTGCCGCTGTCACCGATTGCGGCATAAACATTTCTTTCCGGATGCACGCTCCACCAAAGATAGCCGTAAGACTTTCCGCTGAAAGTGCCGCTTTCGATCCTGCGCGGGGAAAGCATTTCCCGAAGCCATTCGGAGGAAATGATCTTTTGCCCGTTCCACGTGCCGTTTTGCAGTCTGCGGTGTGAAGTATCGTCATCCACAGACATCTTTTAAGATGCGTTCTCTGATCCAATGATTCAGAAACTGCATCTGCTTGTCGGTATGGAACCAATGCTCGCCACCGGGCATGACGGTCAGATCAGCATGGTGCCGCTTGGCAAACGCGGATACCGTTTCAATGGATGTAAGGTTGTCATGCGCACCGTAGAGAATACAGGTGGGGACATTCCAGATGATCGGATGCTGCCGCACATAACAAAGGTAATCCCAAGACAGCGTTTCTCCGAAATTTGTGGCGATTTTCCGTTTCTCGGCAAGCTCCTGTTCGGTCACATTCGACCACTGCATCATATTGCAGATCAAGTTTTCCATATTCACGATCGGAGAGATGAAAAGGGCGTTGTCCACCAGCGTTTCATCCAGAGATGATAGCGCAAAGAAAGCCCCAATGCTGTTTGCTACCAAGGTGAGGTGCTCACAGCGGCCTCTCTGCTCGGTAAAAAACGCAAGAAACTCTTTCTTTGCTTCCCAGGGTGTTTGGGAACGGTAATCAAAGCCAATTACTTCGTCCTTCGGAAATAGTGATTTATAGTGCTCGGCTTCCTGTGTCGAGCCGCCCTTTCCGTGAACATATACAACTAAATTCTTCATTTTATCTTTTCAACTCAGTTTCCCGAAATATTTGCAGCCGCGTTTTCGAGCCGTACCAAGGGCATAAAACCCACTGTTTTTTCTCTTCAAGTTCCTTCATATCGTCTCCCTGTCCTTTCTGTAACAGGATTCAACCTTGGCAATGAACCGCTCAATATGCGCATCCAGCAAGGGGGCAACGGAATCTTTATCCTGCGCACCGTCGTAGATGCTGTAGAGTAGGTACATTGGTCCATAGAATTCCAGTGCCAGCTGCATGGCGGCTTCGTCAGTATCTGTCAGCTTACGAAAAATTGCAGCCATGTACTCCAGAGGCCCGCCCGCCAGGTAGTCGTGATGGAGCTGGGCAAGCTTCTGATCACGGTATTGCTCCAGTGTCAGCATTTTACGGAAATTAGAGGAAAACGGCTCCTTTGTCCAATGGTCAAACTGCGCCATACTGTATGCGCGGATTTTTGGAATCGGCGTGTGCAGGTAAGCCTCCGCAAAGCCGTCCGGCTCCGTCTCCGGCATTTCATAGCTTTCCGCACGTTCATAGTCCATCTCATTCATGCGCTCCACGATCCTGTCCAAAATCTCCTGTTTGCTGGTATAGTGCTTATACAAGGCGGCTTTCGTGAACCCCAACCGCCCCGCAATATCATTCATCGATGTCCCAAGGTAGCCGTTCTGCGCAAACAATTCCAGTGCCGTTTCCAAAATCCGTTCTTTCGTATCTCCAGCCATAATATCCTCCTTGCAAGTAACCACTCGGTAACTCTCATTATAGTTACCGAGTGGTTACTTGTCAAGACCTGGTGAAAGATTTTTTAGAGCGTAGCGCGCAACAAATGTCAGCGAAAGGATTGAATCGACACGGTGAGATGTGCCGCGCCGAAAATCACCATGATAATCGCAGCAGGAAGGTTATGCAGCCAGATGGCGACGCACAGAAAGTACAGCACGGGGAACACCGCCAGCGGCATCGGGACAAAGAGAAACGAACGGCTCAAAAGCGCAATCTCCCGTCCGCCCATAAAATAGCGGAGCCACACGGCGTAGTACAAAATCAGGAAAGCTGCCGCAAGATAAAGCCAGCCACTCCGGCAGCCGAGCTTATCCCGGCTCACAAGCAGCGTAACCGCAAACAGATAGGCGATGCGGCTGATTTGTTCGACGATCTCAACCCAATGCGTGACCGCTGCGGTCTGTTCCGCTTTTCCGGCTGGCGGAAACATGACATAGGCGATGTTGATCAGCATGGGCAGCGCAAAGATCACAGGCCCAATCCATAAAAAGGACATTTTCAGATTCATAAAACAACACCGGCTCTCACAGCAAATTCAGGCAGCTTTGCGGGCTTTCCATAAATGGCAATCAGCGCACGGAACTCCCGGCGGAACGCCTCACGCAACTCTGTTTCCGTCAGATGCAGATGATCCGTATTGGCGAGGATTGCCAGTCCGTAGGTAAAGTAGATCATATCCTGATGAAAGCGGCGGGCCGTATTCTCCGCATATCCGAATTCATCGGCGATCACGCCGATGACCTCCTGCGTCAGAATGTCACTCTGATAGGCCCCCGGTTGTTCGCCCTCCAGATAGAGCCAGCGGAACAGCTGCTTTTCCTCGGCGGCGAATTTGACGAAGCCCATGCCGTAGCTGCTGTAGCGGCTGTCGCTCCCCTCGTGGGCGCACAGAGAATCCCGCACGCGCTGTGTGTGCAGTTCAATCGCACTCTGCGTCAGCGCGGCCTTCAGTTCGTCCATGTTCTTGAATGAAAAGTAGATCGGCTGCGTGGAGCAGCCCAGTTTTTTGGCGACGCTGCGGGCATTGATGGCAGAAAAGCCGTCGTCACGCAATACCTCCACCGCAGCGTCGATGATCTGTTCCTTTGAAACTTTTCTGACTGCCGGCATAAGCACCATCCTTATATAATAACGCTTCGTTATGTATAACATATCGTTATTATATCTTGTGGGATGTGATTTGTCAAGCGGTATGTTATTCTCCTGTTTCAATGGAGTCCACAATGTTCATTCTGGAAATGGCACGCAGGTGTGGATGTTGCTGTAAACGGTATTCATGATGTTCAAGACGCCAATCACACCGATCAGCACCCAGCAGAGCATTTTGATTTGGGCGAAACTCTCCGCCACGCCTACCAAGTGAGGGGGTATTGCTCCTCTCAATGTACCTTGACAAGTTCATAACCATTCATCTGATACATTCTTCCCCACCCGAGCCGGAAGGCCGTGCGCCATGACCATTTTATGTGAGCGACAACCACGGGCCGCAAATGCCGGATAGCAACCGACAAGGCGACGACGGCGGGGGCATGACAATGATACTTCTCGAAAGAGCTGGGCAGAAGCGCAGGGGTGGAATTCCCATGGACCCGAATCGCTGTCGGGCGTTAGATGAATCCAGAGCGCACGGGGGCGAGGTCAAATAGGTGCGCAAAACTATTTTTTGAAAGGATGAATCAAATGAAAAACAAAAACGGAATTTACATCATCGGTGTTGATCATGGCTATGGCAACATCAAAACAGCCAAGGACTACCGCGGCACTTGTCCAACTCGGTACTACGTCCGGGCAGACTCCCTGGAACAGGTACTACTGCTGGAATTCCGCCGCATGGCAAAGCTGCTGGTGAGAGATGAAGAAGCCTTTGCGGAGCTTTTAGCCCAAAAGACCGGTCAGCTCCACCAGCAGGAGCGAAGCCATGCCAATGCGGAATTGCAAAAGGGGCTATGCCGTATGGAGAATTTGACCCGCCTGTACGAACGTCTCTATGAGGATAACGTCAGCGGCAAGGTTATGGATGAATGGTTCTTGCAGCTTTCCCACAAGTACGAGGTGGAGCGCATGGACCTGAAAACCAAAACTGCCCGCCTCCGCCAGCAATTGGCGGAAGCGGACAGCGCAGAACAGGACCAGCAGCGTTTCTTGAGGGCCGTTCGGAGATTTCTGGAAATGGACACCCTGACAGCCCCACTGCTTTCAGAACTTGTGGAGAAAATCATCATCCAATGCTGGCTTTGCTGTTGCAACCGTATGTCACAGGTATTTGTCATTTAGATGGCTTCGAATTACGGTGGAGGAAAAACGAACGTGTCCCCGAGTGACAGGATTCGATGGCTGACTTTGCGAAGCAAAGTCATATGGTTGCAATTAAGTTTTGAACTGGTTGCTGCCAAATGCCACTGGCATTTGGCATTTAGATGGGTTCGAATCCTGTCACAAGTCAAAAAATGAACACCACCCGCCGGGTGGTGTTCATTTTTTGGTCCGAGTGACAGGATTCGAACCTGCGGCATCCTGCTCCCAAAGCAGGCGCGCTACCAACTGCGCTACACCCGGATGACGGATGTATTATACAGGATGATTTGAAAAAAAGCAATAGAAAAATTTCGGGGGGAGAGAAATGGGGAAAAGTGCTTGACAGAAATCCTTTGGCGTGGTAGAATACAGCCACAATTTCATAGGACAGTTCGTAACCATCCTGTCGGTAAATAAAACTAGGATTTAAAATATGCGATTATCGCATGTTTTTCTTTGGATGGGCGCAGATGTTGCGTCCATTTTGTTTTTTGCTGTGGGTGGAACTGTCCGCCCATTTTTTGTTTTGAGGAGCGTTATTATGTCCAAAACCCGTTATTTGACCCAGGCGGCTGTGATTGCTGCCATGTATGCCGCCCTGACCCATATGCAGAATCTGCTGCTGCCCGGAAGCACCACCTGGGCCATTCAGATGCGGCTGAGTGAGGCTATGATGGTACTGGCTTTCTTCACCCCGGCGGCTATTCCGGGGCTGAGCCTGGGTTGCCTGCTGTTTAATCTGACCTATGCCGGAACCCTGCCCTTAGACCCGGTGGTGGGAACCCTGGCAACGCTTTTGGCAGGGGTTGCTATGTGGGCGCTGCGGGATGTGAAGGTCTGCAAGCTGCCCCTGCTGGGACTGTTGATGCCCGCCGTGACCAATGCGGTGCTGGTGGGCTGGGAGCTGACGGTGTACATCGGGGAAATGTCCTTCTGGATGAATGCTCTGTATGTGGCCATCGGGGAGCTGGCGGTGCTGCTGGTGGTGGGAACGGCCCTTTATGGGGCCATTTGCAGCAGAAATCTGGACAAGAAACTGCTGGTCGCCTGCTAAAAGATTCAAAAGCCGGGAACAAAACTGGGTTCCCGGCTTTTTGCACGAGAATGTACAAGTAAAAAAATATCGAATTGTCAAGATTCACATGGTTTTTTAGCTTTTTTTGGAAATTCTGTTGTATCTGCTTCCTTGACGGCAGCGGGGACAACGTGGTATAATTGGAGCATCCAATAAGAACCCTTATGACTGACGGATCAGTGGAGCACCACATGGAGTAAGGGAAGATTTTTTTGCCGACCGTCTGGGCTTGCTTGCGTTCCTGTATGTTAGGAGGGTGAGTGGGCCTTTTTGTGCTTTTTAAGGAGGATTTTATGAAAAAAGTTGGAATTATCATGGGAAGTGACAGTGATCTCCCAATTTTACGGAAGACGATGGACACGCTGAAAGACTTGGGCGTTCCCTTTGAGACCCATATTTTTTCTGCCCATCGTACGCCCCTGGAAGCCCGGGATTTTGCTCTGGGTGCCCGGGAAAAGGACTTTGGGGTGCTGATCGCCGCGGCGGGCATGGCGGCCCATCTGGCCGGGGCCATTGCGGCCAACACCACCCTGCCGGTCATCGGCATTCCCTGCAAGGGACCGGTGCTGGACGGGATGGATGCTTTGCTGTCCACCGTACAGATGCCCTCCGGTATCCCCGTTGCAACGGTGGCCATTAACGGCGGTGTCAATGCAGCACTGCTTGCGGCCCAGATCCTGGCGGTTTCTGATGAGGGCCTGGCTCAGAAGCTGGATGCCAAGCGGGCAACGGATGCCAGAAAAGTCCTTGAAAAAGACACGGCTTTGCAGCAAGAGCTGAACGCATAAAAGGAGGAATTCCATGGGCGGTTTCTTTGGCGCGGTCTCCAAGAGAGACTGTATTTTAGATGTATTCTTCGGCACCGACTACCATTCCCACCTGGGTACCCGCCGGGGCGGTATGGCGGCCTACGATCCCCAGTTGGGTCTCCAGCGGGAAATTCACAATATTGAAAATTCTCCCTTCCGTACCAAATTTGACGGCATTCTGAACGATATGAAAGGTACCAGTGCCATCGGCTGTATTTCCGATACAGACCCTCAGCCTCTGCTGATCCGGTCCAACCTGGGTACCTATGCTATTTGCACCATCGGCATCATCAACAACGCGGAGACCCTGTTTTCCCAGTATCTGTCCTTTAGCGGCGGCCATTTTGAGGCCATGTCCGGGGGCAGAGTAAACTCCAACGAGTTGATTTCCGCTTTGATCGACCAGAAAAGCTCCTTTGCGGAAGGGATTCGTTTTGCCCAGGACATGATCGAGGGGACGGCTTCCATTCTGATTCTGAAAGATGACGGCCACCTGATCGCCGCCCGGGACAAGCTGGGCAGAATTCCCATCATCCTGGAAAAGAACGGGGATGGCTTCTGCGTGACCTTTGAGGACTACGCCGGTGAAAAGCTGGGCTATGAATTCTTCCGGGAACTGGGACCCGGCGAGGTGGTGGAGCTGACCCCGGAGGGGGAGACCGTTCTGCTGGAACCCCGGAAAAAGAAAAAAATCTGCGCGTTCCTGTGGTCCTACTACGGCTACCCCACCTCCTGCTATGAGGGGAAGAACGTGGAGGTCATGCGCTACCGCAATGGCCGCATTATGGCCAAGGCGGACAAGGAAAACGGCGTTGCCCAAGACATTGACTATGTAGGCGGCGTACCGGACTCCGGCACCCCCCACGCCATTGGCTATGCCAACGAAAGCGGCGTACCCTTTGCCAGACCCTTTATCAAATATACGCCTACCTGGCCCAGAAGCTTTATGCCCTCCAATCAGTCGGAGCGGAACATGGTGGCCAAAATGAAGCAGATCCCGGTGGACGAGCTGATCCGTGACAAGAAGCTGCTGTTTGTGGATGACTCCATTGTCCGAGGCACCCAGCTGCGGGAAACGGTGGATTTCCTCTATGAGCATGGTGCCAAGGATGTCCACATCCGCTCTGCCTGTCCTCCCATCCTCTACGCCTGCAAATTCCTGAATTTCTCCCGGTCCAACAATGAAAACGATTTGATTGCCCGGGCCACCATTCTGGAGCTGGAGGGGGAGGAGGGCTTCAAGTACCTGGACGAGTACAGGGACGGCACCACCGAGCGGGGCAAGAAGCTCCGCCAGACCATCTGCGAAAAGCTGCATTTCTCCACTCTGGAATACCAGACCCTGGAGGGCATTCTGGAAGCCATTGACCTGCCGGAATGTGACGTGTGTACCTACTGCTGGAACGGCAAGGAATAACCGGCGGGAAAGCCGCCTGAATGATAAAAAACGTATCCCCAACAACAAAAAAGGAGATTACTTATGGAACACAAGAATTCTCAGTCTGCCAGCTACGCCGCTGCCGGTGTGGACATCACCGCCGGTTACAAGGCCGTGGAACTTATGAAAAAGCATGTGGCCCGCACCCGGAACGAGGGCTGCCTGGATGATGTGGGCGGCTTCGGCGGCTGCTTCGGTCTGCCTGTGGCGGGCATGGAGGAGCCGGTACTGGTATCCGGCACCGACGGCGTGGGTACCAAGCTGCGCATTGCCCAGCTACTGGACAAGCACGACACCATCGGCATTGACTGTGTTGCCATGTGCGTCAACGACGTGATCTGCTGCGGTGCCAAGCCTTTGTTCTTCCTGGACTACATCGCTTGCGGCAAAAACGTGCCGGAGCGCATTGCGGAAATCGTAGGCGGCGTGGCCGAGGGCTGTGTCCAGTCCGGCTCCGCGCTGATTGGCGGCGAGACTGCCGAGCATCCCGGCATGATGCCTGTGGATGATTACGATCTGGCGGGCTTTAGTGTGGGCATTGTGGATAAAAAGAAAATCATTGACAATTCCCGGATGAAAGCCGGTGACGTGGTGATCGCCCTGGCCTCCACCGGTGTGCATTCCAATGGCTTCAGCCTGGTGCGGAAAGTCTTTGATGTGGAGCATAATCCCGAACTCCAAAAGCCCTGTGAAGTCCTGGGGGGCAAGTCCGTTCTGGAAACCCTGCTGACCCCCACCAAAATCTATGTTAAGAGCATTCTGGCTCTGCTGGAGCAGGTGGATGTCAAGGGCATCAGCCACATTACCGGAGGCGGCTTCTATGAGAATATCCCCCGCAGCATTCCTGAGGGCCTCTGCGCCAAGATCGACAGAAGTGCCGTGCGGGTGCTGCCCATCTTTGACCTCATCGCCAAGACCGGCAACATCCCGGAACGGGATATGTTCAACACCTTTAATATGGGCGTTGGCATGAGCGTGGTAGTTCCCGCCGAACAGGTGGAGACGGCTCTGGAAATCCTGAACGGTCACGGCGAGACCGCCTATGTCATCGGCTCCATTGTGGAGAACGAGGAAAAGGTGATTTTGGAATGAAAACCAAAATTGCGGTGCTGGTCTCCGGCGGCGGCACCAATTTGCAGGCCCTGCTGGACGCCCAGGAGAGACAGGAATTGATCAGCGGTGAGATTGCCCTGGTGGTTTCCAACAACGCCAATGCCTACGCTTTGGAGCGGGGCAAAAAGGCGGGCATTCCTACAAAGGTACTGCTTAAAAAGGATTTGGGTGGCCAGGAGGGTTTTGAACAGACACTGCTCCAAACCCTGGAAGAAGCGGGCATCCAGCTGATCGTGCTGGCGGGCTTTATGAGCATTCTGACAGAAAGCTTTACCGCCCGGTATCCCCGCCGCATCATCAATGTCCATCCCTCGCTCATCCCCTCTTTCTGTGGGGCGGGCTACTATGGTCTCAAAGTCCATGAGGCGGCCCTTGCCAAAGGAGTACGGGTGACGGGGGCTACCATCCATTTTGTCAACGAAATTCCCGATGGGGGAGAGATCATTGCCCAAAAGGCGGTGGAAGTTCTCCCCGGCGACACGCCGGAGGTTTTGCAGTGCCGGGTCATGGAGCAGGCCGAGTGGGTGCTGCTTCCCCGGGCGGTGGAGCAGGTGTCGGCATACATTCAGAATTCTTAAGGGGGAACACAGATGAACGTCTACGAAATCGGCAAAATGAAAGAAAAACTGGCCTCCAATGTTTACCCCGGCCGGGGCATCGTCCTGGGGTTGACCCCGGACGGCAAGGAGACTGTGGCAGCCTACTTTATTATGGGCCGCAGTGTCAACAGCCGGAACCGGGTTTTCGCTCTGGAGCCTGACGGCATCCGGACGGAGGCCTATGACCCCAGCAAAATGGAAGACCCCAGCCTCATTATCTACCACCCTGTCCGCCAGCTGGGCCGGGCATTGATCGTGACCAACGGCGACCAGACCGATACCATCCGGGAATTCCTGGAAAAGGGAAAGACCATGGAGGAGGCCTTGCGGACTCGGAAATTTGAACATGACGGACCCAACTGGACCCCCCGGATTTCCGGTCTGTTAAGCCCCGATGGCAGCTACAAAATGTCTATTCTGAAAGCCGCGGACCCGGATGGCACTGCTTGCAACCGCTTCACCTATGACTATGAGCCGATTTGTGGCCTGGGCCACTTCCTGCACACCTATGTGTGTGACGGAAACCCGGTGATTCCCACTTTCCAGGGAGAGCCGGAGCGGGTGGAGATCCTGCAGGACATGGATGCCTTTGTGGAAACCCTGTGGAACAATTTGAACGAGGATAATAAAATCTCCTTGTTCGTCCGCTATACCGATTTGGAAACTGGCAAGTACCGGCAGAAGGTCATCAACCGCTACGAATAAGGGGAGAGAGATATGAAAGAATTTGAACTGAAATATGGCTGCAATCCCAATCAGAAGCCGGCTTCCATCTATATGGCCGACGGCTCTGACCTGCCCATTACCGTACTCAATGGCCGCCCGGGCTACATCAACTTCCTGGATGCCCTCAACTCCTATCAGCTGGTGAAAGAGTTGAAAGCCGCCACGGGACTGTGCGCCGTGACCTCCTTTAAGCACGTTTCTCCCACCTCCGCCGCCGTGGGCAAGGTGCTGCCGGAGAACCTGAAAAAGGCTTGCTTTGTAGACGATGTGGAGGGCCTGGATGATTCTCCTCTGGCCTGTGCCTATGCCCGCGCCCGGGGTACGGACCGGATGTGTTCTTTTGGCGACTGGGTAGCCCTGTCTGACACCTGCGATGCCCTGACCGCCAAGCTCATTGCCCGGGAGGTTTCCGATGGCGTCATCGCCCCCGGCTACACGGAAGAAGCCCTGGAAATCCTGAAAGCCAAGCGCAAGGGCAGCTACAATGTGGTGGCCATTGACGAAGACTACGTTCCTGCCCCCCAGGAGACCAAAATGGTCTACGGTGTGACGTTCCAGCAGGGCCGGAACAACTTTAAAATCGATGCCGAGCTGCTCCGGAACATCGTGACCGACAACAAGGAATTGCCGGAAAACGCCAAGATCGATTTGATCGTGGCCCTCATCACCCTCAAGTACACCCAGTCCAATTCCGTTTGCTTTGCCTATGACGGTCAGGCCATTGGTGTGGGTGCCGGTCAGCAGTCCCGGATCCACTGCACCCGTCTGGCAGGCTCCAAGGCCGATACCTGGTTCCTGCGGCAGCATCCCAAGACCCTGGGGCTGCCTTTCCGGGAGGATTTGGGCCGTCCGGGCCGGGACAATGTGATTGACGGCTACATCAACGGCAACGAGGAAGATGTCTGCGCCGAGGGCATCTGGCAGAACTACTTTACCACCCGGCCCCAGCCCCTGACCCAGGAGGACAAGCGGGCATTCCTGGATGAAATTCGGGGTGTGTCCCTGGGTTCCGATGCGTTCTTCCCATTCCCGGACAACATCAAGCGGGCCTATGCCTCCGGCGTTTCCTACATTGCCCAGCCCGGCGGTTCCATCCGGGACGATTTGGTTATTGACGAGTGCAACAAAGACGGCATCGTCATGGCCTTTACCGGTATGCGCCTGTTCCACCACTAAGAGTGCTTTTCTAAAAAGAAAGGTTGAACGATATGAAAATTTTGGTAGTCGGTGGCGGCGGACGAGAGCATGCCATTATTAAAAAGCTGAAAGAGAATCAAACCGTGGAGACCATTTACGCCCTGCCCGGCAACGGCGGCATGGCAAAGGATGCGGTCTGCGTTCCCATCGGGGCCACGGAAATCGAGAAAATTGTGGCGTTCGCCCTGGAAAACAAGGTGGATTACGCCGTGGTGGCTCCGGATGACCCCCTGGTTTTGGGGGCGGTGGATGCTCTCAGCGATCAGGGAATCCCCTGTTTTGGACCCAGAGCCAACGCCGCCATTATTGAGGGCAGTAAGGTATTTTCCAAAAACCTGATGAAAAAGTACGGTATTCCCACGGCAGAATATGAGGTTTTTGACAACCTGGAGGCGGCTCTTGAGTATTTGGAAACCGCCCCCATGCCCACAGTCATCAAGGCCGACGGTCTGGCCCTGGGCAAAGGCGTGATCATTGCCGCCACCCGGGAGGAAGCCCGGGCGGCGGTGCGGGACATGATGGCCAACAAGGTCTTCGGCAAAAGCGGCGACCATGTGGTCATTGAGGAATTCCTCACCGGCCCCGAGGTCAGCGTTCTGAGCTTTACCGATGGCAAGGTGGTAAAGCCCATGGTGTCCTCCATGGACCACAAGCGGGCAGGGGATGACGACACAGGCCTTAATACCGGCGGTATGGGCACCGTGGCCCCCAACCCCTATTACACCCCGGAAATGGCCCAGCGGTGCATGGAAGAAATTTTCCTGCCCACCATCCGGGCCATGAACGCCGAGGGCCGGACCTTCCAGGGCTGCCTGTACTTTGGCCTGATGCTGACCCCCAAGGGGCCGAAGGTCATTGAGTACAACTGCCGCTTTGGCGACCCGGAGACCCAGGTGGTGCTGCCGCTGCTGGAAAGCGACCTGCTGACTGTGATGCAGGCCACCACCAACGGCACCCTGGCAGACACCGAGGTGCGCTTCTCCAAGAAAAGTGCCTGCTGCGTGATCAAAGCCTCGGCGGGGTATCCGGTGTCTTACAAGAAAGGCTTCCCTCTGACCATGACCCAGGAGGCGGAGCGGCATACCTATGTGGCAGGAGCCAAGCTGGACGATGCGGGAAAACTGGTCACCTCCGGTGGCCGGGTCACCGGTACCACCGCCGTGGCGGATACCCTGGAGGAGGCCATTCGGGAGGCCTACCGTCTGTCTGACGGCGTACAGTTTGAAAACGCTTATCGCAGAAGCGATATTGGCAAGCGGGCAATGCAGGCCCTCAAATAAACAATTGGAGGAAATACCCCATGGTTTATCGCGTTTATGTAGAAAAAAAGGATGGCCAGACCCATGAGGCCCAGGGGTTGCTGCGGGAAATCCAGGATTTCCTGGGCATCAGCAGCCTGACGGGGCTTCGTGTTCTGAACCGCTATGATGCGGAGAATATTGAAAAATCTCTCTTTGATGCCGCCGTCCATACGGTTTTCTCCGAACCCCAGGTGGATAACGTGCGCTTTGAGCTGCCCCAGGGGGACGTGGTGTTTGCGGTAGAGCCGCTGCCCGGTCAGTATGACCAGCGGGCGGATTCCGCTGCCCAGTGCATCCAGATCATTTCCCAGGGAAACCGCCCCACCATTCGCACCGCCAAGGTTTATGTACTCTCCGGCGCGCCCAGCGGGGAAGAACTGGCGGCCATTAAGAAATACGTCATCAACGCCGTGGAAAGCCGGGAGGCTTCGCTGGACATGTCCCAGACGCTGGCCATTGATTACACCATTCCCCAGAGTGTTGCCACGGTAGAGGGCTTTACCGCCATGGATGAAGAAGCCCTGGCGGAACTCCTTGACAAGCTGGGCCTTGCCATGGATTTGGACGATCTCAAGTTCCTCCAGGCTTACTTCCGGGATCAGGAACGGCGTGACCCCACCATTACGGAAATCCGGGTGGTGGATACCTATTGGTCTGACCACTGCCGCCACACCACGTTTTCCACCCATTTGGACAACATCGTCATCCATGACCCCGCCGTTCAGGAAGCCTACAAGCAGTACCTGGCTGCCCGGGTAGAGGTCTACGGGGAAGAAAAGGCCGCGGCTCGGCCCCAGACGCTCATGGACATTGCAACCATCGGTGCCAAGACCCTGAAAAAGCGGGGCCTGCTCCCGGAGCTGGACGAGAGCGAGGAGATCAACGCTTGCTCCATCCATGTGACGGCTACCATCAACGGGGAAGACCAGGACTGGCTGCTGATGTTCAAAAACGAGACCCACAACCACCCCACGGAAATTGAGCCTTTCGGCGGTGCGGCTACCTGCATTGGCGGCTGTATCCGTGACCCCCTGTCCGGACGTGCCTACGTCCATCAGGCCATGCGTGTCACCGGTGCCGCCGACCCCCGGACCAGCCTGAAAGACACCATTCCCGGGAAGCTGCCCCAGCGGAAACTCTGCCAGACTGCTGCCGCCGGTTATTCCTCCTACGGCAACCAGATCGGCCTGGCCACCGGCCATGTGGCGGAACTGTACCATGAGGGCTTTGTTGCCAAGCGGCTGGAATGCGGTGCGGTGGTTGCCGCCGCTCCTGCGGAAAATGTCCGCCGGGAGTGTCCCGCTGCCGGTGATGTGGTGATTCTGCTGGGTGGCCGTACCGGACGGGACGGCATTGGCGGTGCCACCGGCTCCTCCAAGAGTCACAATATGAAGTCCCTGACCACCATGGCTTCCGAGGTCCAGAAGGGCAATGCCCCGGAGGAGCGGAAAATCCAGCGGCTGTTCCGGGACGGCAACGTGACGAGACTCATCAAACGCTGCAATGACTTTGGTGCCGGCGGTGTATCCGTGGCCATTGGCGAACTGGCTGACGGTCTGCGGATCGATCTGGACGCGGTGCGGAAAAAATATGACGGCCTGGACGGCACGGAACTGGCCATTTCCGAGTCCCAGGAGCGGATGGCGGTGGTGGTAGCCCCAGAGGATGCGGATGCCTTTATCGCCGCCGCGGAAAAGGAAAATCTGGAAGCTTACCGGGTGGCGGTGGTCACGGAAGAAGCCCGGATGGTCATGAGCTGGAAAGGCAAGGAAATTGCCAACCTGTCCCGGGAATTCCTCAATACCAACGGCGCGGTAAAGTACACCGCCGTAGAAGTTCCCGCTGCCAAGACCCTGGAAGTTTCCTCTGCCAGCCTGAAAGAAATGGCTTCCCAGCTGCGCTTTGCCTCCCAGAGAGGCTTGGTAGAGCGGTTTGATGCCACTATCGGTGCAGGCAGTCTGCTGATGCCTTTCGGCGGCAAGAACCAGGCCACTCCGGCTCAGGCCATGGCTGCCAAGCTGCCGGTACTGCCGGGACAGACCACCGAGGATGCCAGTGTTATGGCCTGGGGCTGTGACCCGGAGCTTCTCAGTGCCGATCCTTTCCAGGGGGCCAAGGCTGCGGTGATTTCCTCCATGGCCAAAATCGTGGCCGCCGGTGCGGATTACAAAAAGGCCTACCTGACCTTGCAGGAATTCTTTGAAAAGCTGAGAAACGAACCCCTGCGCTGGGGCAAGCCCTTTGAGGCGCTGCTTGGCGCGCTGGATGCCCAGCTCCACCTGAACGCCGCTGCCATCGGCGGCAAGGATTCCATGTCCGGCACCTTCCTGGATAAGGATGTGCCGCCTACGGTGATTTCCTTTGCCATTGCCCCGGTGAAAGCCCAGGAAGTTCTGTCCTGCGAGTTTAAGGAGCCGGGCCACCCGGTGTATTGCTTCACCTCTGACGGCAGCTACGAGGACTTGAAAAACACCTGGCAGCGGTTCCATGAACTGTGCCTGGCCGGAAAGGTCCAGGCCGCCTGGGCGGTGGATGCCGGTGGTGTGTCTGAGGCCGTGGTGAAGATGTCCTTCGGCAACACCGTTGGTTTCCGTGGCGAGGATACGGACTGCGGCTACGGCGACATCATTGCCGAGCTCACCGAGGACTGCGACTTTGGCCGGAAAATCGGCTACACCTGCCAGGAGCCGGTCATTGTTCTGGATGATGAAAAGGTCTCCATTGAGGAGCTTTACAGCCTGAATACAGAGGTTTTGGAATCCGTTTATCCCACCAAAACCCAGGAAACCAAGGCTCCCGTTCCCGTGTTCAACTATGAGGCCAAGTCTTACCCCGCCCCTGCGGTAAAGACCGCCAAGCCACGGGTGCTGATTCCCGTGTTCCCCGGCACCAACTGCGAGTATGATTCCGCCCGGGCTGTTCTGGCCGCCGGTGCAGAGGCGGACATTGCGGTCATCCGCAATCTCACTGCCGAGGATGTGGCAAGGTCTATCGAGGATGTGGCAAAGCGCATTGGGGAGAGCCAGATGATTTTCATCCCCGGCGGCTTCTCCGGCGGCGATGAGCCGGACGGCTCCGCCAAGTTCATTACGGCGTTCTTCCGCAATCCTGCTATTAAAGAGCAGGTGACGGCATTGCTTGAAAACCGGGACGGCCTGATGTGCGGCATCTGCAACGGCTTCCAGGCCCTCATCAAGCTGGGTCTGGTACCCTACGGGAAGATCATCGATACCGATGCCTCCTGTCCCACGCTGACCTTTAATACCATTGCACGGCACCAGAGCCGCATTGTGCGTACCCGGGTGGCCTCCAACAAGTCCCCCTGGCTGTCTCTGACAAACGTTGGCGACATTTACAATGTCCCCATTTCCCACGGTGAGGGCAAGTTCCTGGCAAGCGAAGAACTGGTAAAGCTTTTGGCAGAAAACGGCCAGATCGCCAGCCAGTATGTGGACCTGGCAGGAAATCCCACCATGGATGCCGCGTTCAACCCCAACGGCTCCGTCTGCGCCATTGAGGGCATTACCTCTCCCGATGGCCGTGTCTTCGGCAAGATGGGCCACAGCGAGCGGATCGGTCAGGGCCTTTACCGCAATGTTCCCGGTGCATACGACATTCAGATGTTCCGTGCCGCCGTCAAGTATTTTGGCTGATCCTTTTGTACCTGCCCCCGGATGCCTTTGTGCATCCGGGGGCTTTTGCAACCGGGGCTTTCCCGGGGAAAAAGAAAAAACTCCTTGACTTCTAGGGGATTTTCATTCATAATAGGAACTGGTGCCTTGGCAGAAAACGGAAAAAGTGGCTTAAGGCCCCAAAAACAATGAGGAGATACATATGCTATGAAAAAAGCCGGAATTCGATGGCTTTGTATTGCCGTTGCGGCGGTGATCGCGGTAATAGCTGCGGTGGGCCTTTTCTTTACGCTCAGCCGCCGGGTGATCGTGGATGGAAAGCTGTATCCCAAGGGTCAGGCGGTGCTGGACCTGCGGGGCGATGACCTCAGTGCGGATACCTACGACAAGCTTGTGAAAAAACTCCCCGGGACCAAGGTCATCTGGCTTGTTCCGTTCCAGGGCGGTTCTATTCCCAGCTACACCCAGGAATTGACGGTTACGGAGCTTTCCATGAGTGACGAGCAGCTGCTTTCCTATTTCCCAAACCTCAAAACCTTGTGGGCTGAGGACTGCCGGGACTATGATGCCCTGGCCCAGGCCTACCAGGATTATCCGGAGTGCAGCGTAGAATACCTGGTACCCATTGAGGATACCGAGTACCCCGGCTTCTCGGAAACCGTGGCATTGAAAACCCCCACGGAAGAGGACATTGAGCGGTTGGACTACTTGCCGGATTTGAAGCAGGTAGACGGAACCCAGTGCCGGGACTATGCCCGGATGCAGCAGCTGCAGCAGGACAAGCCTAATCTGGCGGTAAGCTATGCCATTACCGTTGGCGGCGAGATTTTCCCCACGGATACCCAGGTTCTGGAGGCGGCGAACGCTGCCTATGATGAGTTGGAGGGTGCCATTTCCGTGATGCCCCAGCTTACGGAAATCAATCTGACTGACCCGGTGGCCACCGGCGAGGAACTGCTGACCCTGCGGGAAAACCACCCGGAGCTGACCATTCACTGGACGGTAAACATTGGCACAGCCAGTTTTGCCGATGATGCCCAGGAGGTGGATATTTCCGGGACACATATGGAAAGCACCGAAACCGCCAAGCGGTACGCCTCCTATTTCCCGGAGCTTACCAAGCTGATTATGAGCGACTGCGGCATTGACGATGAGACCATGGCCCAGTTCCGTGAGGAAATGCGGGACAAGTACAAAGTGGTCTGGACGGTGTACTTTACCAAGAAGTGCAAGGCCCGGACGGATGAAGAAAGCTTCATGCCCATCAAGCAGGGTGAGTGGTATTTCCAGGACCATGATGTAGGGCCTCTTAAATACTGCGAGGACATGATTGCCATTGACATTGGCCACTCCCGGGTGCGGGACATCAGCTTCGCGGCCTACATGCCCCACCTCAAGTACCTGATTCTGGCAGATACCGATGTACGGGACCTGACCCCCTTAAGCAACTGCAAGGAGCTTATCTGGCTGGAAGTGGGCTGGGATGCCATTGAGTCCTACGAGCCTTTGCTTGGCTGCACGGCCCTGGAGGATTTGAACATCGGCAGAACCTTTGCAGACCCCGCCCCCATTTACCAGATGACCTGGCTTAAAAACCTCTGGTGCATGGAAATCAGCGGTGCCACCCAATACGGCTGGCGCATGGCCCTGCCCAATACCAACGTGGTGGGCAAGGGCAACGACGTTGTAGCCTACGGCTGGCGCAGACTCCCCAACTACTACAAAATGCGGGATGCCCTGGGCATGTATTATATGGACTAAAAAACAGGCCGGACAGCAAACGCTGTCCGGCTTTCATCTATCTAAGGTACTTTTATTGTTCTTCCAATTGTTCCTTGCGGAATTGCAGGGTGTAGAGCTGGTAGTAGGCACCTTTCAGGTGGAGGAGCTGTTGGTGGGTGCCTTGTTCCAGAATTTTGCCGTGGGACAGGAGAATGATGTTGTCGGCGTGCTGGATGGTACTCAGGCGGTGGGCCACGATCAGCATGGTGCCGATGTTTTTCATTTTTTCCAGAGAGTCCTGAATGAGTACCTCGGTTTCGGTGTCAATGTTGGCGGTGGCCTCGTCCAGAATCATCACGGAGGGCTTGTGGAGAACGGTGCGGGCGAAGCTCAACAGCTGCCGCTGACCGGCGGAGAAGTTGTTGCCCTGTTCCCGAACCACCTCGTCCAGGCCCTGATCCAGCTTCCGGATGAAGCCATCGGCGTTGACATAGCGGCAGGCCTGCCAGATTTCCTCATCGGAAATGCCCTGCTCCCGCAGCAAGATGTTCCCCCGGATGTCGCCGGAAAAGAGGAATACATCCTGAAGCATCTGGCCGAAGTGGCGGCGGAGAGAGGAAATTTTGATTTTCCGGATGTCCATGCCGTCAATCAGGATTTGACCCTTTTGAATGTCGTAGTTCCGGCAAATAAGGCTCAAAATGGTGGATTTTCCGGAGCCGGTGGAACCTACAAAGGCCACGGTCTGCTTGGGGGCCACGTGGAAAGAGACCCCTTGCAGCACCCATTGCCCTGGCTCATAGGCAAACCACACGTCCTTAAACTCGATTTCGCCTTTTATTTTCTCCAGCTCCACCGCATCCGGCTCGTCTACCACCTGGGGTACCATATCCAGAATGGTGAAAATCTTTTCCGCCGCGGCGAAGGACTGCTCCAGCATGTCAAACTGCTCAGCCAAAGCCTGGATGGGGTTAAAGAACCGGGAAATATACATGTAAAAGGCCACCAGAATCTCGCTGGTAATGGTCTGGCCTAAGAACGTGGTGTCCTGAATGTAGCCCTTGCAGCCGATGTAGAACAGGAACAGATTGGAGCTGACAAAGAGCATATAGACCATGGGCCGGAAAATACCGAAGACATACATCCGCTGGAACTTGGCCTTTTCCAGCTTCCGGCTGCGTACCAGAAATTCCTCCATTTTCCGGTCCTCCTGGTTGAAAATCTGGGTGACTTTCATACCGGAGAGGTTTTCGGAAAGGTAGGTGTTCACGTCCGTCCGGGCGTTGTTGACACTGCGGTGGACCGCCCGGGCGAATTTCTGAAACACCAGGGTGAAAAACACCAGAAACGGCACAAAGCACAAAACCATCAGGGTCAGGGCGTAGTTCAGTATGAGCATCCCCCCCAAGACCCCCAGAATCACCAGGGAGTTTTTGGCCAGGGTCACCAGGATGTTGGTAAAGAGATAGCTGATGGAATTGGGGTCGTTGGTCACTCTCGTCACCAGCTTTCCCACGGGAATCTGATTCAGCTGGGCGTGGGAGAGCTGCTCAATGTGGGTAAAGGTGTCTAAGCGCAGCTGGGAAAGGATTTTCTGGCCGGTTTTCTGCAAAATCATGGCCTGGAAATAGGTGCAGACCATGCTCACCGCCAATATCCCGGCGTAAATCCCCACCAGCCGGTACAGCTGGGGCAGGGCAAAGCGGCCCTTGATGGTGCCTTGGATTTGGGCCACCAGCAAAGGCGACACCACATCGTAGGCAATGGAGACGAGCATGATGACAAAGACCAGAATAAAATCCTTTTTATAGGGGGCAGCATACCGGGCAAGTCTTGTGATGATCTCCCGGTCGGTCATGTGCCGCTCGCTGGTCTGGGCCTGGGTTTTCTTTTTAAGAATCAGGTAGGCCACCAAAAAAATCAGGGTAAACAGGCCGATGACGGCACCGACGATCAATAGAGGCAGATACTCAGCCATTGGTTTCCCCTCCTTCCTGTTCCAGCCGCTGCAGGTCTACCATTTTCCGGTATTCTAAGTTGGTTTCGTAGAGCTTTTCGTGGGTATCGAAGCCCTGGACTTTTCCGCCGTCAATAAAGAGAACCTTGTCCATCTGCTCAATGGTGGAAATTCTGTGGGCGATCAGCAGAGTGGTCTTTCCCTGGCGGGTGGTGCGCAGATTGTCCAGAATGATTTTTTCCGTCTTGGTATCCACGGCGGATACGGAGTCGTCCAGAATCAGAATGGGGGCATTTTTCATCAGCGCACGGGCAATGGACAGCCGCTGCTTCTGGCCGCCGGAGATAGTCACGCCTCGTTCTCCAAGAACCGTCTGGTAGCCCAGGTGGAAGTCCCGGATGTTGCCGTCAATGTCTGCCAGCACCGCTGCCTGCCGGATCTCCTGAGCACCGGAGGGGGTACTGCCAAAGGCAATGTTATTTTCAATGGTATCCGAGAACAGGAAATTGTCCTGGGGTACATAGGCGCAGGTCTCCCGGACGCTGCGGATGCTCAAATCGTTTACATCCTGCCCGTCCAGAAATACCGTGCCGTCAGGCACATTGTAGGTTCTCAATATCAAATCCACCAGGGTGGTTTTTCCGGAGCCGGTCCTGCCCACCAGGCCGATGCGCTCCCCAGGTTCCACGGTGAAAGAGACGTGCTCCAAAGCGGGGAACTCCCCGTCGGGGTAGGTAAAGGTCAGGTCCCGGAACTCAATGCGGCCCTGGGGGTGTTCCAGTGCATGGACACCGGGCCGGTCCGCCACATTCTGGGGGGCATCCAGCAGGGCACTGATGCGCTTAAGGGAAGCCTTACCCCGGGAGGTCATGTCGATGAGTTCCGCCACCGCCATAATGGGCCAGATGATGGCTCCAAAGTAGCCGATGAATTCCATCAGCTGCCCGGCGTTGAACCGGCCCTGATACACCAGATACCCGCCGTAGCCCAGAATGACGCAAATCACGCTCTCTACAAAGGTGGTGACCAGAATCCGCAGTAGTACGGCGATTTTGGTGTAATCAATATTGGAGACCTCGCTCTCCCGGTTCAGCTTTTCAAAGGCCAGAAGCTCCTTGGTTTCTTTGACAAAGGCCTTTACCACGGCAATGCCGGAGAAGCTCTCCTGGGCAAAGTCGGACATTTTAGAAAAGCATTCCTGGCGGTAGTCCCACTTTTTGGTCATGTTCTTGCCCACAATGCTGGCACTGGCAAAGAGCAGCCCCATGGGAATGAGGGACAGCACCGTCAGCACATGGTCCATGCTCCACATTCTCCAAACCGCCAGAGAGCCTTGGATGATGGGGTCAAAAAACTGCATAAAGCCCCAGCCGTAGCACTCCTGCACGGTGTCCAAGTCATTGGTAAACAGGCTCATCAGGGTGCCGACCTTGTTGACCTGGTAATATTCCCGGCTCAGGGTCTCGGCATGGCGGAACATCCTGTCCCGCAAATCCGTTTCCACCTTGGTGGCGGCACCGAAAATGGTGGTGCGCCAGGTGAATCGGCCCAGGACAATGGCCAGAACGATATACACCATGGGCATACAGATTTTGTCCAGCAGATAGTCCATATCAAAGGCGACTTTCACGCCGTCTTCCAGAATATAGCCCTGGTTCATGCCGTTGATCACCGTCCGGTAAATACCCGGAATCAACAGCTGCAAGTAGTCCACCGCAAACAGGGCCAAAAGTCCTGTTAACAGATAGAGCGCGTACTTGCGGTAATAGGCATTGATGTGCTTTCCGAAAATCAAAAAATCCCCTCCTTATCCAAACACAATTGTCATTGTAGCATACACAAGGGAAAACTGCAATGAGAAAAGTATTTTTATAAAGAGGGGGGTCTGAAAAGAAAAAACCGGCGGTTTTTTACTTGCTTTCGTCCAGAATCAGCTTGAACGCGCCGTAGGCACCGGCGTCATTTCCCAGGGAGGCCAGAGCAAATTTCACGCCGTAGGCCGCATGGAAGACATACTTCTTAAAGTAGGGGGCAATGCCGTCCAGCAGCACCTGACCGGCCTTGCTGACGCCGCCGCCGATGACCACCGCATCCGGGTCAATGGCAGAGCAGACAGAGCCGAGGAACTGGCCCATATAGTCAAAGTAGACTTCCAGAATTTCACCGGCTACCTTGTCCCCGGCCTTGGCGGCATCGAAAATATCCCGGCAGGTGATTTGAGGCAGTTCCCGCAGACGGGAAGGCTCCTGGTCCTTGTCCAGTCGCAGTCCCGCCAGCCGTACAATGCCCGTGGCAGAGCAATACTGCTCCACGCAGCCCCGCTTGCCGCAGCCGCAGACGGCGGTCTCTTTGGGGTCCAGAACCATGTGGCCCAGCTCGCCGCCGGAGCCGTGGGCACCGTTCATCAGCTTGCCGTCTACAATAATGCCGCCGCCAACGCCGGTACCCAGGGTGACGAAGACCACATTGTCGCAGCCCAGTCCGCCGCCTTTCCAGTATTCGCCCAGAGCGGCCACGTTGGCATCGTTGCTGGCCTTGACAGGAAGCCCCGTGAGTTTGGACAGCTCCTCCTCAATGGCCACCACGCCCCAGCCCAGGTTGACACAGCAGTTTACAACGCCCTTGCTGACGGCACCGGGAACGCCAATGCCAATACCCAGCAGGTCCTCCCGGGGGATGTTCCAGGACTTGCAAAATTCAGCAATGGATGCCGCAATATCCGGCAAAATCTGGCTGCCGCCATTTTCTCGGTTGGTGGGGATCTCCCACTTGGAGCGCATTTCTCCTGTTTCCTCAAAATAGGCGATTTTGACGGTGGTGCCGCCCAAATCCACGCCGAAGCCGTATTTCATAAGGGATTCCTCCTAATGTTTTCTGAGTTGGTTTTATTATACAGGATTTGATTTCAAAAGAAAAGAGCTTACAAAAAGAATTTGAAAGATTTTATTAAGAAGCTACAAATGTAGTCTTAGTGGGTTGACAACCGTAGTCTCTTGTGGTATATAGAGAGTATAAAGAAAAAGGAGGGATGCTTGTGGCACAACATCCGAAAATCACGGATTCTGAATACGAGATCATGAACCTTCTGTGGGAGGCCGGGCGGCCCTTAAGCGTGGCGGAAATTCGCCAGGGCCTACAGGGTACCGGCTGGGAGGCCACCACCATTAAAACCCTGATTGCCCGACTGACGGAAAAGGGCGCACTTACCAGGTCCAAGGCGGGGGTTTACCTCTATAGCCCCACCCTGGGGCGGGAAGAATACACGGCCTCCGCGGCGGACAGCCTGGTAAACCGGCTGTTCCGGGGCAGTGCCAAGGCTTTGGTTGCCTCTCTCATCGGCTCCAAGGACCTGACGGAGCAGGACATAGAGGAACTGCGGGACCTGTTTCATGTGGAGGATGACCGATGAATATTTGGAATCTATTTTTGTCTTTGACCCTGGGCGGCTCGGTGCTGGCACTGCTGCTGCTTTTGGGAAAGAAGCTGGTGTTTAAAAAGCTTTCCAACACCTTTTATTATTATGCCTGGCTGGTGGTGCTGCTGCGGTTTCTGGTACCCCTGCCGGGGGCCATGCCCACGGCCCCCCGGCAGACACCCGCCCCGGAAACGGCCACCGTTACGGAGCCAACGGCCCCACGGGAAACCTACCCCCTGGAAACGGAAGCTGTGCAGGAAGCTTTTGTGAAACAGGATGCCACCCCCACCGATTCCGCTGAGAAAGAGGTGCAGCGGCTCTCCCTTCAAAAGCTGCTGCCCCTGTTCTGGGCGACGGGGGCCATCGGCTCCTTTGGCTGGTATCTGCTGAGCTACTGGAGATTTGTAGTGCGGGCGCGGCGCAGTGTGACAAAGGAACTGCTGTGGGAGAATGCCGGGCAGTTTCAGGGCCTGTGGCAAAAGCCCCGGCTGCTGCTGGCCAAAAATCTGGAATCGCCCATGCTGGTGGGGATGGTGCAGCCTAAAATATTGCTGCCGGAGGGCAGCTACAGCGAGGAAATGCTTCAAAACATTCTCCTCCACGAACTGGTACATTTTCGCCGGAACGACATTATTTACAAGTGGTTTTCCGTGACGGTGTTCTCCATTCAGTGGTTTAACCCCCTGACCTATGTGATTCGCCGGGAGTTGGGCCGGGCCTGTGAGCTGAGCTGTGACGAGTGGGTCATCCGGCACATGACTCCTGTGGAGAAGCAGACCTACGGAGAGACCCTCATTGCCATGGCAGCGGCCAATCCTCTGCCCGCTGCCGCCGGGGCCACCACTTTTTCCACGGAGAAGCGGGATCTCAAGCGGCGGCTGCTGGCCATTATGGGCTACCGGAATACCAAGCTGGGTGTCCTTTTGGGCCTGGGTGCGGCGGTGGTTTTGACGGTCCTGGGGCTGCTGCTGGGTCCGGAACAGGTGCGGTTCCCCCAGGCCAATTACCTGGGACAGCCGAACATGGACCTTGTAAAGACGGTGACGGTTTCCAATGTGGAGGATTTTCTGGGGGCCATCGGACCCAACCGGGATGTGCGGCTCCGGTCCGGCGAGTATAACCTCTTAGACGCCCGGGACTACGGCCAGCCCACCAAAAGCCCCTATTACAGCTGGGAACCGGTGTTTGACGGCTATCAGCTGGTGATCCACAATGTCCAGAATCTCTCCATCCGGGGAGAAGTCGGGAAGAAAACCCAGGTTTTGGCCGCTCCCAGATATGCAAACGTCCTGTATTTCCGCAACAGCTCCAATCTGTGGCTCCAGGACCTGACCGTGGGCCACAGCCCCCAGAAAGGGGACTGCAGCGGGGGCGTGCTGCATTTTGAAAACTGCCGACAGGTAGACGGCGGCAGCCTCTATCTTTTCGGCTGCGGCACCGTGGCCGTCATCGCCCAGGGCAGCAAAAACCTGACCGTGCACAGTAGCGATTTATACGACTGCACCTACAATGCCCTGACCATGTACAATTCTTCGGATGTACTGGTGGACAACTGTCATATTTACGATATGAACTGCCTGGGGCCTTTGGTGGAGCTGAAAGGCTGCACCGGGGCCACGGTGCAAAACTGCCTGATTGAAAACAGTGTGGCCTCCCGGCTGCTGGAAACCGCCGATGGAGAGGGCAAGCTGGTTTTTGCCTATAACACCGTGCAGAATTGCAGCTTTGAGCAGGAGATGCTGCAAACCAAGCAGGAAACCCAAATCGAGGGCTGCAATTTCCGGGACATTTCCACCTCCCGGTGGGAAGCGGCGGGCAATTCCGAACCCCTTCCGGTGGAAACCACCCCGGAGCCGGAACCGGAACCGGAACAGCCCCAAGAGCCGGTGGAGCCTCAGGAGGTGACGGTATCCACTGTTGATGACCTGTTGGCGGCCATTGCCCCCAACACCACCGTTTACTTAGAGCCGGGTACCTATGACCTGACTTATGCGGCGACTTACGGCGAACCGAACCTGAGCGGTTCCTACCGGTGGTCGGAAGCCTATGACGGCTGGGAGCTGACCATTCAGGCGGATGGGGTGCGGCTCGTTGGCCAGGGGGATGTGGAGGTCGTGACCCAGCCCAGATACGCCAACGTCTTGCATTTTGAAAACTGCCGGGATTTCCAGGTCCAGGGCCTGACCCTGGGACATACCCCGGAACAGGGCAGTTGTTCCGGAAACGTCATCCGAATGGATGGGTGCAGCAACGGAAGCGTGGACAGCTGTGACCTCTACGGCTGCGGCACCACCGGCATTGTTGCCATCGAGACCCGGGACGTGACGGTTCAGAACAGCACCATCCACGACTGCGCCGAGGGCGGGCTGTATCTGCGGATGTGCGCCCGGTTTACCGTGAAAGACAACCGCTTCCGGAAAATCGGCAATGCGGGAGGCTCCCTGTATTCCCCGCTGTTTGACCTGGTGGGCTGCCAGGAGATCAGTCTGACGGATTTACAGGTGGAGGACTGCACCGCATTGCTCATGCTGAAAGCCGAAACCTGCCGGGCAGTAACCCTCCAAAACACAGCCTTCTCCGGAAACACCTATACCCACCTGGCCTCCATCCAGGGCGAAAGCCCCGTGCTGACGGGCTGCACCTTCCGGGACACTGTGGAACTGGGCTATTACGAAACGGACCAGCCTTTCCTGGACAGCACCGGCCAACCAATCACGGAGCAACAGCTGAAAGTCATGAATAATTCTTAAAAAATCCATAAGTTTCCACAAAAATCCTTAATAAACGGTTAAGGGAAGTGACAAACCGGAAACGGTTTGGTATAATAAGCTCAAGGAAATAAAAGGAAAGGGGATCAAAGCAATGAATCGTTTCTTACAAAAATTGGTTGTGGGCGGCAGCATTCTGTCTTTGCTGCTTGCGTTCTGCGCAGTACCCCTCCAACGCACGGATGCCCGGGAGTTACCTGTTTTTACCAGAGAACAAATCTGCGAAAGTAATCAATGGGAGGCGTAAACATGATGAAAAAAAGATTCTTTTACACCCTTGCCGGTGCCTGTCTGACGGCGGCCCTGCTGGCGGGCTGTGCCGGGCCCAACACCCCGGAGACCATTCCGGATGAACACCCCGTTGCCAGCCTTACGGACGGCACGGAAAGCACCGCAAACACCCTCTCCGCCAATGCCTTTGCCCGGGCCATCGTCCCCGGTGCCACGGTGGAGCTGGGGGAGGGCACCATCCTCTTGGAGCCGGACAACGGCGATTTGCAGACCGGCAACTCTTTCTGCCGCTGGGAAAGCGTGTATGAGGGCTACGAATTGGTGATCTCCAACGTCAGCAACGTGACCATCCGTGGTGCGGGCCAGGGAAAAACCACCCTGGAGAGTAACCCCAGAGCCGCCACGGTGCTGACCTTTGAAAACTGCGAAAACGTGACCTTGGAGGGCTTTACCGCCGGTCACGTCCCCGGAGCGGAGCCTTGCGAGGGAAACGTCATCAACCTGGGAAACAGCAGCAACGTCACCATGAAAGACCTGGGCCTCTTTGGCTGCGGTGCCACCGGCGTGAGGGCCGACTGCAGCACCAACCTGACCCTGGAGGGCTGCGACATCTATGAATGCTCTGCCTATGGCCTGAACCTGAACTTTGTGGAGGGCTGCCAGATCAAGGGCTGCACCCTCCGGAATATTGGCTCGGAAATGATGGGCAGCGCCGTTGTGGAGGCCTGGACCGGCTCCGATCTGACGCTCACCGATACAACCATTAAAGACAACAATACTTACGATTTGTTCACACTGGGCCAGAGTGCCACCTTTACCCGGTGCAGCTTTGAAAACAACCAAATGGATGATGTGGGATTCCAGGTCATGTCGAACTTAGAAAGCAGCCAGGTGGTTCTGGACGGCTGCACCGGCCAGGGAAACCGGGGCTGGAACTGGCTCCAGGCGGATGACCTCTCCATCTTCTCCGATGCCGCCACCGGAAAAGAGCTCACCGAGGAAGATATGGTAAAGGCTTTTGGCCAGCTGCGGCAGGAGACCACCGTTTCCACCGCGGAGCAGGAAACCGTCACCGTCACCACCGTGGATGAATTTTTGGCGGCCCTGGGTTCCAACCGGGAGATCATCATTGATGCCCCCATGCTGGACCTCAGCACTGCCACCGGCTACAAGGACATGACCGGCGGCGAAAACTACGACTGGTCCGACCCCTTTGACGGCCCCCAGCTGAACATCCGGAACCTGGACAACCTGACCATCCGTGGCAAGGACGGCAAGGGTGCCAACGTCATCAGTGCCGTACCAAGATACGCCCAGGTGCTGTGCTTTGAGGGCTGCACCAACCTCACCCTGAAGGACCTGACCCTGGGCCACACCAAAGAGCCGGGGTACTGCGCCGGCGGCGTGCTGGACCTGCAGCGCTGCACCAACGTAACGGTGGAAAACACCGGACTCTTTGGCTGCGGCACCATCGGCATCCAGGGCTACCAGTGCGTAAACATGGCCCTCACCGGCAATGAGATCTACGAATGCTCCTACGGCGGCATTTCCCTGAACCAGTGCCAGAAAGTGGACATGACGAACAACACCTTCCGGGACCTGGGAGAGGAATACGGCGGCTACATCTACAGTGTCTCCGGCTGCACCGACCTGACCTTTGACGGCAACCATATTTCCGGAGAAGATTACCTGGAATACACCAAGTAAACCACCAGCGGCGGCCCTCAGGGCCGCCGCTTGGACTGTCTAAAAATCCCTAAAGGACTATTTCCACAAGCTGGGCGGCCTGAACGCCATGTGCCGCCTAAAGACAGACGAAAACCCCCGCTGTGGCTTTCAGCAGGGGTTTTCTTTGCAAAAGGAATAGAAAGAAGAGAGGTAGAAAAGAGGATCTACGGAAATGAAAGGGAGCGGCTCACGGCTTCCGCAACCTTTCTGTTATTAAGATACCGGAGGGATTTGAACAGCAAATAGCGGAATTGAAAACAAAATTCTACGAAAATGTGAATAAGCTGTCTTACAGTCCCAGGGCATAGGGGTCAAAGCCCTCGAAAATGGGCAGCCACCCCTCTTGTACGGCGGTTTTAAAGTCCTCCGGGCTGCGGATGGTCCAGCTAACACCCTCCATACCCCAGAGCTTGCGGCAGATGGCATTGCTGACGGTCTCCCGGTCCTCAAACCGGTAGGCGATAAAGTCCGGGACCGTGAGGAAGTTTTCTAAGTAGTAGCTGAACAGGAACCGGACGGGCCAGGCGTGGTCTTTGTCCCGCTTCACGGAATTCTCGGAAAGCTGGCCCCGGATCAGCTGGGGGTGGTGCTTTTTAAGATACCGGATGCACCGGGGGTCAAAGGATTCCAGGCAGTAAGGTCCCTGGTAGTCCTTGAGCATTTCTACGGTGGCTTCCGTCAGGGCATCGGCGTTGCCGTCCTTGGTTTTCAGCTCGATGATCAGAGGGGCTTCGCCCTGGAATAAATCCAGCACCTGCCGGAATGTGGGGATCACCTGGTCGGTGCCGCCCAAATGGTAGTTTGTCAGGTCCCGGGCTGTCAGGTCCTCCATGGTACCCTCCTGGCCGGTGGTGCGCTTTAAATCTGAGTCGTGCATGACGGCCAGGGTGCCGTCCTTTAGGAGATGCAGGTCAAATTCGATGCCGTAGCCCTTTTCCAGAGCGGCGGCAAAGGCGGCCATGCTGTTTTCCGGCTTGGTTTCATCGTGGAGGCCCCGGTGGGCATAGTATTTCCCCCGAAAGGCCGCCATACCGGGGTGATTTCCCCGGCCCCGCAGGCAAAGCACGTGGAGCAGCATACAGATAAGAACGATTAGAATCAGAACCAACATTGTTTATCGCTTCCTTTTTTAATTAGCAGCGGTTGCTGCGGAATAACAAATTTCAATCCTCTACGTCGTAGGCTTCCAATCCCCGGCGCATGGCCACCCGGTTGTCACCGTGGCGGACAAGGCCCATGGTCAGGAAAGAGGCGAACACAAAGATAGAGGCATAGGGGAACAGGGTGTGGTAGCTGACGTTGCGCAGGAGCCAACCGGCCACAATGGGGGTCACGATCTGGGCGGACATGGAGAAAGTGTAGTACAGGCCTGTAAACTTGCCAACCTCGCTGCCTTTGCACATTTCCACCACCATGGGCAGGCTGTTGACGTTGATGGCCGCCCAGGCAAGGCCCACCAGCAGGAACAGCACGTAGAGAACGGGGCTGAAACCGTGGATGGCAACGGTCAGCAGATACCCGCCCAGGAAGCTGCCGGAGAGCAGCAGGGTACCCATGCGGATGGTCTTTCTCCGGCCAATTTTGCTGGCCAGCGCGCCGATGGGAATATAGCTGAGGATGGCACCGCCGGTGGCGATGGTCAGGCACGTATTGGCCTGGCCCAGGCTCATGCCCCAGACGTTTTCGGCGTAGACGGAGAACCAGGTGGTAATGCCGTTATAGCCTACGAACCACAGGCTGATGGAAATCAGCAGGAAAGTCAGGCTCCGCTTCACATCGGCGGGCAGGGTCTCGCCGGACTCGGTGTGCTGGGAAAGGTCGTCTTCCGGGTGCTTCTTTTCATACTCCTGCTGGCGCTTTACCAGCACCGGCTCGTTGACCAGGAACATGATCACCGCCAGGGCCGCGGCCATGATTCCGGCCACAATGGCAAACAGGGGGAAGAAGCTGACGTAGCTGTCAGACTTGACCCGGTACAGGAACGTGGTCACCAGCAGATAGCAAATGCCGCCGATGGCACCCATCAGGTTGATAATGGCGTTGGCCTTGGAGCGCAGGGGCTTGGGGGTGATGTCCGGCATCAATGCCACGGCGGGGCTGCGGTATGTACCCATGGCAATGAGCAGCAGTCCCAGGGCGCAGATAAACAGGGCCAGGGTACCGGTCTTGGGGGCGGCGTGGTAGCTGTCAGCAAGCAACGGCAGCATCAGCATCAGAACGATGGCGGTCAAAGTGCCAAAAAGGATAAAGGGTCTGCGGCGGCCCAGGGGGCTTTTGCACTTGTCGGAGAGTCCGCCGAACAGAGGCAGCAGGAACAGGGCCAAAACATTGTCCGCCGCCATAATGGCGCCGGAGAGGGTTTCGTTCAGATGAAAGGTATTGGTCAGAATCAGGGGCACCAGGTTGTCGTACATCTGCCAGAAAGCGCAGATGGAGAGAAAGGCAAATCCCACCAGGACTGTTCGCTTGGTGTCGAGTTTCATAAAATGTCCTCCCGAATTAACGGCTTTTTTGTACCATTATTATAAACCAGTTTCTTCCAATTGTCCAGAGGTACGAAGCAAGTTATTCAAATAATTCAGCACCCGTTTCTTATCCAGGGACCATAGAGGAGCCAATAGCTCCCGCCGGGGTCCGTCGCCGGTGATGCGGTGGATGACGGTCTGCCGGGGGAGAACACGGATGCAATTGGTCAGGATTTTCCCGTATTCTTCCAGGGTCAGGCACTGGAATTTCCCCTGCAAATAATCCTCCGCCAATGGGGCGGAGCGCACCACATGGAGCAGATGAAATTTGACCCCCTGGCTTCCGGCTGCCCCCACGGCCCGGGCGGATTCCACCATTTGTTCTTCCGCCTCTCCGGGAAGCCCCAGGATCAGGTGGGTCACGGTTTCGATGCTGCGCCGTTGCAGCTCCTCCAGGGCTTCAAAATAAACCCGGGTTTCATACTGCCGGTTCATGGCCCGGGCGGTGGCATCGTGGATGGTTTGCAGCCCCAGTTCCACGCTGACGTAGGCTTCCTGCCGGATGCGGCTGAGTACGTCCAGCACTTCCGGCCCCAGGCAGTCGGGCCGGGTGGCCACGGAAAGCCCCACGATTTCCTCCGGGGCAATGGCGGCCCGGTAGAGGGCTTCCAGCCGTTCCGGGGGACCGTAGGTATTGGTAAAGGACTGGAAGTAACTCAGGTATTTCCCGTCCTTGCATTTTCCCGCCACTTTTTGCTTGGCCTGTTCCAGTTGCCGGGAAATGTCCCGGCAGTCCGGGGCGGCGAATTCTCCGCTGCCTGCCCCGGAACAAAACCGGCACCCGCCGGTACCCAACGTCCCGTCTCGGTTGGGGCAGGTAAAGCCTCCGTCCAGGGACAGTTTGTAGACCTTGCAGCCGAAGCGTTGGCGATAATAGTCGTTGACGGTGATCAAAATGGACTCCTTTCTTTTGAAAACTTGCTTCTTTGGAAGAAGTCTGCTATAATTTTCTGGACTTTACAGGGGGTGAGAGAATGAAAAAGCCCATACCCCAGGAGGGACTAAAGCTTTTGGCCTGCGGGGCCATGCTGGTGGACCACTGGGCGTTGCTGTTCGGAAAAAGTTTGTGGTATCGGGCCTTGGGGCGGCTGGCCTTTCCCATTTACTGCTTCCTGATTTCCGAGGGCCTGGCCCATACCCGGAACCGGCGGCGGTATTTTGGCCGCCTGGCCCTGACGGCCCTGCTCACGGAGCCCATTTATGACCTGGCCTTTTACCCCCAGGCCATCTGGCAGGGCCAGAACGTGCTGTGGACATTGCTCCTGGGCGGGCTGCTGCTGGACCGGCTGGAACAGGCCCATGGGGTTCTGGAAAAGCTTTTCTGGTTTCTGCTGCTTCCTCTGGCCGGGGAACTGCTGGGGGTGAGCTACGGCATGCACGGCATTCTCCTTATTGCCCTGTTCGGCCTGACCCGGGGACAGCCAGGGGCGGTTCTGACCCAGACCCTGGGACTGGCCCTGCTGAGCCTGTGCATGGGGAGCATTCCCATTGCGGTTTTGGGAATAAAAATCCCGGTGCAGCTGTTCTCCCTGTTTGCCATGGTACCCATCGGCCTGTATTCCGGGAAGAAAATCACCGGAAATCCCTGGGTTTCCCGGGCTTTTTACCTGTTTTACCCCCTGCATCTGCTGGTGCTTCTGGGAATCCTGCACTTATATTAAAGAGGGACGGCCTGTGCGCCGTCCCTCTCTGTTTCATATGGAGTTTTAGACGTTGAACAGGAAGTTTACAATGTCGCCGTCTTTCATCACGTACTCCTTGCCCTCGCTGCGCACCAGACCCTTGGCCTTGGCATTGGCCATGGTGCCGCAGGCTTTCATATCCTCAAAGGCAATGACCTCGGCCCGGATAAAGCCCCGCTCAAAGTCCGTGTGGATTTTGCCCGCGGCCTGGGGGGCTTTGGTACCCCGCTTGATGGTCCAGGCACGGCACTCGTCAGAACCGGCGGTGAGGAAAGAGATCAGACCAAGCAAGGCATAGCTGCTGCGGATCAGCTTATCCAGACCGGATTCCTGAACCCCCAGCTCCTCCATAAACATGGCCTTTTCCTCAGGGTCGTCCAGCTCTGCAATGTCGGCTTCCAGCTTGGCGCAGATGGGCAGCAGCTGGCTGCCTTCTTCCTCTGCCAATTGCTTGACGGCCATATAGTGGCGGCTCTGTTCCGGGGTGTTTACCTCGTCTTCCGAGAGGTTGGCCACATAAATGGTCTTTTTCAGGGTCAGAAGATCCGAAGTAGCAATGAGGGCCGCATCATCTTCCGAGCATTCAAAGGTCCGGGCCAGCTTGCCCTGATTCAGATGGGCCAGCAGCTCTGTAAACAGCTCCGCTTCCTTTACAAACCGCTTGTCGCCGCCCTTGGCCGCTTTCTGGCACTTGTCAATGCGCCGCTCCACCATTTCAATATCGGCCATGACCAGTTCCAGATTGATGATGTCAATGTCCCGCAGCGGGTCGGTGGTACCCTCCACATGAGTCACGTTGGGGTCTTCAAAGCAGCGCACCACATGGACAATGGCATCGGTGGTGCGGATGTTGCTCAAAAACTTATTGCCCAGGCCCTCGCCCTTGGAAGCACCCTTTACAAGCCCTGCAATATCCACAAACTCCACCACCGCCGGCGTCACCTTCTTGGGCTGATGCAGCTGCGCCAACCACTCCAACCGCTCATCCGGCACCGACACCACACCCACATTGGGGTCAATGGTACAAAACGCATAGTTATCCGCAGGAACGCCCGCATTGGTAATGGCGTTAAACAGCGTGGACTTCCCCACATTGGGCAGCCCAACAATACCTAATTTCATATGGCTTAAAATCTCCTTTATTCTCTCAGGTATCTCCCGTATACAGGAAAACCAGGTTCATGATGATGGTTTAGTATACCATAAAACGGGGGGTGTTTCAATAGTGTTTGATTCCATCATAAATAGACTTTGCTTTTGTGCGAACCTTTTTGGATTTTACTGATTTCTTATCGTTTTCTTCTTTCGGTTGAAAATTTTCAGTATAAGATAAAAAATCGATTATTTGCACTCAGCGGCATGTCCTTTTATAAGTTATATCCTGCAACAAAGCTATCAATACATGCGTTAATCTGCGAATTAGTTAAGCATCTATTCATGAGATGACGTCTTAAATGGCTTTCTACAATTTCAGCTTCTGGAGGAAATACATCAGCTGTTGTGTATCCGGGATAGGTATGAACTTCAAAATCAAAATCGTTTATCAAAGAGAGAATGTACCCGTTAGAATTGATTCTTCTAGTTATTCTTCCGGTTCCTGCACTACTGCAAGCATATAGGTGACTAAAAGTGTTTTGCAGGCTACTAAGGGAACCATAATAGTGAATTCGTCCTTCTTTATCCCAAGCACCTTGCTCATTGTTCCCCTCGATATGAACGGAAATGTTAGCGTTGCGGGCATAAGGGTGTTTATTGTTGTAGTGATCAAGGTTGGAAAGATACCCTAAAGTAAAAGAAAAACCTTCCCAATCTTCAAATTTCATTCCTCTCAATCCCCAACGGGGATTGTTTGTTCTATAATCTAACTTCACCATAACGTTCTCCTTTACGCTGTATAATGTACATTGATTGCGTTGATAACCGCACAGAAATCCATATCAGCAATATCTAATACATCATCGTTGTCAAAGCCAACGTTGAGCACAAATAAGAAATTAGAAAACTCATAGATTTTCTCTACAGCAGCGTCAGTTAAATTCTCGTGAATTCTACCTGCTTTAGAGAGCAACAGTAAATGCTGATACTGTTCGTCAATTTCTTGGGTATGTCCATTGGGATGTGCATAATTAAGATGCTGTGTGGGCGTAAGAGCAATTATGTTTTCCAAATAGTAGCAGATCTCAGGATAGATAGATTCAGGAAAAATATGATGCATATGAATTGCTCTATCTGCCATATGTGATGCCTCAAGATGCTCAGTTTGTCCACCACGATTTTGATCATTGAACAGACGCAAAAATCTTTTCGCCTTAGCAGACTGATAGTGGTAATAAGCTTCGTTCACTTCAACGGGGTGTGCGACCGCATATTCTTTTCTCGTGACACCTTTAGGTTTATCAGCATAAATATCCCTGAAGTTATTTCGATTATACATAAGCATATCATACGTGATATTTTGCTCGGATAATCTGCCTCTTTCTGTACCGCAAGAGTTCTTAAAGTAGGCTAACGGATTTAGCACTTTGATAAAAATACGATTACATTCAACAACGCCATTGATGTTCGTGTTGTTGATTATAAATGTTGAAAACGTGCTTTTGACTGTTTCATAAGATTCTTTCGTTTGCAATCTGAAAAACTCTTCAAAAACGGCATATATTCCGCTATCCACTAGGACTTTTTCAATATAAGTTTTGAGGAAGAATAGAGCATTGCGCTCACGCAACGCAATATACTCCAACACCTCAAAATTATTCACCTGATAGAAATTTCTATTTCCTTGCTTTGCCTTTGTAAGAACACGAGCGTTTGCAAGCATTTCCATTGGTTGTTGAAAGAACTTATCGTATTCACTTCTTGCAGCCTCATTTTCAACACCAGGCTTTTTGAAAATCGCTTCAACATTTTCAACTGCATATTTATAATGCCATATATCGGCTGATGTAAATATGCCGTCATCATCTTCTAATGCATAGTTATATATGCAGTCTGCAATAACAGTTACAACATCAGCCGCACACTTTTGGTCTATCCATCTACCGTTGCCCGATTTTCTTATGTCATAGTCATATTGATTACAAAAATCGATAATTGCTTGTTGTGTCAACATATCTTACCCTCATTTCATATACTCGAAAATAGTTAACTGTGCAGAGTTGTCCTGCTCATTAAACTTTTCGATTATAGGCGATTTTTTGCTTTTATCTCTTAGTAATCCGTAGAAGAAAACCGAACAAGCATCAACATTTAATGATCTTGTTTGATAATTTCTTGCAATATGATAAAACTCCCGATATTCCTCGGTAGAGAAAAACTCCAGTTGTTTATCAGTTAGAACAATGTCCTTTTTAGGAATTAGAATCGCCAGTGAACCATTTACAACGCAGTTTTTAGGCTTTTTCATCATACGAGGCTTATATGTCATATTCGGTGTCAAATACACATCATCTCGATCCAAATATTCAAACACTGCTAATTTTTTTAATGCATTGTAATCAATATAGGAATCATAATCACTTATATCAATGATTTCCTTACCGTCATCGCTTATATTACGGGATTTCAACACGCGAACATGTCCGGAACTGGACAACTGACTATTTGTGATTTGTCTATCCCTAAAAACTTTGAAAACATTGAAATCAAGCTTTTTACAAACTGAATCAAATTGCACATCACGATAAATAATCCAATACGGAAGCTTATCATCAAAGATATACTTTTGGGATTGAAACATATATTTGCCGTGTGTAATGGAGGCAACTCGTGTGTTAGACGGGCGAGCAAGATTGTTAATAAAGATTGCTAAAGTCTCCACGAGAACGCCGGGGAATCCTTTTTCTCCAAAGTCAATAATACATTCAACAGCCTTTTCCGAGAGATAATTTCTTGTTTGAGCGAACTCAGGTGTGTTCAACAAAAATTTCGGAAAAACCAAAGCTACATAATTACCGAGATTAATTGCTTTGTCTAAAAAGAATGAGCAAATGTTGGTTGTTACTTTGTTGACTGCATTATGACGATAAATACTCAGCAGTGTATTATTTGATTTCATTTTAAAGAAAGGCGGATTTCCAATTATGTAATCATACTTTTTTTCAAAATTATGAAGCAGAAAATCATCGTGAATATAATTGATTGTGCAAGTATCGGGAATCTTATAATATTTTAATATCAACTTAGCAAATTCCAGACTGTGTTCGTCAATATCTACCACATCAAGGCTTATTCTTTTTCCCTCGAATTTTTTGATAATCAGAGGAAGAAAATTGCCAACGCCAACTGACGGTTCAAGAATACGAACGGTTTCCTTATCGGTATCCGGCAATGCTTTCATCATTTCTGTTATAAGGGTTTTACTTGTAAAAAATGCCGCATTATCTGTACGGCTCGTATTAGCCATTTCTGCAATTTTTCCCAATGTGGCAGCTGACAAATTCATAGGGTTTTTAACAATAAAGTTCTTCAAATTATCAACTTCAGATAATTTATTGGAGGATACTACTTTATTGATAGTTGCAGTGTTAAGAGGTGAATGCTTCAATGCCTCAGAAATCTTCTTTGCTATTGATTGGAAAATCACCGTAGGAACCGCCTCACCTAATGATTGGCGAATCTTGAGTTCCTCTTTCTTCAAAAATGCTCTCTTTTGTTCAGTAGACAGACCATTCAAAACATCAAGATCAGTTTCTACCCACTTGAACGAATAGGGAACGGTCATCATTAGCATAAGTTCTCTTATACTGAAAACTCTATCATCACAAGGATGGACTGTGTTTTGGCTTGCCATTTGATCGTTTCTTGTGTGAATACACGGGCCAACCTTATCCCAATATTGACGAGTGTATTTATCTGCATTTTTGCGTTGATTGATAACTATTTTTCCATCAACTACACGATGTGGCTTTTTGGAATCATCGGCATTATCAAATGCAGATTGTCCCTCTTTTATATCTGAAATCCACGTCCTCATATGTTCAGGGTAAGTTCTAAAAGAATGGTAAATATCACATTCATCGATTTCACCGAATTCTTTCAATGGCTTCAAATTGCCAATTACCTCTCTTAATGTACGTTCCTTAAGAAGATCCGGATATAATTCGATTGGAGAAACTTCATCGGCAAAATCTTTAGACACACCAATAACAACAGTGCGCTGACGACTTGAGCAAGCACCGAAGTTTTTGAAATTAATCACACGGGAGGTATAAGAGTATGCCTGTCCTAAATTGTTTTCAATTGCATCTGCAATAGTCTTATGTTCGCCATCAATATCTGTGCAGATTGTTTTCATAAAAGCAGGTACATTTTCAAAAATAAAGAAACGAGGATTTATCTGCTTGATGATTTTAATGGATTCAATAACCAAAGAGTTGCGAACAATCTCAGTTTCACTCTTTTTGTGATTTGCTACAGACATACCTTGACAAGGGGGAGTAGCAACCACAACATCAACACGGGAAAGCCCCTCTTTTTTCTCCCAAAGAGAGATTTGTTCATAAAGTGCATTTTTTGTGGATTCTTCTGTAATATCACCGCAAATATATCCACTCTCGTATTTGCATTTCTTATTGAATTTTTGAATTTCTAATCTTCTTGCAATAAGTTCGTTAGTAGCAATACACTCGAACCCCTCTAACTTGAATCCGTAACAGCCGATACCGGCACTACTAAACAAGCTAATATATGTAGGCTCTTTTAATGTTTCCATTTTTTATACCCTTTCCTTATATTGCTTGTTTCTCATCAGGAATCAATTCCATAATATCTTCTATTTTACAATCAAGAGCAGCACATATCTTAACTAACGCTTCGACTGTAACATTCTCGTTTTTGCCGAGTTTTGCGATCAGCGTATTACTTATTCCCGCCGCTTCGCCAAGTTCTTTTTTCTTCATATTCTTATCAATAAGAAGTTTCCACAATTTATTATAACTTACAGCCATGGCGCACCCCTCAAATAAGTAATAAATTTATACTCCTATATTATGCCACAGGAAATACATAAATACAACAATTAATTTCACGAAAGTTTAATTTGTTTTCGAATTAAGAAAGTGCTCTCGCTTTTGTTTGTTTAATATGAAAAAAATAGCGGCAGAGATTTTCCCATATTGCCGTGAAATCTTAGGTACAAATTATATCGTTATTCACAATTTCTGCAACTCTGCTGCAGATGTTATTCATGCGAGCAACTAACTCCATTTGGTTATCTACTTTTGTTGTTCGGATACACATTCGTGTTCAACAACCTGTTTTACAAACCGAGAAAACATATCTCTCACCTACTGGTCAATATCAACAAGATAATTGTTCAGCTTTCATCTGGTGAGCAGAGAGGCATACAGCACCCAGCGGCGAGCTTTGAGATCGTGTCGGTGCCGTTGTCCCCAAATGCCGATGTATACCTCAGGTTCTTCCGGAAGCTTCAGACAGGGTAGATAGTAGTCCACTTGCAGTTCATACCAAAGTCCGTTGCACTTGTCGTAAATATACTTGACCATTGTGCAATTCTCCAATATGATTGATTATACCTATAATCCAATCATCCCGGCTGACTACAAAAGCCGAGGGAGACGCTTCTTTACGAAGTGCCTCCCTCGGGAGTCCTTTTTTATTTTACAGTTGAATTGGTCCATTATATTGGACAAATTACCGATGTACACCATTATAGTAGCAAAGAGCAATGGATAATGCAAGAAGTTCCGGAGCATTTGTCCTATTTACAGATATAAAGTCAGGTGCCAGCGATGACTGTTTTCAAAACTCCCCCTTGATTTTTCACATCAAAAGAATTATAATCGGTATATACCGGAAATAAAGGAGGCCTACAGGTGCCAAGACCCCAGAGATGCCGCAGGATTTGTGTGCTGCCTCAGGTGGATTGTTTTTCTCCTGAGGGGAAGCGGGGGGATGCCCCGATTCAGATGACGTTGGATGAATATGAGGTGATCCGGCTGCTGGATTTGGAGGCGTGTACCCAGGAGGCCTGTGCCAGGCAGATGGATATTTCCCGCTCCACGGTGCAGGAGGTTTACGAAAGCGCACGGCGGAAAATCGCTGCCTGTCTGGTATATGGCAGGTCCCTTCGAATTGCCGGTGGGAACTACCGGGTCTGTGGAGGGATGGAAAAGCCTTTTTGCGGCCAGTGTGAACCCTATGAAACGGACAAAAATCAAAATGAAAACAAAGGAGTATGGAGCATGAAAGTAGCAGTAACCTATGACCACGGGGAGATTTTTCAGCATTTCGGCCATACGGAGCAGTTTAAGATTTACGAGATCGAGGATGGTAAGGTCCTGCGTGTGAAGGTTTTGGACACCAACGGCAGCGGCCACGGTGCGCTGGCGGGCTTCCTGATGGGTGAGGGCGTGGATACCCTGATTTGCGGCGGTATCGGCGGCGGTGCCCAGATGGCCCTGGCCGAGGCGGGCATCCGGCTGTATGGCGGTGTCAGCGGCAATGCCGATGACGCGGTGGCGGCTCTGCTGGCCGGGAACCTGGGCTATGACCCCAACGTCCGTTGCAGCCATCACGACCACGCCCACGGCGAGGGCGGCCACACCTGCGGCAGCCACGGCTGCGGCAATCACGGTTGCCACTAAGGCAGAAATACGGATAGAAATGCCAAAAACCTTGCGGGTACAAGCTGACCCGCAAGGTTTTTTGCGTTATTTGGAAGTTTGAGCGGTCTGCCCCTCCGCTTTTTGGCCGGGAGCCTTGTTACCGGCGTTTTGGGGGAATTGGCGGTTGCCGCCAGGGTTTCCCATGCCACCTCTGCCGGTGGAAAGGGTGCCGGACTGGGCTGTGGCGGTGGTTTCCGTGTCACCGGAGGAGAGGGTGGCGGTGGTGCCATCGGTGAGGTCTGGGGCAGAGAACAGAAGGTATACGGTGTTACAAGGAGCGGTGCCTGAATAGAGGGTATTTCCCTGGGCATCCAGAATGGAGAAGGTGCTATTTTCCGTCAGGAGGGTTGCGGCGTTTCCGGGGCCGCCCATACCCTGGGGCTTTTCTCCCGTGGGAATCTTGCCATTCTGGTCCGGGGGAGTCGGTGCTTCCGAAGTGCCGGAAGAGGTGGTTCCATTGGGGGCCTGCTGGTTGTCCGGGCGGTCAGGAGCTTCCGAGGGTGCCGAGGAATCCGGGAATTCCGGCTTTTCCGGGGCCGTACCCTCCGGCAGTTCCTGGGGCTGTCCGCCCATTTGGGCCGAGGTGCCGTCGCCGAAAATCAGGCAAGATTGCTGGGCGTTGAGGTTCATGCCCATGCCGCTGCTGCCCCCGGCGGCCAGAACCGTTCCGCCGGAAATGGTTACGGTGCCGTCCGCATCCAAAGGCTCGTTGTCCGCACCGTTGGCGGTCCAAACGGCCACGGTGCCGCCGGATATGGTTAAGTCCCCGTTGGAGTCAAAGCCGTCACCGGTGCTGCTGTAGGCGAACACGGTACCGCCGGAAATATTGATGGCGTAGGAGTAGTCCGTCAAGTCCCCATTGGCGGCATTGATGCAGTCATCTGTGGAGGTGATGTGGATTTCTCCGGAACAAATGTTGACGGTGGCACCCTCCAGCCCCTCGTTGGAGGTGGTAACGGTCACGGTGGGGCCTGGGGTGTTCTCAGAGCCGATATTCAAAGTGTAATCACTGTGGAGGGCATCGTCACCGGCGGAGAGGGTCAGGGTGCCGCTTTCAATGTTCAGGGTGGCTTCTGCGTTGATGGCATCGTTATTGGGGGCCTCAATGTTCAGCACCAGGTTTTGAACGGTCAGGCTGGCTTCTCCCTCGGCCTGGGTGGTGGCACCGGATTTGATGCCGTTTTTGCCCTGGGCCAGAATGTTCAGGGTGCCGCTTCCCGTCAGAGTCACCTGGGAGCCGTCTTTGCACTTGATCACGGCGTTTTCGGCATCGGCGTTCCCGGAGTCCTCTGCGTTGCTTTCCGAGTCTTGCAGGGTGTTTTCCGTGGACTCTGCTGCCTCAATGATCACTTGGCTACTTTTGCCGCAGACAATGGGGGCGGTGGTTTTGGAGGTCAGGTTCAGCCCATTTAGTACCAGGGTTACGCCGGTGGCGCCTTTTTTGACTTTGACACTGCCGTCGCTGCATTGACCGGTGAGCAGGTAAGTTCCGGCTTTGTCAATGGTCAGGGCGGTGCCGTTGATTTCCAGGCCGGTGTTATTGGAGGCCGTGACGGCGGTATCGGTAAAGGTGATTTGGGTGGCAGTAGTGTCTGCTGTGGTGCTGCCGGTTTCCTGGCGGGTGGTTTCCGCAGAAGCACTGCCGGAGGCAACCGGGGCGCAGCCGGTGAGCAAGCCCAGGGTCAGGGCCAAGGAAAGTGTCAGATTCAAAAGTTTCATAATAAATCCCCCTGTCGAGAAGTTTCCGGAATGCCGCAGGAGATTTCCAGATTCCCGTTGCGGCACCGCATGGCATCCAGCAGCTGCTTTTCTTTTTCCGGCTGCTTCAGATGTACCCGGTATTGGAGCCTGAACAAAGACCCCATGTTGACTGTTTTTACCTGGATCAGCTGGTGGAAGCTGGTGTAGTTTTCAAAAAGGTCTGTAAACAGTTCGCCATAGTCCAGGTTTTCCGGCACGGTCACCCGGATGTCCCGGTCTCCCGGGTCAAGAGCCGGGGCATTTTGAATCAGGAACACGGCGCAGGTCACGGCAAAGGCCAGAAGTGCCAGAGCGCAGTAGCCCATGCCGCAGCACAGGCCCACGGTCATGGCCAGAAAAATGGCGGTAATGTCCCGGGCGGAGCCGGGGGCAGAGCGGAAGCGGATCAGGCTAAAGGCTCCGGCCACTGCCACACCGGCCCCCAGATTCCCGTTGACCAGCAAAATCACCAGCTGCACCAGAAAGGGCAGAACGCTCAAGGCCCCGGCCAATGTGTGGGAAGAATCGGCGGTTTTCCCATAGACCCAGGAGATGCCGAAGCCCAGCACCAGGGACAGGGCAGAGGCCATCAGAAAGGCGGTGAGGGTGATGGAATTCCCATAAAGGGAAGCAAATATTCCGTTAAGCATAGCGTTTGTACTCCAATCTGTGTTCCTTTTGAATTCGTTTATAGGCTTCCCCGTATTTGGAAAAAGAGGTGGGGTAGATGTGCAGTTCCGAAAAAGCCTGGGCCAGCCACAAAGGGGCGGCACTGGGGATTTTGACCTCCATCAGGGTCTGCCCCGGGGCCAAGAGGGCATCTCCCCAGATGCCCTGCCGCAAATCCAGACCGTGGGTGCGGTAGAGAATATCCCGGTCCAGGGTCAGCCGCAGGGAGGTGTCATCCAGCCCCTGCCAGGAGTCCCGTTCATAGCTTAAAAACACCCTGGGGGCCAAGTCGGGGTAGGAAGACAACATCCAGTCCAGTTCCCGGTAGATTTGCCCATCGGGGCCGGGGCGGCTGCCGGAGAGGTAGGCCAGGGCCTGGGTATAGGGCATACTGACCCGCCGCTTATAGACAATGCCCAGGGTCTTTTTCTTGATTTCCGGAAAGACCTGGGAAGCCCCACCGGGAACGCCGTAGCTTCTCAGCCGCAGCTTTTCTTTGTAGCCGGTTTTTTCCAGGGAACGGCGGATCAGACGAAAATCCGGGGTATCATAATAAAGATTGGCGATGGAGCTGTGGGGAAAGGCATCCGGCTCCATGTGCTGCCGCAAAATGGGCATCAGCTTTGCCAGCTGGCTGTCGCTTAACATGTATTTTAGTTCTTTACGCTGAAAAACAGCTTGGTAGCGTTCCATATGAATTCCTCCTTGAAAAGTGGATGCCTTTATTATCCATGGCCCGCTTAAAAAAATCTGAAAACCGAAAAAAGATTTTTTCAGCTTCCTTTCAGAACTTGCGGTAAAATGGTATAGTATAGATAAAGGAGGGATACCTATGAATCTACTGATCGTGGAGGACGAGACCGGCCTGGCCGGGGCCTTGGAACATATATTAAGAAAGGCGGGGAACCTTACGGACTGGGTGGCGGACGGCCAGTCGGCTCTGGACTATATTCGGGGATTTTCCTATGATTTGGTGCTGCTGGATATTATGCTGCCCAAGCTGGATGGCATCAGCGTTTTGCGGCAAATCCGCAGCGAGGGCATCCAGACCCCCGTCCTGATGCTCACCGCCCGAACCACGGTGCCGGACAAGGTGCTGGGCCTTAACGCCGGGGCGGACGACTACCTGACCAAGCCCTTTGACCCGGAGGAGCTGCTGGCCCGGATCGGGGCCATGACCCGGCGCAAGGGGGCCATGGTTTTGAATGAACTGTCCTATGAGGATCTGACCCTGGACCTGAACACCGTGACCCTGCGCTGCGGAAAGCGGGATGTGCAGCTGAGTCCCAAGGAATTTGAAATCGCCCGGCTGATGCTGACAGAGCCGAAAATGACCTTTTCCAAGGACCTGCTGATCACCAGGGGCTGGGGCATGGATTCGGAGGCCACCGACAACAATGTGGAGGCGTACATTTCCTTCCTGCGGAAAAAACTGCGGTTTTTAGGCTCTCGGGTGACCATCCGCAATTTGCAGAAAATCGGCTATCGGTTGGAGGTTCAGCCATGAAAGCCTATCGGAAACGGTTTGTACAGTTTAATATGCTGCTGATCGGCATTGTGCTGACGGTGATGGTGGCAGCGGTGGCGGTATACATGGTGCGGGATTATTACACCGGCCTGCGCCGGACCATGGAACAGGTGGTGGCCCCTTTGGGGGCTTTCTCCCAGCCCCCGGAGCGAAAGCCGGGGGAGTCGTCCAGACCTCCTGAAAAACGGGGTGCGGAAATGAACATTGCCGTCTGTTTTTACGATTCCGGCACCGGGGAATATACCGTCCTTTCTGGAAGCGAGCTTTTTCAGCAGGAACTTCCGGAGCTTCTGGAAACCGTGGTGAACCGGCAGGAGGATTTTGGGCTGCTGCCTCAGCAGCATGTGATCTATTATCGCAGCGGTTCCCAGCCCTGCAAAATCGCTTTGGCGGATATGCGCTATATCACCTATTCCATGCTGAAACTCTGCGGGGCCTTGTTTGGCATCTGGGTCGGGGCCATGCTGCTGTTTCTGGCCATCAGCAAAAAGTTGGCGGTCATTGCCGCCCGGCCCATGGAGGAGGCCATGGAGCGGGAAAAGCAGTTTGTAGCCGATGCCTCCCACGATCTGAAAACCCCTCTTTCCGTGATCCTTGCCAACAACTCTATTTTGATGGAGAACCCCCAGACCCCGGTGGGGGAACTGGGTCGCTGGCTGGACAGCACCCAGGAATCCGCCAAGCGGATGCAGCGGCTCATTGCCGAAATGCTGACCCTGGCAGATGTGGAGCGGCAGGATGCGCACCTTTCCATGGAGGAAACGGATCTGGCGGCCATCGCCCTGAAAGCGGAGCTGGAAGTGGAATCTCTGGCCTATGAAAACGGCGTGACCCTGGAAACGGAACTTCCCGACCAGTGCATGATGTTGGGCAATGAGGATTATTTGTTCCGCATTGTTATGAGCCTGTTGGAAAATGCCCTGAAATATGAGCCAAGAGGGGGGACGGTGCGGCTGCGGTTGGCCAAAGCCAAGCGGAAATCTCAGTTGTCTGTCCAAAATCTGGGAAGCCTGATCTCTCAGGAGGACTTGCCCCATGTCTTTGACCGGTTTTACCGTGGCGACAAAAGCCGGAATGGCAGTCAACGGGGCTTTGGCCTGGGTCTGGCCATTACCAGGGAAATGACCGAGCGGCTGGGTGGAACCCTTTCCGTCATCAGCCAACCAGGGGCGGGGACGACCTTCACCGTCACCTTTGGAAAATAAAAACAGTGTGTCCGAACCCCCAAACAAGGGGCCGGACACATTGAAGCTTTTATTTTTTCATCTTTCGGTCATACAGCTTGGCAAGACCGCCCTCGCTGGTTTCCCGGAACCGCTGGTTCAGGTTGATGCCGGTTTCGTGCATGGCACGACAAACCATGTCGTAGCTGATGTTTCGGGAGCCGGTGAGGAAGTAGCTCAAATTACAGGCGTTCATGGCCCGCATGGCGGCTACGGCGTTGCGCTCAATGCAGGGAATCTGCACCAGACCGCAGATGGGGTCACAGGTCAGCCCCAGGTGATGCTCCATGGCCACCTCTGCGGCGTACTCCACCTGGTCCAGATCCTGGCCGTAGAGTTCTGCCAGAGCGGCAGCGGCCATGGAGCAGGCGGTGCCGATCTCCGCCTGACAGCCGCATTCGGCCCCGGAGATGGAAGCGTTGCTCTTGGTCAGGTTGCCGATGATACCGGCAGTGGCAAGGCCCCGGCAGATGGTCTCATCGGAGAAGCCCTTGGTGTCCTGCATGTATTTCAGCACTGCGGGAACCACGCCGCAGGCCCCACAGGTGGGGGCGGTGACGATGGTGCCGTTGTCGGCGTTCTGCTCTGCCACCGCATAGGCATAGGCGGCGATCTGCTGGAATTCCCGCAGGGCGGGGGCATCGCAGCCGCCGGTTTTGTGGTAGAGATAGTTGGCCTTTCGCTGCACGTTCAGCCCCCCGGGCAGGGTGCCGGTGGCGGCCAGACCGTCCTCAATGGACTGCTTCATGGCCTGCCAGACCGTCAGCAAAAAGTCCCAGATTTCCGGCCCCTCGTTCAGCTCCACATAGTCGCTGAGGGTGTGGATATAACGCCACTTGCAGAAATCCGCGATTTCCGCAAAGGAATGCTCAATATACACTTCTTCCCCCAGGGCATCCTCCCGACCAGGAATGCGAATATCCCCGCCGCCGATGGATTCCACCCGCAGCCGACCAATCTCGCTGCCCTCTTTCAAAGCGATAAAGTCCATGGTATTGGGATGGGCACCGGGCAGCACTTCCTCGGAGAAAATAATTTTGGTAGGGCAGGGGGCCAAAGTCTCCCGCAGCACCCGGTCCGTCCCGTGGCCCACGCCGGTCTTGCTCAGGGAGCCGTAGAGAATCACCTCAAAAGCATCCGCCCCGGGATACTCCCCCCGAAAAAGCCCGGCAGCCCGCTCCGGCCCCATGGTATGGGAAGAACTGGGGCCTTTGCCGATTTTATAAATTTCCCGAATGGACTTCATTTCGATTCCTCCGTTTTCTGTTCTGAATTCAGTATACCAGAAAATCTGGGAAAAAACAATATGCCCTGTGGCAGCAAAGAGCAAAAATCGGTCCCCAAATGCTTGACAGCCGTGGTATAATAAATTGAAGATTTGAAGAAAACCTGAGAGGATGAAATACTATGGCAAAGGATAAAAAAGTGGAGCAAATCACCGACATGGAAGTGGATTTTGCCCAGTGGTACACGGACGTCTGCAAGAAAGCCCAGCTGATCGACTATTCTTCTGTCAAGGGCGTGTTTATTTACCGGCCCTACGGCTATGCAATCTGGGAGAATATTCAGCGGATCATGGACGCGGAGTTTAAAAAGGTGGGCGTGGAAAACGTCTACATGCCCATGCTGATTCCTGAAAGCCTGCTGCAGAAAGAAAAGGACCATGTAGAGGGTTTTGCGCCGGAGTGTGCCTGGGTGACCATGGGGGGCAACGAAAAATTGGAGGAGCGGCTGTGCATCCGGCCTACCTCTGAGACCCTGTTCTGTGACCATTTTGCCCAGGTGATCCAGTCCCACCGGGACCTGCCCATGAAGTACAACCAGTGGTGCAGCGTTCTGCGCTGGGAAAAGACCAGCCGTCCGTTCCTGCGCCACCGGGAGTTTTTGTGGCAGGAGGGCCACACCATGCACGCCACTGCCCAGGAGGCCCAGGCCTTTACCGAGCAGATGCTGAACCTCTATGCCGATTTCTGCGAGAATGTGCTGGCCATGCCCGTTACCCGGGGCCAGAAGACCGACAAGGAGAAGTTCAACGGCGCAGAGGCTACCTACACCATCGAGTGCATGATGCACGACCGGAAAGCTCTGCAGGCCGGTACCTCCCATTACTTTGGTGACGGCTTCGCCAAGGCCTTTGACATTACCTTTACGGATAAGAACAACCAGCGGGTCAACCCCTTCCAGACCTCCTGGGGCGTGTCCACCCGTCTTATTGGCGGCATCATTATGACCCACGGCGACAACAACGGTCTGGTGCTGCCTCCCAAGATCGCTCCCATCCAGGTGGTAATCCTGCCGGTGGCCCAGCATAAGCCCGGTGTTCTGGAAGCGGCCCAGCAGCTGCGGGAGCGGCTGGAAAAGGCCGGTTTCCGGGTCAAGGTGGACGATTCCGACAACTCCATGGGCTGGAAGTGCGCCGAGTACGAAATGAAGGGCGTACCCGTCCGGGTGGAGTGCGGCCCCCGGGATTTGGAAAATGATGAGTGCGTTCTGGTGCGCCGGACTGACCGGGAGAAGGTCACCGTCAAGCTGGAGGACCTGGAAAAGGCCGTGGAGGAGCAGCTGGCACTGGTACACCAGGGCATGTTTGACCGGGCCAAGAAGAATCTGGAAGACCACATTTACGAGGCCCACACCCTGGAAGAAGCCAAGGCCCTGCAGGAGCAGAACGGCGGCTTTATCAAGACCATGTGGTGCGGTGACGAGGCCTGCGAGCTGAAAATGAAAGAGGTAGCCGGAATGTCCTCCCGCTGCATCCCCTTTAACCAGGAACACCTGGGCGACACCTGTGTCTGCTGCGGCAAGCCCGCCCAGAAGATGATCTACTGGGGCGTTGCCTATTAACGGCCCCTTTGAATGGTTGAAATCACACCCCCGGACGGTTCCACGCCGCCCGGGGGCTTTTAACAGCAGGGGCGGAAATGATAAGAGAAAAAGGGAAATGTGCAACAATGCCAAAAAGATAATGTTTAAATTGTACAAAAATACGGCTTGTCACAGCGCATTTCTTGTGATATAGTATAGACACAAAGGGAAGATACCAAAGAGTTCAAAGAAAAACCGAAAAGGACTTTGAAAAGAAACAATGATGATGATGGGTATCGGACCGAGCGGCTCTGTATAAACTGGGCCAAGGGCAGGACCTCCTGTAAATCTCCGATAAAATAGAGTTTATTGCCGGCTTTATCAATGAAGTACACTGTATCACGGAGACAGTAAAACAGGATGGCAGCCCCGTAATCCGTAGAAAGAGAGGTTAACCAATGATGTTAGATAATAAGAGTGAACAGAAATGACCCCTGACGAGGAGATACCGGAACCGGTTCGTCAGGGGTCATTTCTTTTTGCGCTTATTAGGGAATTTCTGATTCAATGGTTGGCAGCGTAAGCGGAGTGGAGGAATCTTCTACGTGGCAGAAAAGTACCACCACAAGGTAAAATCTGCTGCTTGAGAAGATTCCTCGACTCCGTTTCACGCTCCGCTCGGAATGACATGTCGGGGGGTGGTACCGTTCAACCGAACAGGTTGTAATCGATACGTGGCGGGCGGCAGATTGCCGCCCCTACGATACATTTGTTGCGAATTACCATGTTTACAACGTATCTATCACCGTTTTGCGTCCGTAAAATGCGAAAAACGTGGTACATTGACGTAGGGGCGGCAATCTGCCGCCCGCCACGTGGGATGTATAACCTGTGGGGGTGAATGGTACCACCCGAAATATGGTACACCCTACTGTAGCGGCGGCAATCTGCCGCCAACCGGCCCCTTGGCTCTCCCAGAGGGAGAGCCAAGGGGGCCTTTCGATATGTTTTACCTCTGCGCCCGTTGTTCCTACAATGTTAAACGCCGTACCGCCCCTCATCCACCGCCTGCGGGCGGTCCCCCTTCCCCGGCGGGGAAGGTTTTTTTGGAGCCTTTCAGGGGCGTTTCGGTAAACCCGACACCCAAAAGCTCGGTACAAAAGCTTCCCCGCCGGGGAAGCTGGCAGGGCGCAGCCCTGACTGATGAGGCAGCGGGACGGCGTGAAACGTTCTGGAAACTGTAGGCGAATCCGTAGAAACGTCCCCCATTGTACCATTCCGTCCATTGGCAAATTGTGTAAAATGAGCCTCCTGGATTTGTATAGATTTCCAAAGTTTGAAAATTCTCTTTCAATCCGGAATCGTTCTTTCTATAATAATGGCATACAAGCCATGGCTTTTTCGGACTGAGGAGGAATTGTCTATGAAAAAAATCATGACCCGATTGCTGTCCCTGGTGCTGCTGGGGGCCTTGATCCCCAGCTTTGTTTTGGCGGCTGAAAGGGATCTGAAAGACGGCGATATTACTGTCAATGCTTCGGATACGGCCCAGACCGTTTCCCAGGCGGGAAGTACCCCAACAGTAGACAATAATCCCGTCATCACCAGCAACGGAAATTCCACGAACAACACCGTCACCATCACAGCGTAGGGAGACGCCACCGCCAACGTGACCCTGGAAAATGTCAACATTAAAACCAATAATGGGGCGGCCATCTCTACCTCCGGCAACGTAAAAATCGAGCTGGACGGAACCAACACAGTCAAAAGTGGTGCGGGAGCTGCTGGACTGGAAAAGAACAATGGCGGCACCCTGACCATTACGGACGAAAATAAGGATGGCAGCCTCACGGCCAACGGCGGCTCTGGTGGCGCAGGCATCGGCGGCGGCTGTTATGGTGCTGGCACGGATATTACCGTCACCAATGACGCACAGGTAAAGGTGCAAGGCGGTAAAATAATTAGTAGCAATAGCGACTTTGGAACAGGTGCCGGGATCGGTGACGGTGGTAACTGGAAGAAGCAAGACGGCGCAGAGCTTCCCCAGGATCCCGGCAAGCTAAACGGGGGAACGATTCAGTATTACGCCCCCGGTGCCAATATGAAAACCGACGCACCGACGCTTATCGTCAGTAATCCCAAGAGCAACACCGCCGAGACGGCTGTGGAAGCCCGGCAGGAAGCCTATTGGGTCTGCGGCTCTGACGGACAGGCCCTGACCTACCAGTCCCAGGTCAAGGACGGCGTTCTGACCGTCACCGTCCAGGCAGACACCGCTTCCCTCCGTGGCACCACCGGGAGCCTCCGCCAATTGGAGTCCCAGGGTATTACGGAAATCCGGTTCGTCACCAACCAGGCCCAGTCGGCGTTTGCCCTCTCCGACCTCCTGACCTCCGGCACCGGCAGCGTCACCCTGACCCATGACGGCGACAAGGTCACGTTCACCCTGGAAAGCAAAGACATCAGCGGGATTCTCAAATAATGGATTCATGCAAACCCCGGCGGCAGAATTGCCGCCGGGGTTTATGGATAGAGCAGAAAAATAATAAACGCCCCCCCCGGCCATGTCATCCCGACCGAGTGAAACGAGCGGAGGGATCTTCCCAAGTAGCAAGCTTTACCTTACGCATGTTATTCTTGCAACTTGAGTAGATTCCTCCGCTCCGCTTGCGCTACGGTCGGAATGACATGTCGGGGGGTGGTACCATTCAACCGCACGGGTTATATTCGCCACGGAGCCAGCCCCTCGCCGGGGCTGGAGTGGCGATGAATCATCGCCGCTACATTGTTCCGTATATGGGGTAGTACCATTCACCGGCACAGGTTATTATTGCCACGTGGCGGGCGGCATGGTAGCCGCCCCTACTAGTCTGTTAAAACTAAAACTTTATTTCCGGATATAGATGAGCAAGCTTGATACGAGCAGACTC
>CAKTQE010000003.1 GCA_934593275.1 uncultured Oscillospiraceae bacterium | reverse complement strand
CAAGAGCTGCCGATAATTTTTGTTTTGTTTTCCGAACGCGTGCATCCTCTGCCATATGACCGCTCCCCATTCATTTATTCTTGCCGTATTATAGCATTATATTTCAAAAAAATCAACTATCTAACAATATTTTTTTATTTTACTTTGCGTTCATAATTTTGTATAATATGCAACTTTTTGTAGTAGATACCCAGTTTGAATGTTTTTCAAAAAAGTATTGCATCTTTATCAAAAAATGCTATAATAAACACATCATACCTGTTAAAAAAAGGAAGTTTTTTGAATGGATGTTTCTTTTTCCTCTGGCCGTCAGGTCAGGGAGCTTCGGACCTATGATTTTCTGAACAGCCTGTCCATTCCCTATACCCGCGTTGACCACCCGGCGGCGATGACCATGGAAGCCTGTCAGGAAGTGGACCGGGCCTTGGGGGTACACATGTGTAAAAACCTATTTTTATGCAACCGTCAGCAGACCGACTTTTATCTGCTGCTGATGCCCGGAGAGAAAAAGTTCAAAACGAAAGCACTGTCCGCTCAATTGGGTTGTTCCAGACTTTCCTTTGCAGACGAGGGCCATATGGAAGCCCTTTTGGATATTCACCCCGGCTCCGTCAGCGTTATGGGACTCATGAACGACCGGGAACACCGGGTGCAACTGCTGATTGACCGGTCTCTGATTCAGGATGCCTTTCTGGGCTGCCATCCCTGCGTCAACACTTCCAGTATACGTCTTTCCATGACCGATCTTCTGGAAAAGTTTCTACCGGCTGTGGGCCACGATTACCGCCTGGTGGACCTGCCGGAGAATGGCGATTAAGAAAACGCTCTGCCCTCCCGCCGGGACTGCCTGTGGGAGCGGCATACAAAAATAAAAAGGAGGCCTCCTCTATGGAAACCTACGCATTGACAAACTGTATCGTGCTGGACGGAACCGAAACCATGCAGCCCCGGAAAGGCCTGGCCATTTTGGTAAAGGAGGGCCGGATTCAGGGCATCGTCCCCCAGACTGCCATCCCCAAGGGCTATGCCTTACGGGATTTAGAGGGGCAATATGTACTGCCGGGACTGATCAATCTCCACGTCCACCTGGCCGGAAGCGGCAAGCCCAAAAAGAAGCAGACAGACCCTGTAAAGGCCGTGAAGCTTGTTACCGCCAATTCCCTGACCCGGAAAGTGGGCAAGGCCATGGTGGCGGGCTTTGCCAAGGAGCAGCTGCTCTCCGGCGTCACCACCATCCGGACTGTAGGCGGCATTCTGGACTTTGATGCCCAGCTGCGGGATGAAATCAACGCCGGGCGCAAAGTCGGACCCCGGATTCTGGCGGGCAATATGGCCATTTCCGTACCGGGAGGCCACATGGCCGGTTCTCTGGCCTACGCCGTCACCACTCCGGCAGAGGCAAAGGAATGCGTTGACAACATCGCCGCCACCAAGCCGGACCTGATCAAACTCATGGTCACCGGTGGGGTGCTGGACGCGGTAAAAAAGGGAGAGCCGGGGGTATTGAAAATGGATCCGGCCATTATCCGGGCCGCCTGTGACAAAGCCCACCAGCTGGGGCTTCAGGTCGCCGCCCATGTGGAAAGCCCCCAGGGCGTTCGGGCCGCGCTGGAAAACGGCGTGGACACCATTGAGCATGGTGCCATGCCGGACGAGGAGACCATCGACCTGTTCAAAAAAACCGGAGCAAGCCTTGTGACCACCATCTCCCCTACCCTGTCCTTTGCCCTTTTTGACCAGTCCGTCAGCCACGCCACGGATTTGCAAAAGTACAACGGCAAAATCGTAATGGACGGCATTGTGGGCTGCGCTAAGGCCTGTTTGGAAGCCGGTATTCCCGTGGGCGTTGGAACGGACACCGCCTGTCCCTACGTGACCCAATACGACACCTGGCGGGAGCTTCACTACCTGCATAGGTTTTGCGGAGTCTCCAACACCCAGGCTTTGTACATGGCCACCCTGGGCAACGCCAGAATCGCCGGAATTGACAAAGAAACCGGCTCCATCGAAGCCGGAAAGTCCGCGGACCTGCTGGTATGCCGGGACAACCCCCTGAACAATCTGGCCGCCCTGCGGCAGCTTTCCCAGGTCATCTTCCGGGGAAAACGCTACACCTCCAAAGTCTCCCCCATCCCCCAGGTCGAGCAGGAGCTGGATAATTATCTGTAATAAAAGATTTCCTTTCTTTTTGTTTCCATCCCCCTCTTTGCCTACTATATTGGTGTAAGGCCCTTACACAAAAAGCAAACAAGGAGCAAGCTATGGAAGACAATGCCATTGTGACGCTGTATTTTGCCAGGTCGGAACAGGCCATCCGGGAGACCGGGAAAAAATACGGCGCATACCTGAATACCATTGCCGAAAATATTCTTCACCGCCACGAAGACGCAGAGGAGGCGGTGAACGATACCTATCTGGCCGCCTGGAATACCATCCCACCTACCCGGCCCCGGGTGCTGCGGCACTTTCTCAGCCGCATTGTCCGGAATCAGTCCTTCACACGCTACAGCTACCTGACCGCCGCCAAGCGGTCCGCGGAAACGGACATTCTGCTGTCCGAAATCGAGGACTGCCTGCCGGACGGGCGGCAGAATCCCGCCCAACGCATGGAGCAGCGGGAAATCACCAGAAATATTAATGCGTTTCTGGGAAGCCTTTCCCGGGAGGAGCAGGGTATTTTCGTAGCCCGGTACTTTTACGCCGTGCCATTGGAGCAAATCGCTGAAACCTACGGGAATTCTGTGCGGCAAATTCAATATCGCCTGCAAAAAATGCGGTATTCCCTGCGCAAGCGTTTGGAACAGGAGGGTATTGCGGTATGAACATTTTGGAATTCAACAAGGCCATAAACGGCATCGATGACCGTTTTCTCTCTGCCTGGGAGGAACGGCAGGAAAAATTTGTCCCCCTGCCCCAGGGCAAGGGAAACGATGAGGCCCGCTCCGGCCATCGGCGGCTGTGGGTGCTGATATTGGCAGCCTGCCTGGTGATTGCTATGGCGTTCACGGCCTACGCAGCCAACTTCATGGGCATCCGGGAAGCGATGACGGGAACACTTGAGCAGGTATCCCCGGGAGAGGCGGCTTATATTACCCCGGAGACCGCCGCAGCGGAATCAGACGCCGGTTGGAGCTGCGCCCTGACAGAAAGCCTGTATACCGGCGAAAAAATCATGCTCAGTATCACCGTCCGGGCCGGTGAAGAATACCTACTGATCCCTGAGGATGCCATGGCCTCGGACAGCGTTGGCGTGATTGGTCTCAGCGGCAGCAAAACCCTACAGGAATACGCGAACGAACTGGGAAAAACCTTACTTCACGTAAACGCCCGCATGGAATTTGCCGACTGGGACACCAACGGCCAGGGACTGTTCACCAAGAACCACGGCACCGATGAAATAACGCTCATTCTGGAAAGCGAACACACCTTCCGGGGACCGGAAGAATTGACCGGCACCTGCAAGGTTTTGGTGCGGCCCTTTGGGCAGGAGGATTCGCTGTCGGAAGAGCTGCCCCTGTCCCTGACCGCCGCTCCTGAGCCGGAGGGTGACAAACAGATTTTCCATCCCGTGGTATCGGACAGCGTTCCCGGTATGCTGTTCCAGGACGGCACCCTGTCAAAGTCCCTGTCCGGCTACCGTCTGCAGCTACCCTTTACCATTACGGACAAGGGTCTCGTGGACGATTATCTGAAAACCTACTGCCAGGAGCTGGACCTCTGGGGACTGCTGGACAAGAGTACCGGAAACGTCTTCTATGACATTCCCACCAACGATTTCGGACGGGCCACGATTCAGATCCGAAATTCGGATTCCGAGGTCGTCGGAACCGTGTGGATCGTGGAGCAAATCGGGTAGAATATAGCAGACCCATTCTGCACCCCCCAGGTGGAACAGGAATTGGACAATTATCTTTGACATGTAATCAATAAAACAAATCAGGCTTCAATCATAGGAGGTATCATAAATGAAAAGAACCTATATCATCGTCCTTTGCTTGGTGATTGCCGTCTGTATTGGGATCAATATTTATTGTGATTTCAGCAAAGAGCAAAGAGGACTGGATTATAAAATCACATTTGTTGAAAAGCTAAACGCCTTTGTTCTCTCTCCGCTTTCGTGGGTATGCTCAGGAATACTGATTGGGGCCATTTTGAACATTGGAAACCGCATACCGGCAACATTTCGGCGTTCCATGAGAATTCTCTCGATTCTGCTTGTGCTTATATACGCTTGTTCGGCTATTATATACGTTTTACCTGTCAATGCAGGAAGCATCTATAGCGTAACCGCTTGGTGCATTGCCCATCCATCCGCATTCATCGTACCTGGGCTTTTGTACGGACTTTCATAGATGTCGGGTACTTTGACAGTACAACCGTAAATGCTTCAACCCAAGGGAGAAAATATCTAAGGCCGCTGCCCACAACAAGGCAGCGGCCTGATGTTTTTTAGGAAGCTCTGATTAAATCGGCAAGAGCTGACGGCGAAAGATTTTGCTTCCAGACAAGGTTTGGAAAATGAGGGAATACTTTGTGTATTTCCCATTTTTCAAACTGCAGTCTGGGGGCAAAAGATTCGCCGCTCAGCCGCAGACGATTTATTCAGAGTTTCCTTAGTAGACGGGGTCTGCGCCCAGGTATTCTTCCAGGCAAAGGCCGCTGTCTTTCATGTCCATGGACACTTCTTTTCCTACATAGCGGAAGTGCCAGGGTTCGTTGATAATGCCGGTGTATTCCCACTTGCCCTCGGGGTAGCGGAGAATGAAGCCATACTCCCAGCAGTGCTGGGCCAGCCACTCGTTGGCTTCCTTGCCCACCAGATCGCAGGACAGGCCTAGCTGGTGTTCGCTGGTTCCGGGCAGGGCCACGGTCTCCAGGGCTTTCTTATAGGCTTCCTCATAGCTCATGCCGGTGTCGGCGTATTCCTCGGTACGGGTCTCCAGAATGTCCGTCTGCTCTTTGGTGCTGCGGTAAGAGCTGTTGAAGATGCACTTGATGCCGGTTCCCCGGCAGTCTGCCAGCATTTGCCGCAGAGGCTCCAGGGCAATGCGCTGAATGCGGTGGTAATCCTCTACCACCACCACGTCGGTCTTATAGTATTTGGGAATGGGATTGTTTTTGTTCACCAGAATCACGTGGATGCCCTTGGGGGTGAAGTAATACACATCCCCCTCCAATTCCAGCCGTCCCACCGCTGCGCTGCCGTCCTCTTGCAGGTAATAGCGGTACTCCCCCTCCTCATGCCAGCCGGTCTGCACGATCCCCTCTTCCGAGAGGAAATAGCGTTTTCCCTCCACCTCGGTCCAGCCGGAGACCATGAGGCCCTGGTCGTCATAGTAATGACGGCCATCTTCCTCGTCCTCCCAGCCGGTGACCATGGTGCCGTCGGGCCTGAACAGCCGCAGACCGTCATCCATCTGCTGCTTGCCGGTTCTGGGAATGCCGTCATCGCCCAGATAATAGGTACCGGTTTCCAATGTCAGCCACTGGGTTGCCAAGGCACCGTCGGAGCCTAAATAATAGGTATTGCCTTCAATTTCCTGCCAGCCGGTGACCATGGGGCCTGAACCGTCAAAATAGTAGGTCTTTCCGTCAACGGTTTTCCAGCCGGTACACATGGCCCCGGTTTTGGGGTCAAAATAGTAGGTTTTCCCATCGATGGTCACAAAACCCAGCCGCAGAACGCCATCGGTGCCAAAATAGCATGTTCCGTTTTCCAGCTGCTGCCAGCCGGTGCTTAGATGATACTCCTCATCAAAGTGGTAAGTCCGGTCCTCCAGGGTCAGCCAGCCGGTGATCTTCTTGCCGTGGAAATCCGTATAGGAGTACACTCCGTCCTCCAAAACCCAACCGCTGCGGTCTACATTGTTGTCATACCACAGCCATCCCGCCGTTCCGAGCAATGACAGCCCCAGGAGGATCAGCAGGGCTGACAGCAAATTCTTTGTCGTTTTTTTCATCGGTCAATCCATAAACGCCTGGGTATCACGGGAAATGGAACGTTCAATCTCACGGGCCTGTTCCTCATTTTCCGCAGTGACAGAGATATAAACCTTTAGCTTCGGCTCTGTGCCGGAGGGCCGGACCACCAGAGAGCAGTTGTCCTGGAGCATAAATTTCAGTACATCGGACTTGGGCAGTCCGTCCAGCCCCTGACTGTAGTCCAGCAAGGCATTCACCTTTTTTCCGCCGAAAGCCAGGACGTTCCCACGGAAAGAGGCCATGATCTGCTGCATTCTGGCAAACCCGGCACTGCCCTCAAATTCGTAGCTGTGGAGGGTATTGAGGCAGTAGCCATAGGTTTTGTACAGTTCTTCCAGCTTTTCGGGCAGGCTCAGGCCCCGGGTGGCGTAGAAGCTAAACATCTCGCAAATCATATAGGCACCGTTGACCCCGTCCTTATCCCGGACATAGGTGCCGGAGAGATAGCCGTAGCTTTCTTCAAAGCCGAACACATAGCTGTCGGCCCGGCCCTGCCGTTCCAGTGCGCCGATCTGCTCTCCGATGAATTTAAAGCCCGTCAGCACATTGCGGGTTTCCAAACCGTAATGCTCGGCAATGCGCTGGGCCAGGTCCATGGTTACAATGGTTTTGACGAGAACCGGATTTTTGGGCATTTTCCCATGCCGGACCCGCTGGGCGCAGATATAGTCCAGCAGCAGAAGCCCCACCTGATTTCCGGAAAGGAGCCGGTAATCACCAGCGGCATCTTTCACCGCAATGCCCACCCGGTCACAGTCCGGGTCCGTGGCAAGAAGCAAATCCGCATTGTGTTTCCTGGCGTATTCCATGCCCAGGGCCATGGCTTCCCGGATCTCCGGGTTGGGATAGGGGCAGGTGGGGAAATGGCCGTCAGGCTGGGCCTGTTCCGGTACCACGGTAATATTGGTGTAGCCCATTTCCTCCAAAGTTCTGGTCACAGGCATCAAGCCACTGCCGTTGAGGGGGGTATAGACAATGGCCACATTCCGGTTCACCCGGTCTCCAAAAAGTACCGACTCCCCTTTTACCGCCTCTACAAAGGCGGTATAAACCTGGGGGGCAATATACTCGATGGTGCCGGAGTGCAGTGCCGCCTCAAAATCTCCCCGGGACACATCCTCAAAAATATCCAGCTTCTCAATTTCTCCCAGGATTTCCCCGGCAGCGGCGGTGGTGATCTGGCAGCCGTCAGGGCCATAGACCTTGTAGCCGTTGTATTTGGCCGGGTTGTGGGAAGCGGTGATCATCACACCGGCGGAAGTGTGCAGATACCGGGTGGCAAAGGACACCGTAGGCACCGGCATCAGCTGGGGCCAGAGGAACACCTTGACCCCGTTGGCTCCGAAGACCTCCGCCGCTACCCGGGCAAAGAGGTCACTTTTAATACGGCTGTCATAGCCAATGGCAACGGAGGGGGCGGCGTATTGCTTTTTCAGGAAATTGGCCAGACCCTGGGTGGCCTTGGCCACGGTATAGACGTTCATCCGGTTGGTACCGGCACCGATCACGCCCCGCAGGCCCCCGGTGCCGAAAGCCAGATTCCGATAAAAAGCATCCTCCATCCGGCTTTCATCCATGGCCCGCAGCTCAGGAAGAAGGTCGGCATCTTCGGTGGCCTTTTCCAGCCAGCGTCTGTATTCCTCTTGTATATTCATAAGTGATTTCCTTTCCTTTATCCCCGAATGTCCAGGAACTGGGCCTGACCGTGGAGGGTCAGGCACTGGGAGGAGGCCGGTACGAATACGCAGTCCCCCTTGTAAAAGAGCAGGGTCTCCTGCCCAAAGCGAATGCTGCCGCAGCCTGCCACACACAGCAGCACCCGGAAAGCCAGGGCATCGGCCTGATAGGTGACCCGCTGGCGGCGTTCCGTGTTCAAGAGCATCCGGTATACCTCAAAATATTTGCAGCGGCTCAGCAGCTCTGAGGCCACCCCAGGGCGATAGCGCAGCACCCGCATAGGCTGCCTGGGGGCGGCACTGCTGTGAAGGTCCGCAACTGCCAATGCCTTTTCCAGGTGCAGGGGGCGTTTGTTCCCCTGCTTGTCCACCCGGTCGTAGTCATAAAGCCTGTAAGTAAGATTGGAACTTTCCTGAATTTCCGCCACCAAGGCCCCGGCTCCCAGGGCGTGAATGGTACCTGGTTCCAGGAAAAATACATCGTCTTTTTCCACGGGAACCTGCTGCAAAAGCCCCATCAGAGTCCCCTGCCGGGCCGCTTGGAGTACCGTCTCCCGGGTAGCATCCTGCTTGAGACCGTAAACCAGCTTGGTATGCTTTCCGGCATCCAGCACGTACCACATTTCCGTTTTTCCCAGCTGGCCCCCCTCCTGGGTCTGGGCGTACCGGTCATCCGGGTGGACCTGGACGGACAAGTCCTGCTTGGCATCAATGAACTTGACCAGAATGGGAAGGGAGTCCCGGCCTTTGTGGCGTTGGCCCAGATATTCCGGGTGTTCCTGCAGAACCTGGCTTAGCGTCTTTCCTGCCTGAGGGCCGGAGGCCACGGTACTTGGGCCGTCCGGATGGGTGGAACACTCCCAGGTTTCAGCCAAAGGGGTCAGGGGCAAGTCCTTTTCAAAGGCATCTTTCAGCCGTCTGCCTCCCCAGAGGTAATCCTTTCCCGCCGGTTTCAGTAAAAAAGGGCTGTTTCCCATGGTCAATCGTCCAATTCAAATTTCTGCTTGTCACTGACACTGATCTCCTGACCCAGCTGGACCTCGATCAGCTTCAGCTCCGTTTCCGCAAACACCGTATGACGGCAGCCCGCCGCCATGGTGATCACGTCTCCTGCCTGAACCTCCTGGGACATGCCGTCCACCACGGTACGGCCCCGGCCGGAGATCACGGTCCAGACCTCGTCCCGGCGGCTGTGGCTGTGGTAGTTCATGCTGTGGCCTGGGTTCAGGGTCACTTTGATGGTCATGGAGCTGTCGTCCACATCGATGACCCGGAAAGAACCCCAGCTCTTATCCGCAAACATGACCCGCTGGTCCAGGGTATTGACATAGGGCTTGATGTAGCTGGACTGTTCCTTATCGGAGACCAGAATGCCGTTGGGGCTGGCGGAAACCACCACGTCTTTCAGGCCCATGCAGAGGATGGGTACATCCAATTCGTTGATCACATGGACATTGTGGCAGTTTTCGTTAAACAGGGCTTCGCCTACGGCACGGCTGTCCATGGCCTCGGTCAGGGTATTCCAGGTACCCAAGTCCTTCCAGGTGCCGGAAAAACGCATGACCTCAATTTTCGGCTCATGCTCTACCATCGCATAGTCAAAGCTGATTTTTTTCAGGGTATCGTATTTCCGGAACAGGTCTTCGTAGTCTACAAAATCCAGCAGTTCATGGGCGCGGTTCAGCACATAGCCCAGCCGGAACGCAAACACGCCGCCGTTCCACAAGGCCCCCTGGGAAATATAGGAGCGGGCCACATCCTGGGTGGGCTTTTCCTTAAACATGGAAACCTTGCTGACGGCCTCTTTCCCCTGGGGGATGATATAGCCGTACTTTTCACTGGGATAGGTGGGTTCAATGCCCATGAGTACCAGGTTGGCCTCGCTGACCGCTGCCCGGTCATTCAGGGCTTTCAGTGCTTCAAAATAGTCGTTATCCACATAGGGGTCCACCGGGCAGACCACCACCGGAGCATCCTCGGAAATTCCCCGGACATCCCGGAGATAGGCGGCGGACAGGGCAATGGCCGGAAAGGTATCCCGGCGGCAGGGTTCTACGCTGATGCCCACATTCTCCCCCAGCTGATTGTGAATGGCAGAAACCTGGGATTTGGCGGTGGCGATGGTCACAGAAGCCGCCGGGTCCACCTCCCGGATTTGCCGGTAGACCCGCTGGACCATGGATTCCAGTTCTCCATCGGCCCGGTGGAAAATTTTGATAAACTGCTTGGAACGGACATCGTTGGAAAGGGGCCACAACCGCTGGCCGGAGCCACCGGATAGCAAAACAAGGTTCATTCGAAACACTCCTTTGTATTGGAAAAAGGCCGGGCAATGGAAAGCTCGGCCTGTTTATTTATCGCTCCGCCCGCATGGGGTTGTGGAGGAAATCTTCATAGGAACGGCGCAGACCGTCTTCCAGCTCGGTCTTGTAGGTCCAGCCCAGAGCCGTAGCCTTGGACACGTCCAGAAGCTTTCTGGGGGTGCCGTTGGGCTTGGAGGGGTCCCAGAGGATCTGGCCCTCGTAGCCCACCACCTTGGCAACCAACTCTGTCAGCTCCTTAATGGTCAACTCTTTTCCGGTACCGGCATTGACGGTTTCATTGCCGGAATAATGATTCATCAGGAACACACAGAGGTTGGCCAGATCGTCCACGTACAAAAACTCCCGCAGGGGGCTGCCGTCACCCCAGCAGGTGACCGTGGGCAATCCCGCCTCCTTGGCCTCATGGAACCGGCGGATCAGGGCGGGAACCACGTGGCTGTGGGTGGGATGGTAATTATCATTGGGTCCGTAGAGGTTGGTGGGCATCACGGAAATGTAATCGGTGCCGTACTGCCGGTTTAAGAATTCGCAGTATTTAAGCCCGGAAATTTTTGCCAGGGCGTAGGCCTCATTGGTTTTTTCCAGCTCGGAAGTCAGCAGACAGTCCTCTTTCATAGGCTGAGGGGCCATCCGGGGGTAGATGCAGGAGGAACCCAAAAATTCCAGCTTCTTGCAGCCGTTGCGCCATGCCGCATGGATGACGTTCATCTCCAAAACCATGTTGTCGTACATAAAGTCCGCCAAAGCGTTCTGGTTGGCAACGATGCCCCCCACCTTGGCAGCGGCCAGAAACACATATTCAGGCTTTTCCTGGGCAAAAAAGGCTTCCACCTGGTCCTGACGGGTCAAATCCAGTTCTTTGTGGGTCCGGGTGACCAGGTTGGTATAGCCCTGGCGGGTCAGCTCCCGGACAATGGCGGAACCCACCATGCCCCGGTGACCGGCAACATAGATTTTTGCGTTCTTTTCCATCATTTTGCCGCCTCCAACATGGCTTTTTCTCTCTTGGCAAGGGCGCGGTCATGCTCTGCCATGATTCGGACCAGCTCCGGATAGCTGGTCTTCTGGGGATCCCAGCCCAGAACGGTTTTGGCTTTTGTGGGGTCGCCCCAGAGGTTGTCCACATCCGTAGGCCGGAACCAGGCCTTGTTCACGGATACAAGCAATTTGCCCGTGGCCGCGTCATAGCCCTTTTCGTCAACGCCGGTCCCCTCCCAGCGGATGGTCATGCCATTGGCCGCAAAGGCCTTTTCCGTGAAATCCCGGACGGTATGCTGCTCGCCGGTGGCAATCACAAAGTCATCAGGCTTTTCCTGCTGCAAAATCAGCCACATGCACTCCACATAGTCCTTGGCGTAGCCCCAGTCCCGCAGGGAGTCCATATTGCCCAGTTCCAGATGGTCCTGAATGCCCTCGGCAATGCGTCCGGCGGCCAGGGTGATTTTCCGGGTGACAAAATTCTCGCCCCGGCGTTCGGACTCGTGGTTAAACAGGATGCCGTTGACGGCAAACATGCCGTAGGCTTCCCGGTACTCCTTGATCATCCAGAAACCGTACTGCTTGGCAACGGCATAGGGGGAATAGGGATGGAAAGGCGTGGTCTCCCGCTGGGGGACCTCCTCTACCTTGCCGAAAAGCTCCGAGGTAGAGGCCTGATAGATGCGGCTTTTCTTGGTCAGGCCGCAGATGCGCGCCGCTTCCAAAATCCGCAGCACGCCCAGAGCATCCACGTCACCTGAATACTCCGGCACGTCAAAGGAGACCTGTACATGGCTCTGGGCCGCCAGATTGTAGATTTCATCAGGCTGCACCAGGGAAAGGATACGAATGAGGCTGGTGGAGTCCGTCAAATCCCCGTCATGAAGGGTGATTTTTCCCAGAATATGGTCAATGCGTCCGGTATTGGAAATGGAGGCCCGGCGGACGATGCCGTGAACCTCATAGCCTTTTTCCAGCAGGAACTCCGCAAGATAGGAGCCATCCTGGCCGGTGATACCGGTGATCAGTGCTTTTTTCATATCAGAAACCTCTTTCGGTGTTTTTTGTGGTTATTATATCACAGCTTGCTTCATTTGTCGCCCCTAAAATTTTACGATTTCCGGGGAACGCCCGTATTCAAATCATCACAAGGGCATACCGTCTGGAAACAGAAGACGCTCCGCGTTTTGAGAGAGATTCAGGAACTGGGTCTCGGCACCGTGCTTTTTGGCCACCGTCCGTGCCGCTTCCAGATTGGGGTAGCGGGTGAGCATATTGTGGCAGTCGCTGCCGATCAGATGGATTTTCCCTTTTTTCAGATTTTTGATTGCGTCACGCATCGTTTTACGGTCCAGAAAATACCCGGCGTTTACCTGGACCAGCATATCCCGTTCCAGAACACGGTCAATCAGACGCTTATCCCGGAGGTATTTCATAAAACGATCCACATGGGCGATCACCGGCTTGCAGCCCAGATTCTCCCCCAGGCAGGCGATTTCATCCAGCATGGCATCCGACCATGGGGCCATTGGTGGCTCCACCAGAATGGTACTGCCACAGCCGATGGTCAGTTTTTCCACGCCGTCAGCCTGACTGATACCGGGAAAATACAGCACCTCCGCCCCCAGAACGATTAAAGGAAAAGCCTCCGGCAGTTGGGTCATGGCGTCCCGAAGCCGCAGAAACGCCTGATTCCGGCGGTTCACAAAGCTTTTGGGGTCCTCTTCATCGGCGTAGAAATGGCTGGTGGAGACCATGACCCCAACGCCCTGCCGGTAGCTTTCCCGAAGCATTTCCAGGCTTTCCGCAGTACGAGAGGCCCCATCGTCCATATGGGGGAGTATATGACTATGGTAATCGATCATGGGCATTCTCCTAATGGGTCGTTTTTTACGGCAAAGGACCGGCGCAAGGCCGGTCCTATCCGTTTATGACCGAGCCTGCGCAAGCAGCCCATTTTCCGAAATCTGCCGGGGCCATGGGCCGCCCTTTTTCAGGCAGCGGTTTTTTACGCCTGGTAAGCGTATTTTTGACTGTATTGATATCGCTTGCTGGCACCTTCCACGCAGCCATTGAGTACAAAGCCAAGAACGTTGGCCTTGGCATAACGCAGCTGCTCCATGCAGTCGTCCAGGGCGAAACGGGGGCAGTGGTTTTCCCGAATGACCACCAGCAGTCCCTCGGTGACCTTGCTGACGACCACCGCGTCCACCACCGGGCCTACAGGGGGCAGGTCCAGAATCACATAGTCATAGGCAGAGGCCACCACTTCAATGAGCTTCTGAAAACGGGTGGAATTCAGCAGCTCCGAGGGATGGTCAGGGATGTCTCCACCGGGAATAATGTCAAAATGGGTATTGTCGGTGGTGCTTTTGTAGGTCACCACGGAATCGTTCAGATTGACCTTGCCCAGCAGCACATCACTGAGTCCGGGGGTAAGCTTGGCACCTACATTGTCGTGAATGGCAGGGCGGCGCATATCGCAGTCCACCAGCAGAACGGTGTTGCCCAGTTCTGCTAGGGTGTAGGCCAGATTGATGGTCACGGTACTCTTGCCCTCAGAAGCCTGGGCACTGGTAATACCCAGAATTCTGCCGCCCTTTGCTTTCTTCTCCGGCAGACCGATCAAAACATTGGAGCGGAGCCGTTTAAAAGCCTCCCGGCCGGAATAGGACATATATTCGCAGATTTTTGCGGTGCGTCTGGGGTCCTTTTTGGAACCGTTGACCTGATTATGCACGCTTTGCTGAGGCATTGCTTGCTCCCTCCTTCTTTTTCTTGTCCGGCTGGGCATAATAATTGGAATAATAGCCGTTCTTCTTGTCGGATATCCGCATATCCGGGATCATGGCCAGGACCATAATGTCCGGATAGATTGCCCGCAGTTCGTCTACAGACTGGATCATGGCCTTGGACCGGTCATCCATCAGGAACCGCACAACCACCACCGCAATACTGAGGAAGGCACCGGCCAATACTCCGATGGCGGTATTCTTCACCATGCTGGGTCCGGCACGATGAGAGGGAATGATGGCGTAATCCACAATACGCACCGAACTGCCGTCAACGATCTCAGCGATCCGGTCCGGCAGGAGTCGGGCGATGGTATTTGCAATCAGTTCTGCCTCCGCAGGGTCTTCACTGGTCACCGTGACCTCAAAGGCCGCTGTAGAGCTGATGCCCTCGGCTTCTACCATTTTGCTGAGTTCTTCCGGCGTGTAGGAAAGGTTTGCCTCTTTGATCACATCTTCCATGGTGGTTCTGGAATTCAGAATGTAGATGTACACAGAAACCAGGGAATTGGAGGCCGACAGCTCCGCATTGGAGATGGAGAAGCTGGTGGAACCCAGGCTGAAAGAACTGTTGTTGACGTAGAGAGATGCCTTTGCCTGATACTTGGGAGAGACCATAAAAGCGGTGTAGGCAAAAGCCGCCGAGCCTACCAGAGCGGCAACCAGGGCAATGATCAGAATGTTCTTCCAAATCGCCTTGGCCAGTTCCAGCAGGTCAATGGTATCTTCTTCCATATGATTCATATTCTTCCTCTTTCCTTTTCTTCCCCGTTATTTCGCATTCAGAATGTTCTCAAAATACCTGGGATTGGTTTTCAGAATATCCTGGGTGGTCTTATCCAGGCCCAGTTCCTGCCGCACCTCGGCAAAATAACCCAGAGACTCCATCCGGTCATAGACAAGCTTGCCAATCAGCTTATAGGCTGTACCGCTGAGGTCCGCACCGTTCGTATTGCTGCGGAAGCTGGCGGGAATCTGCCCCTGCTGGATCTGGCTCTTTTCCTCCCGGGAAACAGACAGGCCCGCATCGGTCATGCCGTCACCCATCAGATACTTCCGGACATTGATATAGTGATTGCCAAACTCCTGGAGCATGGCAGAATCGATGGCATTCATAGTAGAGGCACTTACACCGGACCAGGACCCTTTGATGGTGCAAGGTCCAAGGACCAGGTAACGGTCCGGGTTCTGGGCCTGACGGGAAAGCAGCTGCTTTACGGATGCGACCAGGCTGTCCGGGGTTTTAACATCATCGTAGGTTCCGATCCAGACGATATGCACGTAGTCGGTGTATTCCCCCGTGGCGGCGGTGATGATCTCGGTACCCGCTTCCACGGTAACCGGGTCGCCAGACTCTGTACGGGTAAAGCGGTAGGAATTCTTTCCCTCTCCCTGACCCTCAGAAACCAGGGTGATGGTTCCTTCCACACCGGACAGCACCACAGGATTGACGCCAACATTACCGGCGGTCAGGGGCGCAACGGTCTGGCCATCCTGAGACTTGATGGTAATGGTTACGGCTTCCGTCTCCCCAGGAATCTCAAACTGTTTTCCCACCACATAGGGGCTTACACCGCTGCGGCCCAGAACCGTGGCACAGTTTTCCTTGCCGGAACCCATATTGACCACAGGGATGGACACGGTGTACTGGGACCAATCCAGCCGGGAGTAATCCTGGGCGTTATCGATGGTGGAATAGAATTCGTAAATATCGCACATGTATGTATTGATATATTTTTGCAGGGTACCGGGATAGGACACATTACCGGAAGACCCGGCGGTGAGGCTGTCACCCCAGCAGACGATTCCGGGGAGGTAGGTTTGGACGGTTTGCATATCCTTGTCATAGGCCTGCTGAATGGAATCCAGATTTTCCTGCCGCTCTACACTGAGTTCCTGCTGCTGGCTGGAGCTTTGGGCTTTCAGCAGCTCATCTTCGGCATCGATCTGCTTTTTTACGGCAAACATTGCCACCACCAGGACTGCCACCACAACTGTCAGCAGCAAAAAGATGATGATATTACGGATAAGCGTCTTTTTTCCTTCATTTTCCCACATAATTTTGTTCTCCACAGTTATTCTTTCGCCTCGCCTTTGAGGCCACACTTTTCACAGTATCGAAGGTATTATAACATAAGAATTTCAAAAATCAACCACTCTATCATTTCTTTTGCGAATATGACAAGATTTGATTCAGAAAAGGCCCATTCTTCTCCAATCATTCGAGGAAACCGTGGCCGTGCCACGGCAAGGGAAGACAAAAGGCAGAGTCCCACTTTAGAACTCTGCCAGAATCAGTTATAGAGTATTCTTTAGCCGGACACACCGGGCCAGAACATCAATAAGCTTTTGAATGTCCAAGGGCTTGGCCAGATGGGCATTCATACCGACGTCCAGACACTTTTTCGCGTCCTCGTCAAAGGCGTTGGCGGTCATGGCGATAATGGGAACGGTTTTCGCGTCTTTCCGGTCCAAGGCCCGGATGGCTTTGGTGGCGGCAAGGCCGTCCATCACCGGCATCATGATATCCATGAGAATGCCGTCAAAGGTTCCGGGCGGTTCCTGCTGAAACAAATCCAGGGCCTGTTTTCCGTCCTGCACCCAGGTGATTTCCGCACCGGCGTCGGTGAGAAGCACCTTGGCGATTTCCGCATTCAGGGCATTGTCCTCCACCAGCAGCAGCCGCAGACCGCGGACGGAAGCTTTCTCCTGTTCCGGTTCCCCATCCGGGGTGTTCTTCTCCGGCTGAGCGATTTCAAAGGGAAGGACGATATCAAACACAGAGCCTTTTCCCGGGCGGCTCTGTACGCAAATGCTGCCGCCCATGCTCTCCACCAGTTCTTTTACAATGGCCATGCCCAGGCCCGTACCCTGATAAACACTGCGGGCATCGGTGCTTTCCTGGGTAAAGGGGTCAAAGATGTGCCGCAAAAACTCCTGGCTCATGCCAATGCCCGTATCGGTAATGGTCCAGTGGTATTCCACCCGATTTTCCTTGACATTCTGGCACTGAAACAGGGTGGTAATGGTGCCGCCCATGCGGTTATACTTGACGCAGTTGGTGTAAATGTTCAGGAAAATCTGCCTTACATGCAGGGGGCTACCGTAGACCCAGGGGTATTTGACCTGGTCGGAGCGAAGATCATACACCATGGTCACGCCGGATTCCGCTGCCCGCTGGCTGACCAGGGTCATGACCTCCGAGGCCAGGGCTTTGATGTCCATGACCTCGTGGGCCAGGTTTAACTCCCCGCTTTCCAGTTTGCCCATCTGCAAAACGTCATTGACAAGAGAAAGCAAATGGTCTGCCGCCACCCGCATTTTTTCCCGGTTGGCTTTCAGCAGTTCCACATCCTCCGGGTGGGCCTCCGCAATTTCCAACATACCGATGATGCCGTTTAAGGGTGTGCGGATGTCGTGGCTCATCCGGGAAAGGAAGCTGGTTTTCGCCGCATTGGCCCGCTGGGCCTCGTCTACCGCCGCGCTAAGCTGGGCGTTTTTCTCCTGAAGCTGCCGGGCGTATTCTTTCTGGGCCTGCTGGTTGCTGCGAAGCCGGATGGCATTGGTGCCTATGAGCAGCAGGAGATAGGCCACCAGGCTGTAAGCAACCATCCGGGGTGTCTGGGCGAAGACACTGCGCTCGGGCATAATGCAATAAACATACACATTCTGTCCCCGCTTCATCAGGCCCAGATACTGGCCGGAAGCACCGTCCCTCCTGCCGGCATGGGCCAGTTCCCCCTCTTTGGGGGCGGATTTGATTTTTTGCAGAAGCGGAATTTCTTTGGTTCGGGTGCCTACAAAAATCTCCGCGTTGCTGGCCACCACGATTTCTCCGTTGGTGACCACAATGGTGCCGTCCCGGTCCTTGTTGTAGCCGGAGAGCATGGAACCCAGGGAGAGATTAAAGGACTCAATGTATTCTGTCGGGGTGTGGTAATAGGCCACCACAATGCCGGGGGCATCCTGCCGGGCCACGGCGGCCAGATCGATTTCGCTGTTGTCCGTGCAGCGCAGTCGGGCGGTATAGCGTTTTTCCGGATACTGGTAGGTATCCAGCAGTGCCGGAGAACGAAGGGCATCCAGCAGTCCTTCCGGGGCGTGGCCCTCTCCATAGTATGCCTGGGTGACGTTTCCGTCTTCATCCAGCAGCAGCAGACCCGTCAGATAGGCATCCTGGGCGTACTCCTCCAGGCTTCCCTCCGGGCCACAGTTTTTCAGATGACCGGCTGCCTGATTGCAGCCCTCAATAATGCGCATGAGGCTTTTGGTCTCCGCCGCCAGATGGTTCCGGGAATACTGGTTGCACTGTTCCTTGATGTAATCAGCGGTGCTGGAAAGGCCCCTTTGGGCCGTGACCAAATCGTATTGGATGGTCCCCAGGGCCACCACCACCAGCAGCACCAGGCCTGCCGCAAACTGCCAAAGGATCCGGCGTTTGGAGATGACACGGGCTTTATTTTTCATTGCCGTCTACCTCCAAATAGCTTTCCGGATTTTTAAGATATTTGCCGATGATTTTTTCCATGGTGCCGTCTTCCCGCATACCCCGGAAGGTTTGGGAAAGTTCGTCACAAACGCTTCTCTCATCCTCTTTTGCAAAGGCCACTCCCAGGCCCACGGTAAGCAATGGCTCCTCTAAAATCCGATAGTGCAGATTGTATTCGACCATGCTCTGCATGATGGAAGTCTCATGGGCCGCAATGGCATCGGCGTAGCCCTTGCTGAGATAGGGATAGAGCAGCTCCCGATTTTGCAGGGAGAACAGTTCCCGGATCTGGGGAATTCGGGGGTCTGTATGGGACAGGAAAATGCCCTCGGGCTTGGTGGTGGACTGCACCGCCACCCGCTTTCCCTCCAAATCCTGGAGGGTGTAAATAGGGCTGTTCTCCCGGACCGCCACCACCTGACGGCTGTACATATAGGGTTCCGTCCAACGGTATTGGTCCTCCCGTCCGTCAATGGAAAAACTGCCCCAGATGCAGTCGATGGTTCCCTGCTCCAGCAGCTCGTTTTTCTCCTCCCAGACAATGGTCGTAAACTTAGGTTCGTAGCCCATACGGCGAAAGGCTTCCCTGGCCAGTTCCACATCAATGCCTGTGGGGGTTCCATCGGCATCCTCATAATTAAAGGGCGGATAAACATCGCTGCCCACCACAATTTGGGGGAGCTTCTCTGCCTCCTTGTCTGTACTGCCCCAAAAGCCGCAGCCGAAAAGCAGCCCAATCAAAAGGAGGGCCGTCAATACACCGGCAAGGGTCTTGGAAAACACAAGTTTTCTGTTTTTCTTCTTTTGTCGCATATCTAATACTCCTGCTGCAAGCAAACAAAAACACGCCGCCTATGCCTGACAGCGCACTCAAAATCCTTTTTTCCGCCGGTCCTCAGGCGTGGGGCGGAAATGTGGGAACTATTATATTCCATTTGTTTCCTGTTTTCAAGAGGATTTTATCAGATAGTAATGATTTATTGTGGATTTTCTCTGTTTTTGTAGATACCGACATAAAAAAGCGGGCGCACGCTCTCACCGGAAGAAAGCATGCGCCCGAAATCTTTATTGTACCCGATACCACCGGGAAATTTCCCGGACCTTCAAAAAGCCCATGCGCTCATACAGTCCAATGGCCCGCTCGTTGGTGGAGGCCACTTCCAGGCGCAGGGGAACTCCGGGGCATACGGAGCAAAGGGAATGCAGCACCTGTTTCCCTGCCCCGGGCTTACAGGCCGCCAAAGCGGCAATGCAGTCCTCTTTCAGATAGCCAATGCCCAAAAGCTCCCCCTGCTGATGAACAAAATAGGCACCGCCCTTTGTAAGCTCTTCTTCGTCCCGCTGCTCCAAGGTCCCGGCGTTGGGTACCTGGGCCATGGCACGGTTGTGAAGTTCCCGCCAACGGCCCGCCGTGGTCTCGGTCACCGGAAACAAGGAGGCGATCTGCTCCACCTCTATATTGGGAACGCCCCGCATTTCCAGTATGGCCGTATGGAGGGGGTAACTTTCCAGAATCGGGTTTCCCGCGGCGTAAACGGCCTTTGCCCCACAGGCAGTACAGAAAGAAACACATTCTTCCAACAGTGCCTGGGGATTCTGGGAATCCCGCAAATGGATATAGGCCTCTCCCCGATAAGGGATCTCTTTCAAAATCAGGCTGGCCACGCCATTTTCCGTAGTAAAAACAGGAAAATCTTTCATTCGATGTTCCTCCCAAGGTTGGTTTTTATTTTGTTTCCATTTTCCCCTCTGATGTGTTATACTAAAGAAAAAAGGTGAAAGAGGGAACGATTTCTTTGATTGCCAACTACCATACTCACACCCCACGCTGCAATCACGCCCATGGCTCCGAGGAAGCCTATGTAGAAAAAGCGATTTCTTCCGGGCTGCAAATTCTGGGTTTTTCGGACCATACCCCCTACTTCTTCCCCGGGGACTACTACTCCGGCTTTCGGATGCGGCCGGAGGAACTGCCTGGCTATGTTGCCACCATAGAGGGTCTAAAAAAACGGTATTCCGGAAAAATCCAGCTGCACACCGGCGTGGAAGCGGAATACTATCCCAGTTATTTTGAAAAGCTGCTGGACTATCTGCGGCAGAACCGGGTGGAATACATGATTTTGGGCCAGCACTTTACAGGCAATGAGCCTTTGGGTGTTTACAGCGGCCACGAAACCGATGATAAGCAAATTCTGGAAGATTATGTCCGCCAGGTCATTGCCGCCATGGACACCGGGGTCTACACCTACATTGCCCACCCGGATATTCTGAACTTTGTAGGCTCCCACCAGGTTTATGAGGACTGGATGGGTCTTCTGGTGCGGGAAGCCAAGGATCACGGTATTCCCCTGGAATTCAACTTTCTGGGCTACCGGGAGGGCCGGAATTACCCAAACCGCCGCTTTTTAGAGCTGGTGGCGCAAGAAAACCTGCCCATGGTTCTGGGGTGCGATGCCCACCGGCCTGAAGACCTGACCGTAGCCGCTACGGAAACCAAAGTCCGGGGCCTTTTGTCTTCCCTGGGCATTCCGGTTCTGGAAACTGTAGAACTACAATACCTTTAAAAAATTGGCTGTCCTTTTCGGACAGCCAATTCTTTTTTACTTGTCTTCCTTGGCGGCCTTCTTGGCAGCCTTTGCCTTGGCCTTGGCTTCCTGGGCCTTCTTGGCCTCTGCCTTGGCATTCTCCGCAGCGGTCTCGTTGGTGGACATGGCCCACTTGGCGATTTCAATGCGAACCTGATCGGCACCGGTTTCAATGACCAGATTGTTTTCTTTCACATTGACAACGGTACCGACAATGCCGCCGATGGTGGTGATCTTGTCGCCGGTCTTGACGGCGGAACGCATCTGCTCTGCTTCTTTCTTCCGCTTGTTCTCAGGACGGATCAGCATGAAGTAGAATACGGCCAGCATCAGGACCAGAGTCACCAGCATACTGGACATTCCGGAGGCTCCGGCATTAGTCAACATAATCATTGGGACGAACTCCTTTGTATTTGATGAAGTTTATTATACCATCCACAGCGAAAATTGCAAGGACAATTTAACCCGCTGTGGAATATTTTTGAATATGGGGTTAAATCCCGTTGCCCCGAAGCTCGATGATCTGGTCCCGCAGGACGGCTGCCAGTTCGTATTCCATCATTCTGGCCGCTTCTTTCATCTGCTTTTCCAGACGGGCGATTTCCTTTTCCTTTTCTGCCTTGGTCATCTTGATGCCCGTGCGGCTCTTGCGCTCGGCGGTGGGAGAGGAGATTTCAATCAAATCCCGAACCGACTTGATAACCGTCCGGGGGACGATGCCGTGGGCCTTGTTGTAGGCATCCTGCAACTCCCGGCGGCGGGCGGTCTCATCCATGGCCACCCGCATAGAGGGCGTGACCGTATCTGCGTACATAATGACCTTGCCCTCGGCGTTTCGGGCCGCCCGACCCATGGTCTGAATCAGGCTGGTCTCGGACCGGAGGAAGCCCTCTTTGTCCGCATCCAGAATAGCCACCAGACTCACCTCCGGCAAGTCCAGGCCCTCCCGCAGCAGATTGATGCCCACCAGCACATCAAACTTGGCCAGCCGCAGGTCCCGAATGATCTCCATCCGCTCCATGGCCCCAATATCCGAGTGCATATACCGGACCTTGATGCCCGCCTTTTGCAGATACACCGTCAAATCCTCGGCCATTTTCTTGGTAAGGGTGGTGACCAGGACCCGCTCCTGTCGGGCGGTGCGGGCGTTGATCTCTGCGATCAGGTCATCGATCTGCCCCTCAATGGGCCGGACCTCCACCTGGGGGTCCAGCAGGCCTGTAGGCCGGATGACCTGCTCCACGATCTGGCCGGACCGGGTGCGCTCATACTCCCCGGGGGTGGCGGAGACATAGATCACCTGGTTGATTTTCTGGTCGAATTCTCCAAAATTCAAAGGCCGGTTGTCATAGGCCGAGGGCAGCCGGAAGCCGTAGTTTACCAGGGAATCCTTTCGGCTCCGGTCTCCGGCGTACATGGCCCGGCACTGGGGCAGGGTCACGTGGCTTTCATCCACAAACATAAGGTAATCCTTGGGAAAATAATCCAGCAGGGTCGTGGGGGGCGTTCCCGGTGCCCTGCCCTGAATAACCCGGGAATAGTTTTCAATGCCGGTGCAGAAGCCGATCTCCGTCAACATTTCCAAATCGTAATTCACCCGCTGGGCGATCCGCTGGGCCTCAATCAGCTTGTTTTCCGCATTGAATTTTTCCACCTGCTGGTCGCACTCTTTCTGGATTTCCAGCATGGCCCGCTGAAGCTTTTCCCGGGAGGCTACATAGTGGCTGGCGGGGTAAATGGCCACATGGTCTACATACCGTTCCACCATGCCGGACACGGCGTTGATTTCGCTGATGCGGTCAATCTCGTCCCCGAAAAACTCCACCCGGATGGCCCGACCGGACCAGTAGGCGGGGTATACCTCCAACGTATCCCCCCGGACCCGGAACTTGTTTCGGGAAAAATCAATGTCGTTGCGCTCGTAGCGGATTTCTGTCAGCTGCCGCAGAATGTCATCCATGGGCCGCTCATTGCCCACCCGCAGGGAAATGACCATGCTTTTGTAGTCAATGGGGTCACCCAGACCGTAAAGGCAGCTGACAGAGGCCACGATGATCACATCCCGCCGCTCAAAAAGCGAGGAGGTGGCGGAGTGCCGGAGACGGTCAATTTCCTCATTCACCGCGGAATCCTTTTCAATATAGGTATCCGTATGGGCAATGTAGGCCTCCGGCTGGTAGTAATCGTAATAGGAAATAAAGTATTCCACCACATTGTTGGGAAAAAACTCCCGGAACTCCGAACACAGCTGGGCAGCCAACGTTTTATTATGGGCCAGCACCAGGGTGGGCCGGTTGAGCCGTGCAATGACGGAAGCCATGGTAAAGGTCTTGCCGGAGCCGGTCACGCCCAAAAGGGTCTGCTCCCGCAGGCCCCAGTTCACGCCGTTGGTCAGGGCCTCCACCGCCTCCGGCTGGTCGCCGGAGAGTTTGTAATCGGAAACCAATTCAAAATGATCCATGTTCTGCCTCCTTACAGCAGCAAGCATTGGTTAAAGCGTTCATCAGACTGGGCAATGGACACGTAATCGTCATCCGCCACAATGATGTGGTCCACCAGCACGATTTCCACCGCCTGTAGGGCCATAGCCACCCGGCGGGTGGTTTGAATATCCTCCGGCGAGGGCAGGGCCACACCGCTGGGGTGATTGTGAGCCAGCACCACCGAGGAAGCGTTGACCCCAAGGGCCGTTTCCACCACCCGGCGAATGGAAATGCCGGTAGAATTGGTGCCGCCCTCCCCCACTTCTCTACAGCACAGCACTTTGCACTTGGCATCCAGGCACAGTATAAACACCGTTTCCAGCTTTCGTCCGAAAAACCGGGGCATCAGGTATTGGGCGCACTGCTCCAAGGTGGTCAGGACTCCCGGGGTACTGGCCCGGTCCGTCATATAAAACCGGCCCATCTGGGGGATCAGGTTCAGCAGCAACGCCCCACTCTCCCCTACCCCGGAGATTTTTTTCAGTTCCTCCGGGTTTGCCTCCAACACCTGGGAAAGGCTTCCAAAGTGGTCTAAAAGTCTGTGGGCAATGGGATTGGTATCCGCCCGGGGGATGGCGTAAAAAAGCAGCAGTTCCAGGGCCTGAATGTCCGAAAAATGGTCCAGACCCTCCTCTAAAAATCGCTTTTTTACCCTTGCTCGGTGGCCTTCGTGCATGGTCCTTGCCCCTCTTTCCAATCTTTTTGAAGTTATGCTTGCCTTTTTCGTGGAAACCCGCTAAAATGGGTGGTAAGAATTGTCGAAATCTGCGGGGAATTTTTCTGAGAATCTGCGCATGCTAGGGAAGCTCTGATTCAATCGGCAAGAGCTGGCAGCGAGAGATTTTGTTTCCAGGCAAGGTTTGGAAAATGAGGGAATACTGTATGTATTTCCCATTTTTCAAACCGCAGCATGGAAGCAAAAGATCCGCTGTCCAGCCGCAGACGATTTATTCAGAGTTTCCCCGAAACCCTAATACGGTCAGGAGGACTGTCATGGACGATCAAACCTTGTGCATAGAGACCCTGGAGCTTCTCGTTGCCCCCTGCTTTTGGGTAAAGGACGGGGTGATTCTGGGCCGTAACGCGGCGGCCCGGAAGCTGCCTTTGGGTGAATGCGTAGAACCCCTGCTTGCCGCCGGAGGGGAGGCCTATTGGGGCTTTACAGGCGGAAGTTTGTATCTGACCCTTTCCGTGGAAGGCACCCTTTTTGGTGCCGCCGTTGAGCGAAAGGGAGACCTGGATTTCTTTCTTCTGGAAGAAGCAGAGGGGAACCCGGAACTGCGGATCCTCTCTCTGGCCGCCCGGGAACTGCGGCAGCCCCTTTCCGGACTCTTTGCCACTGTCCAGCAGCTGGATGCTGACCAGTCCGCTCAAATCAGTGCTTTGAACCGGGGCCTTTCCCAGCTGCTGCGGCTCATCGGAAATATGTCAGCCGCCGCTGCGCCCATCTCTCACCCGGAGCTTGCAGACATTACCGCTGTTTTCCGGGAGATTTTTATGAAAGCCCAGCCCTTGCTGGAAAGCGCGGGTCTCCGGCTTCACTATGAGGGGCCGGAGCATTCCATTTACTGCCTGACAGATGCCCAGGAACTGGAACGCAGTGTACTGAATCTACTGTCCAACAGTGCCAAATTCAGCCCCCGGGGCAGCAGCATCCGTTGCAGCCTGACCCGCCAGAACAGAGTCCTACGGCTGTGCATCCAGGATGAGGGCAGCGGCATTCCAGAGGAAATTCTGGGCAGTGTTTTTAACCGTTATCTGCGGCAGCCCGCCATTGAAGACGGACGTTGGGGCCTGGGGCTGGGGCTGGTACTGGTCCGGGCCTGTGCCAGTCATCACGGCGGTGCGGTGCTGATTGACCATCCCGCCCAGGGGGGGACCCGGGTCACCATGACCCTGGCCATCCGGCAGGACACCGGCAACACCCTCCGCTCCCCCCGCATGCGCATTGACTATGCCGGTGAACGGGATCATGCGCTGGTGGAACTTTCCGACGTTCTTCCAACAGACCTGTATGGCAGCCTGGAATGAATTTCTTGTTAGGGAAACTCTGAATAAATCGTCTGCGGCTGAGCGGCAAATCTTTTGCCCCCAGTCTGCGGTTCGAAAAATGGGAAATACACAAAGTATTCCCTCATTTTCCAAACCTTGCCTGGAGCCAAAATCTTTCGCCGTCAGCTCTTGCCGATTTAATCAGAGCTTCCCTAGAAGTGCTTTCCTTTTTGGGGGAAGCACTTCTTTTTTGTTCATTATAGCCCCACCGCCTAAAAAAAGCAACCGGGGCAGACGGATTTCCACAGGAACCGCCTGCCCCGGTTGGTTCAAATCACACGGTTTTCAGGAAAGGCTTCAAATACTGGCCCGTATAGCTCTCAGGAACCAGGGCCACCTGTTCCGGGGTACCGGTGGCTACAATGGTGCCGCCGCCGTCACCGCCCTCAGGGCCAAGGTCAATGAGGTAGTCGGCGGTTTTGATTACATCCAGGTTATGCTCAATGACCAACACGGTATTCCCCGCCTCCACCAGTCGGTTCAGAACCTCGATCAGCCGGTGAACATCCGCCGCATGGAGTCCCGTGGTGGGTTCGTCCAAAATATAGATGGTGCGGCCTGTGGCCGTGCGGCTCAGTTCCGTAGCCAGTTTCACCCGCTGGGCTTCGCCGCCGGAGAGGGTGGTACTGGCCTGGCCAAGCTTGATATAACCCAGTCCAACTTCCACCAGCATCTGGGCCTTTTTCCGGATTTTGGGGATGTTCTCAAAGAACTCCACCGCTTCCTCACAGGTCATGTCCAGCACTTGGGCAATGTTTTTCCCCTTATAAAGCACTTCCAGGGTCTCCCGGTTATACCTGGCTCCGTGGCAGACCTCGCAGGGTACATAGACATCCGCCAAAAAGTGCATCTCGATTTTTACCAGGCCGTCACCGGAACAGGCCTCACACCTGCCACCCTTTACATTGAAGCTGAACCGGCCCGGGCCGTAGCCCCGCATTTTGGCATCCGCCGTAGAGGCGAACAAGTCCCGAATGTCATTGAACAGCCCCGTGTAGGTGGCGGGGTTGGATCGGGGAGTGCGACCAATGGGACTCTGGTCAATGTCGATGACCTTATCCAGGTTAACAAGGCCCTCCACGCACCGGCAAGCCCCCGGACGGCACCGGGCATGGTTCAGCTTGGAAAGCAGGGTCTTGTTCAGCACCTCATTTACAAGACTGGACTTGCCGGAACCGGACACGCCGGTGACACAGGTCAGTGTTCCCAGAGGGATGGACACGTCCACATTTTTCAGGTTGTTTTCCCTGGCCCCTCGGACGGTCAGAAGTTGTCCGTTTCCGGGTCTTCTGGTTTCCGGTACAGGGATTTTCTTTTTGCCGGAGAGGTACTGCCCTGTAATGGATTCCGGGCAGTCCAGAATATCCTGCAAGCTGCCTGCCGCCACGATTTTTCCCCCGTGGCTTCCGGCCCCCGGGCCGACATCCACAATAAAGTCCGCCGCCCGCATGGTATCCTCGTCATGCTCCACCACGATCAGGGTGTTGCCAATATCCCGCAGGTGCTTGAGGGTCGCCAGCAGCTTGTCATTGTCCCGCTGGTGCAGGCCAATGGAGGGTTCATCCAGAATGTACAGCACCCCCATCAGGGAAGAACCGATCTGGGTGGCCAGACGGATGCGCTGGCTTTCGCCGCCGGAGAGGGTTCCGGCCCCACGGGACAGGGTCAGGTAACTCAGGCCCACATCCGTCAGGAACCGCAGCCGGGAAGTGATTTCCCGGATGATCTGCTGGGCCACCACCGCCATATTGCCCTCCAGGTGCAGGTTTTCCATGAACGCAAGTTCCTGAACCACGCTCATGCGGCAGAACTCCATGATGTTCAGGCCCCCAACCGTCACCGCCAAAGCAATTTCCGAAAGCCGGTCCCCATGGCACTTGGGACAGGGTGCCGTGGACATGCACTCCTCCAATTCTTTCCGGGCGGCATCGGACTGGGTTTCCCGATAGCGGCGGGAGACATTGTTTAAAATTCCCTCAAAGGGCTGCTCCAGGACACCCATGCCGTTTCCCCGGTTGTAAGTCATCCGTAGCTTTTCCGTGCCGGTGCCGTAGAGGATCACCTGCATGGCCTCTTTACTCAGAGTGTTTACGGGGTCTGTCAAAGAGAAATGATATTTCTGGGACAGGGCCTCAAAATACATCCGGAAAATAGAATCCGTCCGGGCATTCTGCCAGCCGGAGGCCTGGATCGCTCCCTCAAAAATGGACTTTTCTTTGTCCGGGATCACCAGGTCTTCATCCGCAATGAGCTGGAAGCCCAAGCCGGTGCAGCTGGGGCAGGCCCCGCTGGGGTTATTAAAGGAGAACATTCTGGGTTCCAATTCCGTCAGGCTGATGCCGCAGTCCTCGCAGGCGTAATTCTGAGAGAAACTCAACTCCCGGTTTTCCTTGGGAAGCTCAACAGTCACCAGGCCCCCGGAATGGACACAAGCGGTTTCAATGGAGTCCGTCAGGCGGCGGCGCAGACCTTCTTTCAAAACAAGGCGATCCACCACCAGTTCAATGGTGTGTTTTTTGTTCTTTTCCAGTTTGATCTCTTCCGTCAGATCATAAAGGATGCCATCGACTCTGACCCGGGAAAAGCCCTGCTTCCGGGCATCCTCCAGGACTTTCACATGTTCACCCTTTTTCCCCCGGATCACCGGAGACAGCACCACAAACCGGGTCCCCTCCCCTAGGGACTCTACCCGGTCAACGATCTGGTCAATGGTCTGGCGGCGAATTTCCTTGCCGCACTTGGGGCAATGGGGTACGCCCACTCTGGCCCACAGCAGACGCAGATAGTCATAAATCTCCGTCACCGTTCCCACGGTAGACCGGGGGCTTTTGGAGGTGGTTTTCTGGTCAATGGAAATGGCCGGGGACAGTCCCTCAATGGCATCTACATCCGGCTTTTCCATCTGGCCCAAAAACTGCCGGGCGTAGGAGCTGAGACTTTCCACATACCGCCGCTGGCCCTCGGCATAGATGGTATCAAAGGCCAGGCTGGATTTGCCGGAGCCGCTGAGGCCGGTAAAGACCACCATTTTGTCTCTGGGGATGGTCACATCCACATTTTTCAAATTGTTTTCCCGGGCACCCCGGATGATGATTTTGTCGTTCATAGACTACCTCGTTTTTTGTTGACCCCAGTACGCAGCCGGTGATCTAAAAGCACTTAATATATTATACCACGAAATGTTTTTTTCTACAAGGGATTTTCAAACGAATTTTCGTTTGAAAAAGACCGATACATTGGAAAAGGACGTACCGCATTTTTCAGCGGCACGCCCTTTTGATATTGGGTCATTGGAGTTCTGTCCCGGCAGGGTTCTCTTTCAGCAGGTCTGCCAGGGTGATGCCCTCGAAGAAAGCATTGATCATGGCATCCAGCTTGTCCCACATGGGCCTTGTCTCACAGCAGCTGCTGCGGGAACAGGCCGTAGGCCCTTGGGTGGTGCAGGACACCACCGCCAAGCCGCCCTCTGTCAGCTTCAGGATGCTGCCCACGGTATATTCCTCGGGCTTCCGGTTCAGCCGATAGCCGCCACCCTTTCCGTGTACCGCATCCAGTAGGCCCCCTTTGGACAGAATGGTCATAATGGATTCCAGGTATTTTTGAGAAATACCCTCCTGCTCCGCGATTTCCTTAATGGGAATGTACTCTTCCCCACCCCGCTGGGCCATGGCCAGCATCACCCGCAGGGCGTAGCGTCCCTTGGTCGATACGATCATGGGCTTATTCGCAGTGGTCGCAATGCTCGCAGTCGGGGAAGTCCTTTTCGTCGTAGGGCAGCCCTGTCCGGTCATAGTAGTCCTTCAGGGCGTTTTTAATGGCTTCCTCTGCCAGAACGGAGCAGTGCAGCTTGTGGGCAGGCAGGCCGTCCAGAGCCTCTGCCACGGCCTTATTGGTCAGGGCCATGGCCTCGTGAATGGACTTGCCCTTGATCATCTCGGTAGCCATGGAGGAGGAGGCAATGGCACTGCCACAGCCAAAGGTCTCAAACTTCACGTCCTTGATGATGTCGTCCTCGATTTTCAGGTAGATTTTCATAATATCGCCGCACTTGGCGTTGCCCACTTCGCCCACGCCGTTGGCATCCTCGATCACGCCTACGTTCCGGGGGTGGGTAAAATGATCCATCACTTTTTCACTGTAAAGTGCCATGTTTTTTTCCTCCAAATTACAGAATGAATTGCCGTTTGCCGGTTTGCAGGTCTCTCCAAACAGGGGAGAACCCACGCAGATAGGCCACCACTTCCGGGACGGCCTGCAAAATATAGTCCATTTCTTCCATGGTGTTGCTCTCGCACAGGCTCAGCCGCAGGGAGCCGTGGGCCACATCGTGAACCCGGCCGATGGCCAGTAGCACGTGGCTGGGGTCCAGAGAGCCGGAGGTGCAGGCAGAGCCGGAGGAAGCGCAGATGCCCTTCTGGTCCAGCAGCAGCAGCAGACTTTCGCCCTCGATGCCCTCAAAGCAGAAGCTCACGTTGCCGGGAAGCCGATGTTCCAGATCGCCGTTGACGGCACTGTGGGGGATGGTGGCAAGGCCCGTCAAAAGCTTATCCCGCATGGCGGAAACCTTGGCGGCGTTCTCATCCATGTGGTCACAGGCCTCTTTCAGGGCGGCAGCCATGCCGCAGATGCCAGGGATGTTCTCGGTACCGGCCCGCTTGCCCCGCTCCTGGGCACCGCCCTCAATGAGGTTTACCAGAGGGAAGCCCTTGCGGACATACAAAGCACCCACGCCCTTGGGGCCGTGGAACTTGTGGCCGGACAGGCTCAGCATATCGATATTCTGCTCTTTAACGTTGATGTGCAGATGTCCCACCGCCTGAACGGCGTCGGTGTGGAACGGAACCCCTGCCTCTTTGCAGATGGCACCGATTTCCGCAATGGGCAGCACGGAGCCGATCTCATTGTTGGCGTACATGGTGGTGACCAGGCAGGTATCAGGCCGGATGGCATCTTTTACCTGCTGGGCGCGGATATTGTGACCCTGGCGGACATCCAGCAGGGTCACTTCAAAGCCCTCTTTTTCCAGCTTTTTTAGGGTGTGCAGCACGGCATGATGTTCAAAGGCTGTGGAAATAATGTGCTTTTTCCCTTTCTTCTCCCCCAGTCTGGCAGCGGAAATAATGGCCTGGTTGTCGGCCTCGCTGCCGCCGGAGGTGAAGATAATTTCCCGAGGCTCACAGCCCAGGCACTTGGCCACCGTCTCCCGGGCGGCATCCAGGGCCTCTCGGGCCTCCTGGCCTACGGTGTGCAGGCTGGAGGGGTTGCCGTAAATCGTGGTCATATAAGGCAGCATGGCATCCATGGCCGTCTGGCTCATTTTGGTGGTTGCCGCATTGTCTGCGTAAATTTGCATGAATGAACCTCCTATGGTATCGGAGAGGTCTTCCCAAAGGAATCTCCCTAGTAGTTATGTAGGGAGCATACCACATTTTGCCTACCTTGTCAATAGGTAATTCTTTTCTTCTTACAAAAATGCCTGTATCCCCGCCGCCAGACCTTCAAGTCCTTGCTGATCTTCCGGGGTAAAGCGTCCAAAATGGGGGCTGTCCAAGTCCAAAACACCCCAGAGCGTGCCGTTTTTATAGAGGGGAATGACGATTTCCGAGTTGGAAGCTCCGTCACAGGCGATATGTCCCGGGAAATCATGCACGTTTTCCACCCGGACCGTTCTGCCCTCCTGGGCCGCGGTGCCGCAAACGCCCCGGCCCAAGGGGATGCGGATACAGGCCGGTTTTCCCTGGAAAGGTCCAAGCACTAGGGCATCTTCTATTCTTTCATAAAACCCCGCCCAGTTAAGGCCCGGCACCGTCTGCCAGATGAGGGCCGCGGTATTGGCTAGATTGCTGGTCAAATAAGGAATTCCCTGGGTCAGAGCTTCCAGATTTTGAAGAAGTTCCTGATAATCTGTTTCAAATTTCATATTGTTCCCGCCTTTCTCCCCTATTCTACTGAAATTCTGGAAGACAATCAAGAAAAATTTGAAAAGGCACCCAGTCATCCCCAGATTTTTCGACTTTTTCAGCGGTTACATCCCAGCTGCCGGGTCATATTAAGAAGGCACAAAAGAAAGGAGGGATTTTTGATGAAGCGTTTTTTGCGGGTTTTTCTTTTATGGATATGGGTGCTTCCCCTGACTGTCAACGCGGAAACGACCCTGGTTCCCGTGGGGCAGTTGGTAGGGCTGCAGCTGCGCACCGATAGCGTTACCGTGGCGGCCTATGACGATGCCGCCGACGGAAAAAGCACGGGACTGAAAATCGGAGACCGGATCACGGCAGTCAACGGCACCCCAGTCTCCACCGTTCCCCAGGTCCGTACCGCTTTGCAGCATAGCCCCGCACCTGTGGAACTGACGGTACTCCGGGGCAGCCGCCAACTGACCTTGACCGTCACCCCAAAGGTCAGACAGGGTACCGCCGTTCTGGGCGTTTATCTTCGCCAGGGGATCTCAGGCATTGGCACCGTCACCTGGTATGACCCGGAGACCCACCGCTTTGCCGCCCTGGGCCACGGGGTCAGCACCCCAAAGGAAGGGCTTTTGAAAATGGTATCCGGGGACGTTTACGCCGCCCAGGTCAGTGCCGTTCAAAAGGGAAAAATCGGCACCCCAGGACTGCTGAAAGGTGAAGCCACCGCCGGCTTTCCCCTGGGTACTCTGTCCGGCAATACCCCCCAGGGCATTTTCGGCACCGCCCCCGGAGGCTTTACCGGCTCCCCCGTGCCGGTGGGCAGCTGGGACACCCTGCACTGCGGCCCCGCCACCATCCGGGCCACCGTCCAACCCGGGCCGCCTCGGGATTATTCTGTGGAAATTCTGAAATTATATCCAAAAGACCGGACGACCCACCGGAATTTTCTTCTGAAAATCACCGACCCGGAACTCCTGTCCCTGACCGGCGGCATCGTCCAAGGCATGTCCGGCAGCCCCATATTGCAAGACGGCAAACTCATCGGCGCCGTAACCCACGTCCTGATCAACGACCCGTCCTCAGGATATGGCATTTTCATTGAGAACATGCTGGAAGCGGCGGGATAAGAAATGCGCAGGGACGGCGGTGGTGCCGTCCCTGCGGGGGATGCGTAGAATAGGATGCTCAGAAATGTCCCCAACCGGCGAGCAGCAGGGAAAGAACCGTGTGGACATACACCTAGCCCAGGTGTCACTCCGTAAAGTCCACATTTCATTCTTTTTTGGTATACCGATGGCATTGTGCCGTTACATCTCAGCCTTGGCGGCGTACATATCCTCGTAATACTTCTGATAGGCACCGGAGGTGACATTGTTCATCCATTCCTGGTGTTCCAGATACCAATCGATGGTCAGAACAATGCCCTTTTCAAAGGAGGTCTCAGGATACCAGCCCAGGTCGTTTTTGATTTTGGTAGGGTCGATGCCGTAGCGGCGGTCGTGGCCCAGGCGGTCTTCTACGTGCTTGATGAGGTCTTCGGAAATACCCTCGTCATGAAGTCTGTGGTGGAGTTGTCGAATAATGGTTTTCACGATAAAGATGTTTGGCCGCTCATTGTGGCCGCCCACATTGTAAACCTCTCCGATTGTGCCGCCGTTGGCCACCATATCAATGGCCTTACAGTGGTCTTCTACATACAGCCAGTCCCGAACCTGCATACCGTCGCCGTAGACGGGGAGCTGCTTGTGGTGCTTCACATTGTTGATCATCAGGGGGATCAGCTTCTCCGGGAACTGGTAGGGACCGTAGTTATTGGAGCAGCGGGTAATATTAATGGGCATACCGTAGGTATCATGGAACGCCATAACGAACATATCCGCACTGGCCTTGGAGGAGGAATAGGGGCTGTGGGGGCTGAGGGGCGTGGTTTCCATAAAGAATCCCTCCGCACCCAAGGCACCGTATACCTCGTCCGTAGAAACCTGAAGATACTTTTTCCCCGCTTTCCAGGTCTTGGCCTCGGCATCGTACCAGGCTTCCTTTGCCCGCTGCAAGAGGTTCACGGTTCCCATAACATTGGTCTGGACAAAAACCTCCGGGTTAGCAATGGACCGGTCTACATGACTTTCCGCCGCAAAGTTGATGACGTAGTCGAAGTCATATTTATCAAACAAAGATGCCACCAATTTCCTGTCGCAGATGTCACCCTGGACGAAAATGTGGCGAGGATCCCCCTCCACGCCTTTCAGGTTTTCCAGGTTCCCGGCATAGGTCAGCTTGTCCAGGTTGACAAGCAAAATATCCTGATACTTGTTCAGCATATAATAAACGAAATTGGAGCCGATAAATCCGGCGCAGCCGGTGATCAGATATGTTTTCACAATTTTACCTCTCAGCGCAAAATTCTATCTTCGGCAACGGATTTCAGGTGCTTGCCGTAGCTGCTCTTGCCGTAACGGATGGCACTCTCCAGCAATTGCTCCCGGGTGATCCATTTGAAGCGGTAGCCGATCTCCTCAGGCGCGGAGATTTTCATGCCTTGGTTTCGCTCGATCATATGTACAAATTCCCCTGCATTCAGCAGACTTTCTATAGTGCCGGTGTCCATCCAGGCAAAGCCGCGGCCTAGTAATTCGCAATTCAGTTTTCCTTGGTGCAGGAACATTTCATTCAGTGTTGTGATTTCCAACTCTCCCCGGCTGCTGGGCCGCACCTGGGCAGCCATTTTACTGACTCCGCTGGGATAAAAATATAGGCCCGTAGCCGCATAGTTGCTTTTGGGATTCTGAGGTTTTTCTTCCAGGCTCAGAACCTTTCCATCCTTGTCAAACTCCACGACTCCAAAACGCTCCGGGTCATCCACGTAATAGCTGAAAACAGAGGCACAGCCCGCTTCCGCATGTGTTCTGGCAGACATGAGCTTGCTGCCCAGGCCGTTGCCGTAAAAGATATTGTCCCCCAGAATCATGGCACAGGCATCGTCTCCGATGAATTCTTCACCAATCAGAAACGCTTGGGCCAACCCATCCGGGCTGGGCTGTACCGCATAGCTCAGGTGAATGCCGAATTGGCTTCCGTCCCCCAGCAGTGCCTGAAACCGCGGGGTATCCTCAGGGGTGGAAATCAGCAGAATGTCCCGGATCCGTGCCAGCATCAAGGTAGAAAGGGGATAGTAGATCATGGGCTTGTCGTAGACCGGCAGCAACTGTTTGCTGGTCACCATGGTCAGCGGATATAGTCTAGTACCGGCACCTCCGGCAAGGATGATTCCCTTCATAGCTTTCTCCTTGTTTAATTATAGCAGTTTGGAAGAAATCTTCCGGTCGTAGAATTGGAAGAATCTCTCTTCAATGAATTTTATACGAAGTTGGTCAATGACGGTACATACCAGATACACAGCGATCACAACACTGAACGCATGTAACACTAAAAACGCGGAATCATATACTTCTGTATTCCTGCACAGTTCTTCCCACAACCAAGTTCGCATTGCATCACTGTGTGCATGGATGCAGAGAACTCCAAAAGTTGACGAAGCAACCGTATTGATCGCCCTGTTGTATTTTATCTTCCAATTTTTAAAAAACAGGAAGAAAGAAAGAGCCGCGGCCAGAGCTGTGATTTTATTGGAATCGGCCAGGAAATAGTAGTAACCCGAGTATCCAAAGCAGTCTTTCACCCACGCCATCAAAATAACGCTCCCATAGGCGCAGACAACCGCAAGCAAAGACATCCATCCCCAAAAGCGTGTGTTTTCGAACAGTGCAACGGGATACAACCGAATGTACGCAGCCAAAAAATACAGATTCACAAACCAAATGACATAGCTGGAACCTACCGGGATAACTGACCCAAGAACGGAAAACACACCAAGGGAAAGCAGCAGCAATAGCTGGTGCTGCCGCTGGTTCATTCCCTGAATCAGGATGTTCAGGAACGGAATAAACAGGAAAAAGACAATATAGCAGCTGGTAAACCCATCTGTCAGCGATGTAATGGGAAGCAGACTTTTAAGTGCCTGTTTCACAGAAGAAAACCGGTATCCGCAAAGAATGAAAATGGCCCAGATGACATACTTATAGAACATCCATTCCAGGAACAGTCTCAGGAATTTTTTCAGGGTGATGTTGGACTTGCACATAAAGTAGCCCGTGATCAATACAAAGCAATTGATACCAATTTTTCCCCAGCAACCAAACAACAATAAGAAAATGGATGCGGGTCTCGTAGCACCATTTTGATCAATTATATTCATAAGTCCGGAATTTACCACATAATGGTGGGCTACGATTGCAAGCATGACAATAATTCTGTAAAGTTCTACGTTGGAATCACGCGGCGGCTTCTGTACCCCCCCTACGCACATTTTCTGCATATTTGTATTCACATCGGTTACACTCCCAAAATAATATCGCAGATTCGGTCCACATCTTCCGGTGCCAGGTCAGCGTACAGCGGCAGTGTCAGCACACGCAGAGCCAGGTGCTGGGCAACCGGGGTTTTTTCCACGCCGGCGGTGGGATAGTGCCGATAGCACTCAAAGCTGTTGGTCAAGGGGAAAAAATACTTCCGGGCGGTAATGTTCTGCTCTTGAAGCATTGCAAAAATCTCATTGCGGGTATACTTGTAACCGTCAAATACCACGGGGAAATAGGCATAGTTGGGTTCAACATGCTCCTGAGCCGCCGTGAGATGAATCCCCTCTACCCCTTCCAGGCGTTGACGGTAACGCTCTACGACCTTTTTTCGTTTGGTGATTTCTTCATCCAAATGCCGCAGATTGCAAATGCCCATAGCAGCCTGAAATTCATTCATTTTGGCATTTCCGCCGATATACTCCACAGACTCCGGGCCGTGGATGCCGAAATTCTTCATGTCATTTAGAATCTGCACCATGCTGTCATCGCGGAAGCATACCGCACCGCCCTCAATGGTGTTGAACACCTTGGTGGCATGGAAGCTATACATAGAGGCATCCCCAAAGCAAGCGGAGGAAACGCCCTTATATCGCACCCCGAAAGCATGAGCCGCATCATAAACCACTTTCAGGCCATACTTTCCGGCGATCCGCTCAATGGCCTCCACGTCGCAGAGATTGCCATAGACATGCACAGGGACGATGGCCACTGTACGGTCTGTAATGAGGCTTTCGATTTTGGACACATCCATGGTGTAATCCCTGTCATTTACGTCACAAAACACCGGCACCAGTCCGTTGCGTACAATGGCGTGGGTCGTAGACGCAAAGGTAAAGGGGGTGGTGATCACCTCGCCGCCCTCCGGAAGATTCATCGCCCCGATGGCATTTTCCAAAGCCAAATGGCCATTGGTATAAAGCGTCACATGGGGAACATCCAAGTATGTTTCCAGTTCTTCCTGTAGCTGCCGGTGCTTGACCCCCATATTCGTCAGCCAGTGGGTATCCCACAGTTCTTTGATTTCACCGCAGTATTCCTCAAATGTGGGCATGGAGGAACGGGTGACGAGGATTCTCTGCATATCAAATTCCTTTTTGTTTATCTAGATATTTTTGACATAACATATCTTCGGCATCCTTCATAAAATCGAGGCACCGACTGATTCTGGATTCTGTTGTCATCAAGAGGCCATGGTCTACAAGTTCAATCCCTCCATTATGCACCTTTGTTTCCCAACATTTGGCGTGAAGAAATTCATTTGAGTTGGACCATAATTCTGGAACAGGCAACCAACCTGCAATGAAAGCTACATACAACCCCTCTGGAGAATACAAATTGGGAATGCTTTGTTCCATGGCAGCGATGATTTTTTTTGCGGAATCCATCAATCGAACTGTTCTGTTCTGAATATCCGGTGTATTAACATTTGGCGTTTCTCCAGCTTGTTTTTTCTTTCGATATTCTTGCAGTGCCTTTCTGGTTATTTTGATACTATCATCGATTATTTCAGGTGTAGCCAAAAATAGTGCCTCGCTATAACTTACTACATGAATGATTTCAGGACTATAAATATTTTCCGGATCTATATCATCCATCATAGCTGTTACTGCTGCAAGCTGAACTTTTGCTTCATCGATATCTGGTTTGAAATAGTCCAGTCCTGCACGAGTCTGCAATATAACCCTAAAGTTGTCATTTTCCAATGACTTCACAAGATGTAGCATTGCACGAGATTTTGCTAAATCTTGAATTCCCCACGTACTTCGTGGTGTGTTTAACATATTTTGAAGGATGAATGTCCTCACTCCGCACATCTTTGCCATTTTTGCAGACAAAAATGCAGACACAATATATGTTACATCGTCACAACCTCTAAACGCAAAATGGTGCGGAACATTGGTTTCCACCGGTTTTCCTATTTGCGCTATGTGTCGTATTGTATCAATATGTTCTTTTAAGTTCTGATAAAGTGAGTTTGGCCCCCGACCGTCCAGTTCGTTGAACCACCATAGAGAGAGAGCATGCCACGATATATTAATGGTTCGCTCATACATATCTGCCATGTACAAAACATTTTTGGTTCCTGAATATGTTCGCACAAGCATAGGTTGAGCAGCTTTCCATATATCATGAAACTCTTTTTCAGAATTAACAGGCACTCCACCACCATTAGGTTTATCTTTCCATTCCTCTCCAAAATTTGACTGAGACAACTGAGAAGAACCAATTGAAAGAATGTCAAGGTATCCAGACTCTGCTAATTTTTTACACCAATCATTGTATTCATGCAAGCATTGGACTCTGGTCATCTCTGCAGAATAAGGACCAGAATGTGCACGAATAAGAGGCTGAAAACCGCCTTCAAAATTGTGTGCAAGCCGAGCCTCTAACGTATCTTTTTTAGTTCCAAATGCAGGATATTTTTTTCTTGTAAGTGGCTTCAATGATGGATATGTACCATCACAAATGATCTCCTGCCCAAATTTCAGAAGTTCTTTGTCATATTTACAGCCCTCAATGATATGGTGTGGAATGTCTTTCTCCGGGACTCCCATATTACGCAGGGTTTCTTCTGCAGACTCACCGCCGCAGAATGTTTTAATTAGCCCCATGTAATCTTTATCGATTTGCTTGCACGCAGGTGCTAGACCCGCAAAAAATACGCTTTTCACAGCCGCATTGGGTACCTCAAAAAGGCGATCTCTTTTTAGCATTTCAACCAGCCGACCCACGATGTTTACCGCATCATCAGGATCCAAACGATAAGATACACCAATATGTTTCACATTGTTCGTTAATAGCCAATTTTTGATTAGTCTTTGGCTGCTTCTTGCGGATACTTTGTCTAAAGCATCTTCTATTTCAGGTGGTGCTATCAATACTTGGTATCCGCAATCTCTCAGTAGTGCTGCTGCTGCATGGACCCCCATTGTATGTGCATCCAAAATAGTCTTTATTAATCCGAATGTCTCATTTTTTTCAATATTCATTTTTCCCACTTCTGAATTAAGTTAAATAAATTCTTGAATCAATTTCAAAGGAAAGACTCTTCCGTTTTTTCTAAAATCTAAATCCATTACAGAAGATGCCAAATTAATTATTGTAGTAATATTGGGAGTATCTATGCCTAACTCTCTGCCTACAGCCTCTATCGGAACAAGGCCGTTAGGTACATCCTCTAAAATGTATCTGCACTGAATAGTTGGTGGAGCATCAATCTCTCTGTAACTATCATTATTCCGAATGCAATCAAAAATCGAACTACCATCACACTGATATGTTCTCCTTAGCCACTCTGTAACTGACTCCACCGAGCAGCCGAGTTCCAGTGCCACTAAGAGCCTTTCCCTATCAATTTTTTCAAGAAATCGTCCCACACTTGGAGAAATCCCATCATAGTAGTACTTGAAATCAACCTTTGGTGTTTCTATCCACCCAATATTCATCATTACCGGTGCACAGTGAAGAACCATTCCAACATTACTGAGTGACGTCTCCAAGATAGAATTGCTAACAGTAAAAAACTCTCTTATACATTTAGGCATTCGATCCATAATGAATTGAATATCGCTACCTCTGATTGCTGCAATTTTTACACCATGTTTTAATGCAATGATTGTAGTATTGTTTTTCTCGCCCCTTCTACATGTGTAGACAATCGTTTGAGCTTCTGCGATGTGTGGGAGTTCTTTAACGCCACATTCCAGCAAGGTCCTTGTGAATTCAATTGCTCCAAATGTTCTTCCAGGATTTAGTACAATAACCATATTCTTATGAACAAACGGGGCAAGTTGATGAGCAATATCCTTATGCGCACTACTAGGTGTTGTCACCATCACAAAGTCTGAGATGACATTCTCCATATCTGTAGAAGCCCTCTCTATTTTGGCAATTCCGTGTACAACCCCCTGGCAAAAGATTTTTCCTGTATCAATAATCTCTTGAATATGATTTGCCGATCTGTTCCACATCGTAACAGGTACTCCATTCAGAGCCATATGCGCCGCCATTGACAATCCTTGATGTCCACCACCACAAATACAAACTGTTTTTTTGTTTATCATCGCATTGCCCTCATTATATCATATGTTATCCGGTTATTTCTGGTAAATATCCAGCTTATTTACGTTAAAAGGTGAAAATAGCATATTATCCCCGAATTCATCTTTGACGTAAACCGTCTCTTGAATTTCCAAAATTGTTTTTTTGATTGTCTCTATATCGTCACCTACAATATACGCACGAAATGTTTTAGGAAATTGAGATCCATTTACCTCAATTTTGGTCCCAATGCTATGGTAAAAACACGTATAGAGTACATTGGGGTTGTTTTGAACTTTTTCTTCTCCCCCCATCTGGCTGATTATGCCATCTTTGGATAGAAGTGTATATATACATCCGTATTTTCCAGCAAATAAAGGATCTGCGTATTTAATATTCTCTTTCCCTGGTTCACCCGTAAGCGAATAATTGATCAGCATCTTCAGATAGTTTTCTCCTGAAAAGTAGTCTGTGAAATGAAAAGTATTCGTTCCACCCGGTCTAAAGTCCATTTCAAAGAAAATGAATCCACGTCCTGGTTTGTAAAATCCCTGCAGGTTTGCACTTCCCTCCCGCATACCCATACTTTTCAATGCTGCAATTACGTCTATGTTGTGTTTTTCAATGTACTCTTGCGTATGCAAAGACGGATACATATAAACATCAGGTAAAGAATTGAAGCCCTCAGAAGTTCTCCTCTCAAATTTATCGCACATTGCCGAAAGCGCAATTTCGCCATCAGAAATTGTATAATACACCACCACTTCTCGTGCATCACGAATTAACTCCTCAACAACGACCGTATCCATCTGTGAGAAAGTTAGTGCATATTTTACATTCTGCTCCAGTTCTTGAGTATTCCAACAGGTTCGAATTCCTCTGGAACCACCATTATCTAATGGCTTGACAAGCACAGGGAACTCAATGGTTTGCCCAGCTACTTCATTCCCTGCATTATTTACAGAATAGTCTTTTGTAACAGGTACAGAATACCTGCGGCAAATATCCTTAAAAAGCCGTTTGTTGAATGTTTTATAGAGTATATCCTCATTATCAACATAAAATGGTTTTTTTAGTTCCCTACATAATTTGATAGCACACTCAATTCTTCGCTCACTATACCCAGCCATCACACCATCCACACCGCTGAGCAAAGCCTTCTCTTTCAAGGTCGTAACATCTGACCAACTAATATCCCATGCTTCGTCTGCCCGGTACTTTGCAGGAGCTTGTGACCAATCCATATGGTTATCAGTTACAATCGTGTACACTCCCATCCCTTTTGCAGCATCAATTATTTGGAACTCATCCACCGTACATCCCAAAATCAAAAGTTTTTTTCCTTTTAGCATCAAATTCACCTATTTTCGTTAATTCAATTAGCAATGCTTTCATAACATTAAACATCGCTACCATACTATACCGTTGATCACATGGCAATGGCAGAATATTCTTTGCCATGTCATATTCCAGTTCTGTCTCCCCGCATATACCAAAAACCGCAGGCCACAATGTGGGAATATAGATTTTCTGTTTTTGAAGTTCTTTTCGTATCTGCGCTCCGTTGTCAACATATAGCGGATACATAAAGGCCCCATCCGGTATTTGCAGTGTCAGTTTGTTGATGTTTCCAAAATTTTTTTGCAAAAATGTAAAGTTCTCTGTTCTGCGTTTACGGACAAATTCATAGTCGATCCCGTGCAGAAGATTCTCTGTCAGGCGGGACATGTTCTTAATCGGTTCGGACTCAAAGTAGTGGTTGTTGTCCACATATTCCTGATAGAATTCCGATGCGGTTCGCTCATACCGGCCCAGCAGAAAGTGCATCCGTTCAAAAGATTCGTCCTGTTGGGAAACAGGTATGGTTTTGTCAGTATAGAGAATTGCACCGTCTGCCACTCCGAAAAACTTCCGGCATGTATACAGCGTATCAATACCCGGAATGGGTTCCTGAAAATATGCCTGGGCATTGTCCACGATGACATTTTCCCCCAGAGATGCCAGGTATTCGTTGGTTAACTGCCCGTAGAAATTGACCACGTAAAGCCAACCATCCCAGTTTTTAATTCTGGGTCTCAAATCCATGCCAATGGAATAGTACGCCACTTCAACATTATGGTCTTTCAGCACCCGATTACAGGAGTCACACATAAACCTGGGCATCCAGATCTTTTGGATGCTTTTCGCTTCAATCAGATAAGCAAGGGCATTTCTGCCGCAATTCAGTTTAATGCCATCATCGTGAAGCATAGGGCCTGTGTAAGTATCCAACTCGATATAGCCGCCGATTTCGTTCATTCGCTCACCAAAACCTTCACGTACCTCTCCTGATTCGAAAGCACCTGTTCAACATCTTCCTGCGATTCCATTTTCAAAATTAATGTGCCAATAGCCTCGTTGGCAGCACTAAAACCACCTACTTTAGTCCCTTTGGGTATCCACAAATCATGCTCCGCAACATTCTCTTTGATTTCATCTGCTATCCATAGTTCTTTGAATGTTCCCGGCTTGTCACTATGCAGAATGATTTCGCACCAGCACCCATTATAATTCTCTTGCATAATCTCATCAGTAGCTAAACCAACAGAGTATTTCACCATATTGGTAATCATATCCACACCCGTTGCATAACGAAGGCACTCAGCCAATCGGTTGCCACCGCCCCGGGGGGACAGTTCCATAATATAGGCTTTTCCATTTGTGCTTTCACGAGTCTCAATATTGTAAATTGCCGTTTTCATTCCAAGTAATTTAATAAGCCGCTGAATTTCATTTTTCAATTCCTGCTGATGTTCACTGCTCAGAGAGGATGGCCAGCTATATGCGGCCGGTGTATACGGGTTTTCGGCATTGGAATCAAATCTCTGACAATTAAAGGAAATAAATTTTAATTCCCCATCAATTGAAAAGCTGTCGGTATCAGAAGAAAATCCCTTTTGTTCGATAAAATCCTCAACGATGAATTCGTTGGAAAGTGAGAATGAAAGAGCGTATTCAATGCTTCTTTTCAGATTCGCTGGTGACTCCACCTTGGAAACGCCCTTGCTTCCTGCTGAATCTGTAGGTTTTACAATTACAGGCCAATGAAAAATATCAACATCCGTCAGTGCAGCATCTACATTTGTATAGCTCTTTGCAACAGGAACATTAAATCCGTTGTCTGTCAAAAACTGTCTGAATTTTCCTTTATTCTGGAGAATGCACACAGAGTCATATGGGCCAACATTGGGCAATCCCATTTTGTCGGCAACATATGCAGCGGTAACAACACCTGGATCACAGGCAAACGACATAATTCCATCAATTCTCCGTTTTTTTGCCTCTTCTAACGTCTTATCCTTGTCAATAATACTGACATTTACATATTCATCTGAATACTTGTGCGCAATATTGTTCGGAAGAAAATCAGCAGTAATCGTATAAATCCCAAGTTTTCTTGCTGCATCAATAACAGGGAGCGCATATCTAGAACCGCCTAAAATCATCAATTTTTTCATATCTATAACCTTATTTTTTCTTAATTCTCTTTATAAATGGAACTATCATATCCATCAAGTACTCATAGGATTCCAGATGCAGCACCGCTGAGGCTCCAATGTAGATCAAGGCCCCCAGGGGGACTTGGAGCAGGAGTGATACAATATCCGGCAAGCCCAGCCACTGGATTGGGTAAACGCAGCAGCCCATCAATACCGCCAGCAGAATGCCCGGGAGGATGTCTTTCATTTGCTCGAAGTAACTGTAACGCAGCAATCGCTTGTTGGGCCAGCTGTTGATGATCATTCCAGTCAATGTACTGACCAACAAGCTGTACGCCATGGCCATGACGCCAAACCACATGGTAGAAAGCAGCAGCACCAGACCTACCACTTTTTTTACGATTTCCAGCTTCAAAAACAGGTCACTGCGTCCCATGGCCTTGATTGCATTCAGGTTGGCGGTATGGACAGGGTAAAACATATAGGTAATGCAAAATATCTGCATAAAGGGTACACATGGCAGCCATTTTTCTGTCAGAACAAGGCGAACCACCGGTTGGGCGCAGAACGCAAGGCCCATCATCAAAGGGGCCATAATATAGGTGCTGGTTTTCATGGCCCGGCGGGTCATTCCCTTTACCTGGGCGGCATCCTCCTGGACTCTCGCCATGGTTGGCAGGAGTACACTGTCAATAGAGGAATTGATGTTGGTAATGATCACGTCCGGAAACTGTCTGCCCCGATTGTACTGAGCCAAATCTGCCGAACTATACATTTTGCCGATGATCAGTTGCCGGAGGTTTCCATAAACAGTATCCAGCAAAGCGGAAACCAGCAGCTTCCAACCATAGGAAAACAGCCCTTTCAGCCGCTTCCAGGAGAACATCCGCTTGGGCCGCCATCTGACGGTGATCCACAGGATGACGGTATCCACCGTGGCATTAAAAATCTGCTGAATAACCAACGCCCACACGCCAAAGCCGCAGTAAGCCATGGCAATACCGATCCCCGCTGCCCCAACGGTGCCACCCAATGTGGCAAAGAAAAAACGCTTGAACTGCATGGTCCGGCTAACATAGGCCTGCTGCACATTTTTGACACCGGAAATCACCAGTGTCAAACTCAAAACCCGAATCACCGGGGTCAGCTCTGGCCGATTGTAGAATTCCGCTATAAAAGGAGCCGCAAAAAACATCCCCAGATACAGCAGACAACACACCGCCACATTGAAATAGAACACAGACGAAAAATCCAAATCATCCGCATCCTTTTTCTGAACCAGCGCGCTTCCAAGACCGCTGTCCACGAAGACATTCAGAATGGCAGTAAACACCGTTACCAGCGCAATGGTACCGTAAACCTCCGGTACCAACAACCGGGCCAGAACCACAGAGACAACAAAAGACACGCCCTGCGCCCCACAGCGTTCAGCGAATCGCCAGAGGAAATTGGATAGAACCCGTGTATTGTCTTTTGCCATTTACTGAAACCTCTTACGAATAGCCAGCGCAAAATTCACAGCTTGCGGGCAGTATTTTCCAACCCGTACCATCATTCTTCTGGAAACCGAGAGTTCCTGAAGAAACTCCTTGTATTCTGGGGCGCACATGGATTTATAGGCACGATTTCTATAATCAACGTTAAACTCATGCATCCGAATAGTATAATCTACCTCATTGTGATATTTACCGGATGTATCTGCATCTAAGCAGCGTAACACATCACACAGTTCTCTCGCAAAAGAGTTTTGTTTTTCTATATCGCTAACGATGCGCTCGGACCACGAGCCTGGAGTCATAGTTCGATAAACGCAACTTTCCTCAGCAAGATACAGCATTCCTCCCCTGAGGGACCCCAGAATCTGGATAAAATAGTCCAGAGCCATCATTCTAAAAAAGGCTGGGGGATCCTTTCGAATGTCTGTCCGATACATTAGAGAAGCAGTAGCAACAAATCCACCGCCGCCCAAAATCACTTCCTCCGGTGTAAAAATCGCATCATGTTCTACCGTAGTGAAGCTGCCAACAATGGATCCATCCTTTTCAATTTTTGCGCCCGTTGCACAGATATCCAATTCCGGATGACTTTCTAGCGCATCGTACTGTTTTTGAAGCTTCATAGGGTCCGTCCAGTAGTCATCACCCTCGCACATAGCAATGTACTTTCCTCTGACCCGCCCATACTGAATTCTCCCCAGAGAGCCATCGTTTTTGGAATACTGGTTCTCCGTCTCATAGATGGGCTTGATAATTTCCGGATATTTCGCTTCATATTCCCGGATAATATTCGCCGTATTGTCTGTAGAAGCATCGTCATGAACCAATACTTCAAAAGGGAATGTGGTTTTCTGCATCACAAATCCTTCCAAAGCATCCCGGATATAGGGTTCATGGTTATAGGCATTGCAGACGATGCTTACCTGAACTTGTTCCATATGGTCTCCTATTCTTCTTTACAACACTTTTACAAGCAGAATTTTCCTCACAAATGCGCAAATTCGCCCATAATACAGTTGTAATATTACTAAATACAATACTGGTTAGCGCACTGAGCCTATATAAGACAAAACTCATCTTGCTCCTTGCTGATACACAGCGAGAAGCTCATCATTTTCCTTATTGTTGCATATCAGTCTCTTTCACACATCATTGCATCTTCATACATCATTTCCAGCTGCTTGACGTTATGTCGGATGTCCCATTCTTCGATTCCGTAATATTGAATTGGTGTGTTTGCGTTTGACATTTCAAGCAGTTCAACAGCCCATTTCTCCGCACTTAACTTTAAACCGAGAAAACGTATTCTGTTTGAGATGCATACATCTTTCGGAACGCCAGACGATACCACACAGGGCAACCCCGCAGCCTGCATTTCAATTAAAGTAAGTGGAACTCCCTCTGAAATCGATGGAAACGCTGCAGCATCACATGCCCGCAGAATTTCTGCAACATCCGTGCGATCATGCAGAATTTTGTAAGAATCTTCCAGCCCCAACTTTTTCAGCTTATCGCAAACCTGTTGCTCTGTTTCTCCTCTCCCGACCATGAGTAAAAAAGCGTTTTCGTTTTTCTTTTTTAGCTCTGCAAAAACCTCCACCAAGAAGTCATGGTTCTTGACAGGGTCAAATCGGCCTACATGAACGACTACAAAAGCGTTTGATGGAATTCCCAGTTCTGCTCGTTTTTCTTCCAGATTCAGCGGACTTCTAAAAGCCTCCATGTCCACACCATTGTTCAGTACTTTTGTGCTGTTGATTTGGAATATTCTATCCATACTCTTTTTCATTGCTTCGTGAAGGGCAATCAGATGGACATCGTAATGCCTTAAAAGCCACTTTATATTTGTAATATACTCTGGACATTCTTTTTCTAACGTATCCGTGCTAAAATGTTGCGTGTAGAACAAATGGACATTCTTTTTTAATCTTGCATATCGAATATACCTACTCAATCCCAAATGGAAATGTACAATGTCCGGGTTTTGTTTATTTAATTCCTTACGAATCGACCAATCGAGTCGATAATGATTGAGAACTCTCGTTATCAAATTTGGTTTCCGATATTTCGGAATCTGATCACAAACATAAATAACATCAATGTTATTCTGACGTAACAAATCCTCATAGGGAGAATCAAAATGCTCATAGCACAGAACAGTTACATTAAACTTTGTCTTATCCAGGAAAAGTGCGTAGTTTTTTACTAATGTTTCGGCCCCTCCCATGCTCAGGCCATGAATAAAGTGTACTACTTTTATCATTTTTCTGTTCTCCCTAAATCCACTCTATTTGTTCCTTTGAATCACTTACCACAGCATCTATATACTAGCCTTTCCGTAGCATTCAACATAGAAGATGCTTTTCTTGTTCTTACAATTCTTCTCAACCACTGTAGGTATCCGATTGCAAAGCATCAATTAGGAGTTCTATGTGTGCCTCACACATCATGAAATTAAGAATTGCCAACTTATCTTTTTGTGGAATCTTCCCTACAATCTTTTTGCTCCATTTTCCTCGGGTTATTTTATTCTTTATTCTAAACACAAGATTTCTGCTTTTACCTGTAATCGTTCCCAGATAGCTACCAATCATTTTATCTGCAAACTTTCTATATTCCGACTCAACAAACACTTCATCTCTTATTTTCTCGCTCCTAGTATTAAAATCAGAAATAATCTTTGCAGCATCATCTTCGTTAGCCAGTCGAACAGCATTTGCGTTCTTCATAATTGGTATATAAGTTATATCGTTCTTTTCATTCAATAGAATAATTAAACTTGTTTTCCAGAACTCACTTTCATCGTCATCAAACAGGAAATTTCCCTGCCCGTAGACAATGGTGCCGTGCAGATACTTTTCCTCGCAACCGATACAGTGGCTGTGTTGGCACACCACCAGGTCGGCGCCCTTTTCTACCAGCTTCCGGCAGACCTTTTGCAAATTGGGAGAGGGGTAACGATAGTGTTCCTTACCGCCGTGGTACAGAACAATTACATAGTCGCACTGTTTCTTCAGCTCTGCCACATGATCCGGGGATTCCAGCAGGTCAATGGGATTTGCACCGGCGGAATGGTCTGTAACGATGGAAAACTCATGCTCCGCACAGGCATACACACCGATTCTTTTGCCGTCACAGGTAAACAGATAGGGCTTCGCCGCATCTTCCGGGGTGCTGCCCACACCGGTGTAGGCGATTCCGGCCTGATTTAACGTCCTGACCGTACTCTCCAGGCCTTGCTGATCCTGGTCTAAAATATGATTATTGGCCAGGGTCAGCAAATCCACCCCCATGGCCTGATAACCCGCAATGCACTTGGTGGGTGCGATCAGGTTTGGGCCACATTTGGGAATCGGCTGCTCCCGGTCTGTCAAGGGCACCTCCAAGTTAAAAATACGATAGTCCGCACTATTCAAGCATTCCGCAAGCTCTTTCCCCAGAAGTTCCTCCGCATTCCCGGACTCAAACAGCGAAATATTACGCTTCGTTGGCACCAAATCGGCACCGATTAAAATTTTCATTTTAGCTCCTTATTTGGGTTTATCGCCCTTGTTTTGAGAAGTATTCTTTTTTTAAGGATACAACCTCATTGCTCAGTAGCAGAATACCAATTAGATTTGGAATAATCATCAATCCATCAAACGTATCTGCCAAATCCCAAGCCAAGCCGAGTGTACTTTGGGAACCTATAAAAATCGCAACGATCCAAAGAAATTTAACGAACTTCTTAGATTTTTTGCCAAACAAGAAATCGCAAGCACGTTCTGCGTATGTGTAATAGCTGATCAAGCAAGAAAATCCAAAAAGGATCACGGAAAAGAGGCAAATAATACCACCTGCCGGAAGCAATGCCTCAAAAGCGCGCATCGTTAAAACAGCACCATCCATGCCACTGTTCCATAGGCCGGACAATACAATGGAAATCCCGGTAACTGAGCAGATAAAAACTGTATCCAAAAAAACTTCTACCGGCCCCCACAATGCCTGTTCAATAGGGTCATTCACTTTTGCGCAACAGTGCGCCATTGCTGCCGTTCCCAGTCCTGCTTCGTTTGAGAAAATTCCACGAGCAACTCCGTATCGCATGCAAAGGAACACAGAACCTACTGCTCCTCCGGTAACAGCTTCGGGAGTAATGGCTGCCTTAAAAATAAGGCCAACCGCTTCCGGTATTTGACGATAGTGCAAAATCAGAATCAGAACACCAGCCAGTATGTAAGCGCCTCCCATAAACGGAGAAACAACTTCGCAAACATGCCCAACACGTTTTACGCCTCCAAAAATCACGACTCCAACGCAAATCGCTAGAATCACGCCAGTCGCCAACGTGGAAACACCCCAATAGTCCTGAACCGTAAGTGCTATGGTATTTGTATCCACGATTCCGGAAATAACAAAGGCTGTAGGAATAATTAAAGCTGCAAAAATGCATCCCAGCCATCTGACGTTCAATCCATCCGTGAGGTAATACATCGTGCCGCCACTAATAGAACCATCATTGTTGATTCTGCGATAACGAACACTCAAGGCAATCTCTGCAAACTTCGTTGCCATTCCGACGAATGCTGCCAAGATCATCCACACTAGAGCCCCCGGTCCACCCATAACCACAGCAGTAGCAACTCCGGCAATATTTCCAGATCCAACAATTGCAGCAACTGATGTCATAGCAGCTTGAAAACTCGTTAATTCGCCGGGGGCAGTCGCCTGATCTGTCTTTTTCCGAAACGCCTTAATTACGGTCTCTTTTATTAGGAATTTTGGATGCCGGAATTGAACACACCCAAGCCGGAGGGTGAAATAAATACCTGTCCCAAATATCAGGATAATCATCGGTGTTCCCCAGACAATTCCATTTATGAAATCATTGATTTCTACTATAACACGCACTTTTCTTCCCCAAGTAATAGTTAATCGTTGTTTTTTTCAGGAAGTTTCATCCAACTTCCGAGTTCCATGTCTTGGTTGTCTTCAAACGCTCCAAAACCAGAACCGTCAAAAAATGTCAATTCTCCAAAGTACAGTCTCCCACCAGTGTAATACCAGTCAACACGTACGTGCGGAATATTTTTCGCCAAAATTCTGCTCAAACGAAACATTTCGTCGGCAAATGGCGGTCTTTGCATTATTTCATCAGACAAGGGTAATTCCGGCTGCTCAATGTCTGTTTTTACCCAATCCTCATTATAAAAATCCTGGGTATGAACTCCTTCAAATCGTCCTCGATGTATTTCTACCAATCGAGGCTCTCCGTTAAAACAAAGCACCTTATAATCTGCAAGATTGCCCGTTTTGGAATCATCCTGCATATACTTCTCGCAGATAATTTTTCTAGGCACATCTTTATAGGGCCACTCTCTCCCTGTCAGGTAGTAATTCTGTTTGAGTCCTTTCCGAAGCTCAGCCTTGACTTTTGAAATATCCAGCTTAGATTTGTCTTTACATATGCACATACCCAAACCAGAATTGTGATTGCATTTCAGGACAAATTGATCCGGCAAAGTATCAAAATCAATTTCATCCGGGTCATCCCATACCCCAATCAGAGGAATCAAATATTCTTCCCCCAGAGTCTGGGCAATGTATTCCCGGACTTTGTACTTGTCCACCATCATGGTGTATTCCGGCTTCCGGTTGTAGAGTTTCAGCCATTGGAGTTTTTCGTTAAAGGTTTGGGGATCGTTCAAATCCAGGTTCTCATGAAAATGCGCCTGATAAATCTTTTTCAGATACTTATCATCTGGCAAATGATTATATAATCCCAAATTCGCATTTATAATCGTTCTGTAATTCTTATCTGATATATAACGCAAACCTTTCGCTATTTCAGCTGACATTTTTTTCATTTCAGATTCCCTGCCCACTATAATGTCTTTTATAAAAGTTGATTAGAATTATACTTAGAGGCACACCGCATACGGCACTAATTTATTTATAGTAGTTATGCCGTTCTATGCAATCTTGACATCATGCCCGAAAAGTCTATTATTGAAATAAAAGAAAATACTGAACAACATGCCATACACAGGCAGTAAAAGGCCGTTGTATATGTACATTATCAAAGGAGCTTCCCTTTGTCTTTCTTCTATCAACTGTTTTCAGTATTGCACCCAAATGTCCATTTTACAAATTGTGGCACAACAGCACTAATGTCATATCCAGCCTCTATCAATGTATTACTGTACTTTGCACGATTAACGCTTGTTACTTTTAAGCAAGCGTCAGCCCAAGTCAATACTGAGGACTGAAGTGAGCAAAAACGGATAAGATCTGTAATTCTTGCTTGTTGCGTAATAGTATCCGATATTACACAAGGCAGCCCTGTCGCCTGGGCCTCAATGACTGTATTGGGCATTCCCTCATACAGAGATGGAAAAAGGAACACGTCAAAAGCTGACAACAATTGCGGAATATCCTGGCGGACTCCGGTAAAAATCACGTATTCTTCCAGCCCGAGAGCACAAACTTTCTGCCGCACCGCTTGTTCCAGCTCCCCCTTTCCTACCAAAACCAATCTGGCCTGGGGGTTCCTATTATGGAGTTCCTGAAAAACGTCAATCAGAAACGCATGGTTTTTCTGTTGGTTGAAACGGCCCACATGGCCGACTACAAACTTATCTTCCAGCCCCATCTCTTTGCGCAGTCGCTCTCTACCGTTTTCGTCAAAACAATATACGCTCGTGTCAATAGCGTTGTGCAAAAGAAACGCCTCGCCCCGCCCGATACACCCTTTTCCAAAGGTATATTCCGCAGCCTCGGTAGAGGGTGCCAGTTTAACCGTTGGAACGGTCTGAGGAAGAAAGCGGAAGCATCTATGAACCACTGTGGTTATTTTACCGCCAGATCCCGTATTGCTGGAGCGCATGATCAACTGTTTCGCACCGCCCTCACGGGCCACAAGCAAATCCAACGCCGCTAAGGAATGCTCACAGACACGAATCACATACTGATACCCGTTCTCATGCACAACCTGCTTTAGTTCCTGATGCCACTTGAGCACGTTTTGAGACTTTGCAGAAATCTTATAAATTTTTCCGCCCATTTTAAGAATCTCTTGCTCATAGAAATTCTCGTCACTATTGACACAAAAATCCATCTGATATTTTTCACGATCCAGCGACCGATACATTTTCATCAAAAATGTTTCCGCACCCCCGGTGTTCATTGCGGAAACAATGCAAAGCAGTCTTTTCATATGTATGATCCTTTACTATTTTACTATAAATGCTCCAACACCACTTGAATAACAGTATCAGACGCATATTTTTGTGCCTCATAGATACATGTGCTTCTCATTTCATTCAAATTCCCAGACATTGATGATTCTAAGGCTCGTGCAAGTGCTGTAACGTCCTTAGGAAAAAACAAAATACCTGTCTTGTTCGGGACAATTACTTCTGAATTGTATTTCCAATCGCTTGCTATCACTGGGACGCCTGCCGACATTGCATCCAGCAGCGTACCGGCAAATCCTTCTCCGCTATAGTATGTAGGAAAAAGAAGAGCATAGTAAATCTTCAAAATCTCTACCGTTTTATCAAATGGGACCAAGCCCTTATACCGCACATAACCCGGAAAAGTTGCTTTCAAACCTTCAAACCACTTTGTCTGTTCGGCATCGATTTGACCATAGATATCCAGGGTATAGACGGTCCTTCCGTATTTCTCGTTAACGGCCTTGACCGCATCAACTGCATCCTCAATTCCCTTTTCCTTCATTACTCGGGAAAACGTACATAGGCGGTAGGGTTCTCCGGTGGGATAAACCAGTTCATCTTCTGCCAAAATATGAATGTCCTTGAAGTTTGGAAGAATACAGAGATTACGCAACCCCCTTTTCTCCAGGTCCTGCATCATTGTTCGGGTTTCAACGTAAATCGCGGTAAAGGAATCTAATGCTTTTAGAAAGCGTGGGTTCCTTTCCAGAAAATGATCCAGCCATCCACCGATTACAATATAGTGAAGTTTTCTTTGATACAACTTACGAAACACCACACATAGTGGAGGAAAAATACGGACACCATTCTGAGCAGGGAGAATGATGATATTCTCGCAACTTCTAAAGGCTCTTGCCATCTGTATCATCACTTTTGGTAATACCCTGGCCCCGCCGTGGGTATCAATCTTCATGATTTGCTCACAGCCAAGCTGTTTTTCCAGCTCCGCCGCAACGATCTTTGTTTTGATGGTTTGCCCATTCAGCATTTCTTTACCAAACCCGAAATGGCCAATCACACAGACCTTTTTCATGTAAACCTCTAATAGCACTTTTCGTACTTTTTCTTCTTCATCAATCCAAACCACATATTCCAGCATGCCAGCCATAGGGCTACCGGGGCCGTTTTTTCGTCACATACATGGAACAGATCAAAGTGGCTTTTGAACTTTCTTTTGAATTTATCGTGGCTGATGCTGACCTTTCGGATGCGATACTTTGCCAAATTTTCCTTTAAAAGATAGGCGCAGGTATCCGACTGCCGGAATAGCTGGAGTCGGATCGCATAGTCATTGTTCTTTTTGATGTCCTTGATTTGGACCAAGCCAAAATGTTTGGCACTGTACATCATGGTCAGCTGGCCGATATAATCATAATGATACATCTTCCGCTTGTTGACCGTTTCAGGCCCGGAAACATAGATATTCAAAGGCTGGGAAGCCTCATCGATTTTCTCATACTCGGTATAGGACAAGCTGTATCCGTTATCCACCATGAACTTGATCTGATGCTCCAATTTCTCCGGTTCCCACAAATCATCAGAATCCAGAAATGCGATCCACTCGCCTCTAGCCTCCCGGAGGGCATAGTTCCGAGTTAAAGCAGCACCGGAATTGTGTTCATTATGGAAGTATCGAATACGCTCATCCTGAAAGGATGCAACCACTTCATCCGTATGATCTGTAGAGCAATCGTCCACGATGATGAGTTCCCAATTCCGGTAGGACTGATTTAATACAGACTGGATGGACTCTCCAATAAACCGCCCTGTATTCCAGGAAGGCATAATAATAGATACAAGGCCATCGATCATACAGGTATCTCCTTATCCGAATACTCCAACCCCAATATCGCCCCTACTGTGCGGAACATTGTCGCCAACTCTCCCAGGAAGCTAAAGCCACGGATACTATCCAGGTTGTATTTCATCTTTCCAGGCAAGACTTTTTCCATATAGGTACGGTCCACATCTTCCGCTCCATCCAGGAGGGTTGCTTCGTCCTTATAGAGAATGCTGGCCTCGCTGGTGATGCCGGCAGGGAGCAGCAGGGTAGCATAGTATTCAGGTCTGTATTGTTCTACATATTTCGTTGCCTCCGGGCGAGTGCCTACGAAGCTCATGTCGCCGCTGAGCACATCAAAAACCTGGGGCAGTTCGTCCAAGCGGCAACCCCGGAGTTTTGCGCCGATTTTGGTGATTCGGCTATCATTGCCCACGGTAACTGCCGTACCGATTTTATCGGCGTTGCTGACCATGGTACGGAATTTATGGATACGGAATTTCTTTCCGTAGGCCGTCACCCGCTCCTGGCGGTAGAACACCGGACCGGGAGAATCCCGTTTAATGAGTACCGCAATAACGACCATAGGAATGGCCGTCAGTACCAGCACACACAGTCCTGCCACAATGTCGAAACCTCGCTTTAACAGCAAGCTCCCCTGCCGTTTCCGCAAAATATCGTAGTATTCCCGTACTTCCGGGCAGCGCATGGCCTCCGGAAGTTCCTCCCATCTTCTCAGCAAACCTCATTCTCCTTCCGGGCAGCAGTCAAAGTCACTGTCCCTTTTGCATCCGCTCAAAGTGTGATTCACAGCCACCGCAGATGCACTCCTTCTCCCTTAAACAGGTGTCTTGACATACTCCGCCACTACCTGCTTGAAACACTGGCAGACATAATCCACGTCCTCATCGGTCAAACAGGTATGCAGAGGCAGTGTGATGAGGTTATGATAATAATCATAGGCATTGGGGAAATCCTGGATATTCCAACCATACGCCTTATATGCCGTCATCATGGGCAAAGGTTTATAATGCACATTGGTGGATACGCCCAATTCTGCCAGTTTAACGATGATTTCCTGCCGCTGCTCCAGTGTAATTCCAGGAATACGGGTAATATACAGATGACCGGAAGAACGGAAGTCCGGCCCCTCGTGGCTCAGGTGCATGACCCCAAGTTCGTCACAAATGGTATCGTACTTCTGAATGATCGCATGTCTTCTGGCAACCAGGCCGGGATAGCGGTCAAACTGCTTCAGACCGATGGCGGCCATAATATCCGTCATATTGCACTTGTACCAAGGCCCAACGATGTCATATTCCCAGGCTCCCAACTTGGTCTTTGCCAGGGCATCCTTACTCTGGCCATGGAGGCTGTAGAGCTGGTACTGGTGGTACATTTCCTCATTGTCAATACCGGGAATATCCCGCCAGGTGGCAGCACCACCCTCAGCGGTGGTAAAGTTCTTTACAGCATGGAAAGAGAAATCCGTGAAGTCCGCAATCTCTCCGGCCATTTTCCCGTGCCACTGGGCACCCAGCGCATGGGCGCAATCCGCAAACACCAAGACCCGGCCAATGGTCTGCTGAATCCTGGCTCCCAGGCCATCGCCCTGCTTGGGCCGGAACAGAGAACGCTTGCTCTCTACAGCTGCGTACAACTTATCATAGTCAGCCACAATGCCGCCAAGGTCCACAGCAACAACAGCCTTGGTCTTCTCTGTAATGGCAGCTGCTACTTTCTCATAGTCCATCTCGCAGTTGTCCTTTTGGCTATCCACGAAAATGACCTTTGCCCCACAATGGATTGCCGCCGAGGCAGAGGCGGTATAGGTATAGGCCGGGACGATCACTTCATCTCCGGGACCAATACCGCAGACACGGAAATTCAGTTCCTCTGCCGCGGTAGCAGAGTTGAGACAAACCACCTTAGACGTATGGCAAAAATCCGCCAGCTTTCGCTCCAACTCCTTAGTGCGGGGTCCGGTAGTGATCCAGCCGGATTTCATTGCTCGGGCGACTTCCTCGATCTCTGCGTCTGTGATATCGGGAGGACTGAAAGGAATCATCCTGCGTCCCCCCTCATTCTTTACCGCAGGAATAGGTGTGACCGCTTCATTATCATTCCGGACAAACTCGATAAAGTCCTGCACTTCAACTTTCTGTTCATCACAGATTTTTTTGATTCGATTTCTTTCTTCTACGGTCAGTTTTTCATCCGCGATTACAACATAATCAACTTTATTCTTCTTAATGGCCTGATCCAAATTGGACAAGCCACTAACAACCGGAACACCGTTAATATACTGATTGGGCCATTCTTTGCTTTTGCTGGCCAGGCAGACTACCTTCATGGAACCATCCTGTTCCACGTGCTTCCGAGCAAAATAGCCGATTCCGTCCAAACCAATCACCATGACATTGGTCCTGGCTTTCCACTGCGCTTCAGCCGAATTGCGTTCCAATAAATAAAGGCGATAGGCAAAGCGGCCACAAACGATAAGCACCAATTGGATTGCCGCACCAAGGGTGTAGTAGCTCAGAGACATTCGTTCAAAAAAGAGTATCGTACCAGCAACTTGAATCAGTGCCGTAACAATACATGCCATAAAAATTCGGTTCAAATCACGCAGACCACCGAATTTCCATATCGTATTGTAAAGTCGGAATATATAAAATACGACAACGCAAATAACGCTATACCACGGAGCAGTTTTCCAAAAAAACTCAACAAACCGTGTCGCCTCAGCGTTAAAATGGAACATCATGTAGTATCGCAATACCAGCGCAAGAAAATAGGCCAGATTCACCGCCACAGCGTCAAAGAGCATCATCAATGCTTTTACTGCGTTTCTTCTGTTGAACAAATAGTTCTCTTTCATTTCAATCATCCTTTCCATTCTCAATAAATGAATGGGTAAGCTCTTTGCAAAACGGTAATGGATCCACTGCAACCAATTTTCAACCTATGCCACAAACTGCACAGGCTGCATACGCATGGGCTAATGGCTGCTATAGAGCCTGAAAGCAACCGAAAATCGCAATACAAATCATAGTGTCGCCAGAAGCAAGAACCGCAGATTTGTCCTTCTTTTTTCGTTTGCTGCTTCCATCGTTTTCCTCCTAGTCTTGATCACACGCAGACGGTTTCCCGCTGCATTTTCATTTCCTCAGACTGCTCCGCACTGGCGTTGACCTCCTCCGGGGAACGGTAGGTGGGTACTGCCTGTTTGAGGGCCTTTCGGGCCTTGGCATCGCTGCCGCTCTCCACAGCCCGGGCTAAAAGTTCCATGCGGCGGTCCATCTCCTCCCGGGGTAGGGGGCAATCCTTTTCAATGAAAATCAGGCGATTGTCCGTTTTATCCAGTTCCTCGGTTTTTACCAGAAGCTCCTCATAAAGCTTTTCACCGGGCCGCAGACCGGTTTCCATGATTTCAATGCCCTGGGCACCGGAGAGGCGGATCATGTTCTCCGCCAATTCCAGAATTTTCACCGGCTGGCCCATATCCAGCACGAACATCTCTCCGTTTTTGGCCATGGGGCCGGATTCCAGCACCAGCTGGGAAGCTTCCGGGATGGTCATAAAGTAGCGGATGATCCGTTTGTCCGTCAGCGTCACAGGTCCGCCGCTGGCGATCTGCCGCTTAAAAAGAGGAATGACGGAACCGGCAGAACCAAGGACGTTTCCAAACCGGGTGGCACTGTAATTGACCCGCCCCCAGGTGGCCGCGCTTTGGACCAGCATTTCGCACATTCTCTTGGTGGCACCCATAACGTTGGTGGGGTTTACCGCCTTGTCTGTGGAGACCATCATCATTCGCTCCGCCCCGTAAGCCTCACAGCAGTCGATCAGGTTTCGGGTGCCGAATACATTATTATAAATCGCTTCAACGCAGTTCTTTTCCATCAACGGCACATGCTTATGGGCCGCGGCGTTGATGACGATTTGGGGCTTATAACGGACAAAAACCCGCTCCAAAGCTCTGCGATTGGTAATGGAACAGATTTCCAGCTGCAAATTCAGCTGTTCACCATAGGCGATTTTCAATTCCTGCTGAATATCATATACCCCGTTCTCGTAAATGTCCAGGAGAATGATCTGCCGGGGTTCCATTTTTGCCAACTGGCGGCACAGTTCTGAGCCTATGGAACCGCCACCGCCGGTGATCAGGACTACCTTATCCCGATAATAGGCACTGGTGCGGGGATCAGAAATGGTAATGGGCTTGCGGAACAATAGTTCCTCAATATCAAAATCCCGGAGGTGCCGCTTTTGTCCGGCACTCTGGATCACGGGATAATCATAGACCTTGACCTTGAATCCGCCATCCATGTACATTTTGCAGAGGCTGCGCTTTTTCTCATCGTTCATATTGGGGATGGCAAACACCACCTCCTGAACCTCTACTTTGTGAAGCCGCTCAACCGTTCCGTCATCTTCTTTCCATACGGGAATGCCATGAATTTCCTTACCGGCTTTCTCATCGTTGGAATCCACAAAACATCTGGGTACATAGCTGGAAGCACTGTTCGCAAGCAGTTCTTCCGCCAGATTCACGCCCACACGGCCCGCGCCGATGATGGCGACCTTGATTCGCTTTTCCCTGTCCACCTCGTGGATCATTTCCTCACCGGCGAAAATGCGCAGACAAATCCGCAAGAATCTGCCCATGGATGTGTCCTCCGTTCCGCACTTAAAGGCGTACCGGTAGAACATCCGCATGGACAGAGACATCAACAAATTGATACTGGAAATGGAAACCAGTCGGGCAAAAGTCACCTGCTCAATGGGGTAGTAGACCCGGACGCCCAGTTCGATGGCAAGAAACACCAGGAACCCAGCGGCATCCACCAGCAGGAGCCGAATATAGCATTGAATGCCGCCATAACGCCAAATCTGCTGGTAAATATTCCCGATACATCTGGCAGAAAAAACACATACAAAGGAGACAATGGTATGGAACGCCACACCGCTCCAGGAAAGGCTTTCGTTGCTTCGATAGAATCCCAGAAGGAGAACATCCACCGCCAGCAGAATCAGCACATCATAGACCACCAGCGGCCAGCGGACTTTTCCTCTTGTCATGTTTGGTTCTTCACTCCTCTCAGGCCCATCTTTTCTCATTTCGGCCTGGTTTGGTCGGCGGCTCCAAAGGAAACGGCGCACCGACTTTTTTTCATCACACCATATTCCGGTATATTCTACCGCATTGCGCGATATTTTCAAGTTCTATTCCCATAAATTGCACACATTCTTCAAAAAATTTATATTTTTTTGAAGAAACCATCCATATAATTGTTGCTTTTTTCAGGAGAAACGCTTTTTTACGGAGTTTCCCGGTTATTTTTGTTTTCTGGCGTAGGCATAGGCACTTTTATAATCCCCCAGTTCCCGATAGCAAATCTCCAAAAAGTCGTCACAGTTTTTCCCCCGGGACTCGGATTCTAAAAAGGCGTCCCTGGCTGCTCTGTAGTTTTTCTGCAAAAACAGGATTCTGCCGCTGAAAAAGTAATATCTTTCGTCCCGGGTCTCCGTTGCTTCCAAAAGGCTGTTGGCGCGCTCCGTGTTTCCCTCTGCCAGAGCAGACTCGGCACGGCGCAGCAGTTCCTCATCCAGGGAGGGGAAACTCTGGGGCATGTCTTTTTTTCCAAGGCGAAAGCTCAATTGGTCCCGACGCTGGGCCAGCTCCGGGGTAATATAGGGGCTGTCATACAGAAAGGTCTGAGACAGCAGCTTTTCCGCCACAGGTTCCCGGCCCTGGGACAGATTTTTTTCCGCCTGCTCCAGGCAGCACAGGAAACCCAGTAGACCCTGTTCCCAGTCCAGGGCCTCATCCGGGCCGCTGTAATCCTCCAGGGCAAGCAGGGCCTCCCGGCCGTTTCCCCGGCTGTAGGCCTGTCTGGCCTTGGCCATCAATATCTGATTGGGTGTTACCGCCGATTCTTCCAGGAAGAAACTTATAGGTTTTTCCAGGCGTTCGGCCAAATACCGTAGGGTCTGCATGGATGGGCTGGCGGTACCATGCTCGATTTGAGAGAGCATATTCCGGGTGATCCGGTCTCCGCACAGCTCCCGCTGGCTCAGCCCCGCTTCCAGCCGGGCCTGTTTGATACGCGCGCCTAGTTTCACATTGGCCCCTCCTTTTTGTTGGGAAGCTCTGAATGAATCGACTACGATTGGGGTTTCATCAGAGTTTCCTTTGATTATAGCAGATACAGCGGTCAAAATCCATCGAACACAAAAAATTCATTTGCTATTTTGTCCCCTTTGGGTTATAACTGTAATAATGAATCAAATGGAGGATGGAATTTATGACGTTTCAAAGCCGTGAACTGAAACAAACGGCATCGCAAAAATTGGCAGCGGCCCAGAATCAACGGCAAATCGTGCTGCTTTACAGCGGTTTGGTCATCGGCATCGGTCTTATAAATCTGCTGCTGCAGGACCTGGTGTCCAGCCAGATCGCCAATACGGGAGGGCTGGCCAATATGGGCTTCCGCTCTTTCCTGTCTACGGTATCCACCTTTCTGCCGGTGGTGTGCAGCATCCTCACCCTTTGCCTGGGCTTTGGCTACGCAGGGGGGATGCTCCGGATCAGCCGGGGGCAGTACGCCTCCCGGAATGCTCTGCGGACCGGCTTTGAGCGGTTCTGGCCGCTGGTTCGAATGAAGCTATTGCAGGGATGCATCATTCTGGGGGCCAGCATGGCCGCCTTTTACCTGTCCATTATGGTGTTCCTCCTGTCGCCTCTTTCTGACAGCTTCACCCAAATGCTGGAGCCTTATCTCTCAGGCGGCAGTCTTTTGGGCGGCAGCGGCACCATTCAAATTGATGCCGCCGCATTAGACCAGCTGTCCTGGCTGATGCTGCCCATTCTGGGGATTTTCCTAGTGGTGTTCCTGGCCTTTGTGCTGCCCATTGTGTACCGCTACCGGATGGCGGACTTTGTGCTTCTGGATCACCCGGAGGCTGGTGCGTTGTATGCCCTGCGGGAAAGCCGCCAGATGATGCGGGGCAGCCGCTTTGGGCTGTTCCGGCTGGATTTAAGCTTCTGGTGGTACTATGTGCTGCTGTTTTTGGCCAACGCCCTGGCCTATGGGGACTGGCTGCTGTCCTTTGCGGGCATTACCCTGCCCCTGAGCAGCAATGTATCTTTCTACCTCTTTGCCCTGCTCTCCCTGGCCGCCAACTTTTTTCTGTATTATCGGCTGTATAACAAGCTGAATGTGACCTATGCCCTGGCCTATGGGGAACTAAAGCCCAAAGAAGATGACCAGGGCGGCGCGGTTCTGGGAAACATTTTCCAGATGTGAAAATCCCCGTAGCGGTCTCCATCAGGTTTTTTCCGGAATCGAATATTTACAGAACCAGGGAAGCCCGGTTTCGCCAAAAGCGGAGCCTGGGCTTCCCGTTTTTTTTGGGAGGCGGATTTCAGATTTCATCATGCCAACAAAAAAAGAGACCCGCTTTCGCAGATCTCTCATGTTTGGAGCGGGTGACGAGGCTCGAACTCGCTACCTCCACCTTGGCAAGGTGGCGCTCTACCGGATGAGCTACACCCGCATCTATTACCTGAAAAATTTCAGGTAATATGGTGCCTCCGGTCGGAATCGAACCAACGACACGCGGATTTTCAGTCCGCTGCTCTACCTACTGAGCTACAGAGGCATCTTTGCGATGCGCTGTCTCGCTGACAGCTTGGGTATTATACAACGGGGTTCTCCGTTTGTCAACACTTTTTTCACAAATTCGTTTTTGGAATTTCCGGCGTCCACCGCAAAGAAGCCACATCAGCCCTGTTGAACCGATGTGGCTTCCTTTTTTTGAACCTGTCTAAAAGAATCAGATACGCTGTGCCAGACGGAAAGCCGCGCGGTTGGCTTCCAGAACTCTGCCACCGGCGAAGCTGTCACCGATGTTGCAGATCTCCGGTGCCAGGTTGCCCCGCAGGGCCTCCACATACAACGCGTCATCCGGACGGCCACCCATGGCCAGAACGATCAGGTCGGCCTCAGCCGTAAAGTCCTGGGTCTCCGTTCCCAACTTCTTTTCCATGGGATTGGGAATGTTGGGTGGCAGCAGGGGCTGCCAGGTATTGTAGGGGTTGGGAACGCCCTTGGAGACGTTGCGGTTATAATGGACCTTCCCCGGCTCAAAGGAGGTGACCCGGGCGCAGTTGATCAGCTCTACCCTGCCCTCCATATAGTGCAGCAGATGGCCCCGGTTGGCGGTGCAGACACCTTCCATGAAGTTCTTCATCATTTCGATGACCTTCACGTCCTTGCCGTGTTCATAGCTCAGCCAGTAGGCCGTTTCGCAGCCCACAACGCCGCCGCCGCAGACCACCACTTTCTTGGCCCCATCCATCAGTTCCGGATGTACCAGCAGGTCTACCGCCTGGACGGTCTTCACCTTGTCAATGCCGGGGATGGGCGGGAACGCGTTCTTGGTACCCATGGCAAAGACGATGGTATCGTATTTCTGGGCTGCCAGATAGTCCTTGTCCACAGGCGTATTCATTTTCAGGGTGAAATTGTAGTTTGCTTCCGCCTCTTTCACCTGGTTATGGAGCCATTCCAGATAGTTGGCGAAATCAAACTTGATGGCCGGAACGCTGCCGGGAACCACACGGCCACCCAGCCGGTCACTCCGCTCCAACAGTTCCACAGTATGGCCCCGCTTGGCGGCATTCACCGCAAAGACGATACCGGCAGGGCCGCCGCCTACCACGCCGATTTTCTTGGGCTTCTCCGCTCTGGGCGGGATTTCCGGAATGATTTCTTCAAAGCCGGTTCTGGCGTTGACGGCGCACTGGATGTGGCCACCCTCCACAAACTCGTTGACACAGCCCTCCTGGCAGCCGATGCAGGGGCAAATCTTGTCTACGTCACCGGCATAGGCTTTGTTGCACCACTCAGGGTCTGCCAGCAGCGGACGGCCCAGCATAACCATATCGCACATGCCCTCCCGGATGGCCCGCTCGGAAACATCGGGGTAGCCCAGCTTGCCCACCGCCACCACAGGCACGGGAATACCGGCATTGGACAAAATCTTGTTCTTTTCAAAGTGGTCCTTGACGATTTTGGACACATCCAGGAAGCAGCCCGCAGGCATCCCCGCGGGGGGATGGGGCAGCCACCAGTTGTCATAGCAGCCGATATCCACGTCAAACAGGTCCACACCGGCTTTCACCAGGTTCTCCATATAATTCAGGGTCTCCGCAATATTGCGGCCATTCTTGAACTTTTTCAGGGAGTTTACCCGGTCCATACCGCTCTCGCCGTAGGTCTCGTTCAGAGCCAGGGACAAATCAATGCGGTACATAATGGGATAGTTAGGTCCCACACGGTTCCGGATTTCCTTGACCATGTCAATGCCGAACCGCTGCCAGTCCGCGAATTTGCCCATCTTCCGGTGGTTGAATGCCTTGTTGGTCATCTGCTCCAGAAGATAGCCCTCGTGGCCGTGGAGGTACACGCCGTCAATCAGGCATTCCTTTGCATCGGCGGCAGCCTGACCGGCATTTTTGATGATTTTGTTCAGGCTGTGGTCCGTCAGCCGCATACAGGGTACTTCCGGAATGTAGAAGTTGGGATTAAATGAAGCGGACACCGGGAACTTATGCTGCTGTACCAGGCAAGTGGGGGGACCGACACGGCCCAGACCCGGAGTCAGCTGAATGAAGAACCGGGAGCCGTAGGCATGGCAGCCCTGGGCCAGGTCTCTCCAACCGGACATCAGGGTACGGGCGGGACTGATCCGGGGCATCATGACTTTCTTATCCGGCTCCTGCACCGTGTTATCAATGCCGTCACTGATAGGTACCAGGCCGGAGGTCAGCAGACCCACGCCGCCCTTGGCCCGGGCCAGGAAATACTGGATCATTTTTTCATTGGGGCGGCCATGCTCCTCGGCCATCATCAGGTTTCCCATAGGGGCCATGACCACACGGTTTTTGATGGTCAGGCGGTTCACCCGGATGGGAGAGAAGATGGACGTATAGGGGTAAAGCTCCCTGGTCATCTTGGCGGCGTTGCCCGCCTGATTTTTGCACCCATCCTGAAACCAGTTGCCAAAGCTGTCGCAAAGTTCCTGGATTTCAGGGTCTACCCTAAAATTACTCAAGATAATTCCTCCTGTTTATTCTTTTGCTCCTTGCTAAGCCGCTCCTGGTGCAGGGTCTTCATGCCCTCCACCTCATCGCAGACAATTTTCCACTCACAGGCCTTGCAGTCCATTTTCAGGTCTGTCAGCATATGGTTCAAGGCCCTGAACACTTCCAGAGAAAGGGTTCCCAGATGGTCCAGCTTCCGGTAGTCAAAATCCGGCAGGGTCACGAAAATCATCTTCACCGCCTGGACGTGTTCGTTTTTGTGGAACTCGGAAATATAAATACTGCCCACGTGAGCGAAAGTAAGTTTTTCTTTTACCGCTGTTTTGGACACCCGGATCTGCTCCCGGTTGCTCAAAGCGGAGGTCCTGACCATGTAGCCCTTGGGGAAAACATCGTATTTTCTCAGGCCGATGTTTTCCAGAATCCCGTAGGCCCCCTGCTCTCCCTGGGCTTCGATGTAATCCGTCCGGATGAGGGCGATTCTTGCAAAGGCGCAGTCCGCTTTCAATTGGGTCAAATCCGGCCCATAGACCACCACCTCATCCCGGGGTACCAGGTCTTCATTTTCGGTGTACATGATGCAGGAGGTGCAGGGGGCGTTGCCGCCCCCCAGCTCAAAGGCCGTTTCCTTGCCCAAAATCAGCTCGCTGCGTTTTCCCTGGTGGGATGCAGGATCCGGCAGGGCGGTGGTATGCTTGCCGCCCTGGGGAAGAAGGTCGTAGGTTTTTTGAATCAGTTCGTCAAAAATAGTCATTACAGTTTCGTCTCAATATGCTGCTGGTCGTGGTATTTGATCATTGCGTCATAGATTTTTTCCACCAGCTTCAAATCCGCATTGGTCATATACACCACAAACAGCAGGGCAAACAAAGCGACAATTACAATTGCCACGATCCAATACCAAGCCATAGCTGCCTCCTTATTCCTGGTCCAGGCCCTTCTGGCGGGCGTATTCCGCGGCACCCAAAGCACCCATCAGCTGAGGATCCGTAGAAAGCTCCACCACCTGGATACGTAGCACCTTTTCAATGGCTCTCTTGAGGCCCGTATTCTTGGCGCAGCCGCCGGTCAGGGTGATCTGGTCCTTGGCACCGGCCTTTTTAGCCATGACGAAGCAACGCTTTGCCACGGCCTGCTGGATGCCTGCGGCGATTTCGTCACGGGGCTTGCCCTCGCCTACCAGGGTAATGACCTCAGACTCGGCAAAAACCGTACACTGGGCGGTAATGGGGATCACGTTTTTCGCCGTCAGGGACAGGTTGGAGAACTCCTCCAAGCTGCACTCAAAGGCGTTGGCCATGGCCTCGAAGAAACGTCCGGTACCGGCTGCGCATTTGTCGTTCATGGCAAAGGTCTGAACCGTGCCGTCCGCGTCAATGGCAATACCCTTTACGTCCTGGCCACCGATATCGATAATGGCCTTGACGTCGGGATTGGTCACGTGGACGCCCATGGCGTGACAGGAGATTTCCGAGATATTTTCATCTGCCTGGGGTACCTTGTTCCGGCCATAGCCGGTACCCACCAGGTATGTAAGGTCTCCGATGTCATGCAGGTCCGCCACCTGGGCGATGGTCTGGGTCAGGGCATCTTTGGCACTGATTTCCGCGTTGATTTTGCTTCGAATGGTGGTATTGGCAACCATTTTACCGGTTTCGTCAATGATGACGCATTTGGTATAGGTGGAGCCTACATCGCATCCGCCGAAATATTTCATACTCAATTCCTTTCTGAATTCAATCTTTAGTCGTTACCAGGTCAGGGGGTCTTCGTAGTCCACAAAGGTGGGATCCAGCGGCTCTTCCCGGAAGACGTTGGTCATGTATTTGTTGAACGCGTCACGCATGGCCACACGGGAAACGGTACGGGGATCCATCAGGTCGTGGGGGACCCAAACCATATGGACACCGTGTTCTCTGGCCTGGTCCTCGTAGAGTCCGTGGAGGCAGCCCACGTTCTTGCAGGAAACGTGGTCATACATAATGACCATATCCGCGTTGAACTTCTTCACCATCTTCCACAGCTCGTCCAGGGAATTGACATAGCCGCCGTTGGTGTGGGAGCGCATCATCATCCGCTCGTAGCTGCTGGCCATATCGATCATGGCCTGTTCCTCATCCCCGATGTGATACATATGGTAAGAAAGCATACACTCCATGTCCACCAGGGTCTTGACGCCCCAGCAGTGGTCTGCCCAGTAGGTGAAGTTGGTGTAATAGTGGGCGGGGCAGGCCCAGACGATGGCACGGTGGCGATAGTTCTTGACGCCCTTGGCCGCGTCCTCCTCATAGCCCTTCTTGGCCATTTCCGTGGTTTTCAGCTGGGCTTTGTAGAGGTAGGGGTCCATGCAGCCCGCACCCTGGAATTCATACTCCCGGGTCAGAGACAGGGCCGCGCCGCAGACCTGGGGATAATCGGTGCAGTTGATGTCCCACTTGTCGATGACCGCCTGGGTGGACTTGTTGTATTCCTGGGCATTTTTCCAGAAAGCATCCCAGTCCCACTGGACCCCGTAGTTGTCCTCAATGAACTTGATGCAGCCTTTCAGATTGTGTACCGCAAACTCCTGGACCTCCGGCTCATTGAACCGCTGAGGGGGCGTGATCTGATAGATGGGCAGATTCCGAAAGTACCGGCCCATAAAGGTGGTCTGGCCGATGGAGCCGTCACAGGGCATGGTGCTGGTGATGTAGGTCTTGCCCAGAATGGGATAGTCATTGACCACGGCGCAGCCGCACTCTGCCGCCGGCAGAGGACAAACGTCGGCGGCCATGCCGAACTCCTCAATGCGGTCAATGTAATAGATGTTGGCCTGCTGGTCCACCTCTCCGGGCATACCGATGGTCATCATGGCAATGTCCATCCAGTCCAGAGTTGGGAAACCCCACATGATGTTGGAGGGGGTCATTTCGTCAAACATGACGGTGTTATCCCGCAGGGCCTTGGCCTTTTTGCTGTTTGGCCGCAGATGCTCGTCCCGCTCAATGATTTTCTTGACGTTGATGGTGGCGTTATGGACCAGGGCAAACAGCTCCTCATGGACGTAGCGCAGTTCCTTGCCCCGCAGTCCAATGGTGTGCCGGTCGATCATGTTGGCGGCGGTGAGGTAAGAGAGCATCCAGCGATACCGCTTCATGGCCTTGACCATCAGAATGGGATGGCCGCCCAGGGTCACGGCAATAAAACCGTAGCACTTGAGCCAGCGGCCAAAATCATACATGGTGTCCTTGAAGCCTTTCCATTCCCGGTGGGTCATGGCTCTGCTGTCGGCCCGGTAGAGGTTGCCCAGGCCCTTACCTGTTTTGGGGTTGTATGCCATCTTTATTGCACCTCCTGGGCTTTTTCGGCCCGGCGGGCCTTGATTTTCTTGATTTCCACGTTCTCCACAAAGGCCTGGATACGGGTCCGGAGCTGGCCGCTGCTGCCGCTGCGGTAGGGGCGGTCAATGGAGAGGGTGGGAATGCCGTACTCATCGGCCATCACATGGGAGGCCAGTGTCCGCTCATAGCTCCAATAGGTGCAGAACTTCATCTGCTCGTAAATCACGCCATCGGCCTTGTAGTCCTTTACAAGCTTCGCCACATGGTCATAGCGGTACTGGACCTTGTGGGGGGAGCAGTGCCGGGGACACTCGGTATCCTGTAGGTACCGGCGGCAAATCTGGGTCAGCACATCTTCCTCGTCATTGAGAATGATCTCCTGTCTGCCGGGAATGCTGCCATAGCAGAACCGGTCCGCCACCACCATGGCACCGTTTTCTTCCATCAGAGAAATCAGCTCCGGGTCATCGATTTCAGAGCCAACCACCACTACACGGATGCGGTGCTTGGGCTTCTTGTCCGGCTCTCTGGTTTTCAGTTCCTCCAGGGTCTCCCGGAGCTTGTCAATAATCAGGTATTTGGGGCAGACATAGGTGGCCAGGGTCAGAACATGGAATTCATACCCCGTAATGGTGGGGTTATCCAGCTTCCGGTACTCCCCGATCTGGGTGATCAGGCGGCAAATCTCGTTATGCTCTGCCACCGCCGCCCGGAGGGCATCGTCCGATACATCCACACCGTAGTTGTCGTGGAGGGGCTTTAACAGCTTCCGGCGAAGCTGCTCCACCGTGTGCTTGACGCTGGCCTCGTCATCGGAATAGGCCACGTCCGTATTGGTCCAGAAGAAGTTCTTCTTCTCCGGGTCTTGGATCTGCAATAGCTCCATGTTCTCCATGCAGCGGTTCATGGCCTCGCACAGGTCTACACCGGCCATGGCATCCAGGAACCGGTAGTTTCCCTCCAACGCCCGTTCCAGCAGCGCACGACTGTACTCACAGCTACCGTTGCACATATAGTAGGTGGCAACCTCCATAGAGCCGGTGTTGGGGGCGCGCAATCTTACGGAGAAGCACTTGCCCAGGTTCAGCAGAACCTCCGGCATGTGGAAGCAGGTGTAGCCTATGGCCAGGCCCCCCTCTTCCTGCGCCTGCCGCACCAGGGCATTGTTGGCATCCTGCAGCAGGTTCTCAAAGTAATACAAATGTTTTAAGTCTTTCACCGTTTCACCTCTTTCAAAATGATAAGGAAGCTCTGATTCGATCGGCAAGAGCCGCTGTCCAGCCCCAGACGATTTTTCAGAGTTTCCTCAAAATACCGATTTGTTCCAACGCCTGTTGGACACCGCCCACCAAATGGGAATCATCCGGCAAATTCAGAACGCTTTCGCCCTTTATATCCGCCATCTGTAGGGCCTTGTCCTCCGGGATGTAGGCAAGGATGGGTAGGTCTCCCGTATCAATATACTGCTTCTGGCTTTCTTCCCCCAGCCGATTGATGATGACCCCGATTTTCTCATACATCACCAGTTCATCGGCCACCTTTTTGATGGTTTTGATCACCGTGGTCCCCTTTTTGCTGGGGTCGCTGACCAGGAGCATATGGCTCACCTTTTCCATGACCCGGCGGTTGACCTGCTCAATACCGGCTTCCCCGTCGATCACCACGTAATCAAACTCCTCGCTCATCATGCTGATGACCTCTTTGAGGTAGGCGTTGATCCCGCAGTAGCAGCCCGCAGCCTCCGGGCGGCCTACGGCGATAAAGGCAAATCCGTTGGTCTCCACCATGGCATCAAACAGCCGGAATTTGACCTCCCCCAGCATGGCCTTGGCCCGACGCTTGTCCCGTTCCTCCTGCCCGGCCTGGGTGATGGCTTTCCGGATATCGTCCACCGTGGTTCCCACCTCCACCCCCAGGGCCGTGGCAAGACCCACGGCAGGGTCGGCGTCAATGGCCAGAATCCGGTCCTCCGGATGGGCTTTTACCAATTGACGAACAATTGCCGCAGAAATGGATGTCTTACCGACACCGCCCTTTCCTGCGACAGTAATGATGGCTTTGCTCATAGAAACGCTTCTTTCCTCCTTTCGCTCTCTTTTTATCAATATCATACTATAAGTTTCCATTTTTTTCAACGCCGATTTCGTCAAATTGCATACAAATTCCAGGGTTGGCATTTGGTGATTTTGTCAATAGTTACGAGAAACGTCATAAAACCGGTGCATCCATTGCGTAATAGAGATTACCGCCCCAAAAAGAGACGGTTTGCAATCAGATTCCTTTACTGGCCGAAAGCTCATAGATCTACCTGTCCAAAAGAAACCGCTGGTTATTTTTACAGCCCCTCTTTTTCCATTTTTATCCATATTTATTTTTTCTTTGTATTTTTACCGATACGCAGGGTTGGTCCATAAAAAAACTATGGGGAAAGTGCTGAAAAATAGTTGCAAAATTGTAACCAATATGATACCATAAGAAAAAATAGCCCCATTGTACCCTGTGGGAGCCATGGGGGCTGCTGTTTACCGGGAAGAAACGAAAGGACGAAACCATGAGACGAACGGAATTACCACCGGAGATCCCCTCTCTGGAACAAATCGAGGCAGAGCGGAACCGGATTCATTACCGGTCCCGTTACCGCAGCGTTTTGCGCAGCACCGTCTATTCCCTGGTGGTGGTGGCGGCGGTGGCGGTATTGGTTGCCACGGTCTGGATGCCGGTGCTGCAAATTTACGGTGCTTCCATGACCCCGACCTTAAACGAGGGGGATATTGTGGTATCCCTAAAGGGGGCGGATTTTCACCAGGGAGATCTGGTGGCGTTTTACATCGGCAATAAAATCCTTGTAAAGCGGGTCATCGCCGGCCCTGGGGAGACGGTGGATATTGACGAGGAGGGCAACGTCTCCATTGACGGGCGGCGGCTGGCTGAGCCTTATCTGACGGAAAAAGCCTTTGGCGATGCCAATATTGATTTGCCCTATCAGGTGCCGGATAACCGGTACTTCTGCATGGGCGACCATCGGTCCACCTCGGTGGACTCCCGGCATAAAGAAATCGGCTGCGTATCCCAGGAGCAAATCGTGGGAAAAATCGTGTTTCGGGTCTGGCCTCTGGCGGACCTGGGGACACTGCACTAGGAGGTGAACGGGAATGACACAAGAGCCTTGGCTGGACTTGGAAGAAACAATGAAAAAGCGGCAAAACCGGAAACGGTGGCAAAAAATCGCCACGGCTCTTTGCGCCCTGGTGGTATTTTGCACCACCTATGCCCTGATCCTCCCGGCCATCACCCTGGAAAAGGGCTGCCCCATCCCGGAGCATACCCATGGCCCGGAATGCTACACCCAGGTAACGGCGCGGCAGGAGACCACTCTCTCCTGCGCTGCCCAAATCCATCAGCACACAGACAGCTGCTATGACGAACATCACAATCTGGTCTGCGGCTATGCCGATTTTCTGGTACACGTCCATGAGGAATGCTGCTATGACGGCTCCGGGAATCTGCGCTGCACCCTGCCGGAAATCAAGGCCCACAGCCATGACGAGGGCTGCTATGCCCCCGGCCACAGCCATGGGGCGGACTGCTACACCCAGGTACAAGGCCCCCTGATTTGCCACAAGCATGTACATACGGAAAGCTGCTGGGCCGAGACCCAGGAGACGGTCTGCGGCCAGGAGGAAAGCCCCGACCACACCCACGGGAAAGAATGCTACCGGGTTGACCGGGAGCAGACCTGCGGAGAAGAGGGCGACCACACCCATGGAGAAGAATGCTACGCCTGGGAACAGGAGCTTGCCTGCACCCAGGAGGAGACCCCGGTGCTGGTCTGCCGGAAGCCGGAAATCATTCTCCACCGGCACACCGGCAACTGCTATGACGAGAACGGCCAACAGGTCTGCGGGATGCTGCAAGTTTTGCATCACCAGCACGGGGAAGAATGCTTCGTGACCCAGGAAATCCCGGTGGACACAGATGAATTGACCTGTGCCGACGAAACCCACGAACACGGGCCACAGTGCTACGGCCAGTGGCAGCTTGTCTGCCCGCTGGAAGAACACACCCATGACGACCGCTGCACCCCCGCCCGGGACGCTACGGAAGAAACCCAGGAGACGGAAGCCACGGAAGCCACCGAGGAAACCCAGGAAACGGAACCCACGGAAGAATCCCGGAACCCGGAGACGCCCCTGCCTGAATCCACCCCCTCCGGTCTGCCGGTACTGGGCCAGGCCTACGCCGCGGTTGACCCCTACGGCATCATGCCCCTGACGCTGGAGGAGGACGAGGCCGTATTGGAGGACCGGGACGGGAGTACCGGGCCGGTGGTTGTTGATCGGTTCATACAAGCAGATGGAACCACGCTGAAATATAAAACCTCTGATGGAACTTGGAAGAATACACAGGATCAAGACGCAACGGACATCCCTGGTAATGCGGAGTTTAAGCTGACTGTCAAATATGAGGGAGTGCCGATTGCTGCCCTTTTGAATGCCGGAAGGCAGCTGAGCTATACCCTGCCGGATTATTTTCGGGATGCCCATGACAATGGCTATATTCACGATAGGGACAACAACGTCATTGGCACCATTGTTGCGTCCGGGCAGACCGCAACGGTCACATTTAAGGAAGAATGGCTAAGGCAGCAACAGGCTAATGATAAACATGTCATTGGCGGCGATTTCTATGTACAGGCCATGGTGAATTTGACTGAGATTCCCGGTGGTGGAAACAAAATCATCCAAATCGGTGATGTTAGTTTTACCGTAAACTTTAAAGGGGATTTGCTTGCCCAGTATGGTGATGTTACTATTACAAAAACAGTCGAGCCGAAAGTCACCCAAGACGAAGACGGGAACGACTACCTGGAATACAAAATTACAGTCACTACGAAGAAAGACGGCTGTCCGGAGGTAACGGTTAAAGATACTTTTGGGGATGGAAAAAAGTGGGTGGATTCCTATGTCGTGACGGACGAAAACGGGATTACTGTCGCAACCAATAATACGAATAAAACCACGACCTGGACGATTGGCGATATGGCCCCCAATACAACAAAAACCCTTACCTATAAGGTCAAGTTAAAGGAGGGCTATACCGGCGGCCAGCCAAAGGAGAATATTCAGAATACCGCCACGGTTTATTCCAAGGAGTATGAACGGAGCAATTCTACCGCAAACTTTAATCCAGAAAGAACAGCCACTCTAGAAAAGGGCGTTTTGGGTGACATCGTAACAACAGAGAGCGGCGATTTGGAAATCACCTACTATGTGTGGGTAACAGCAGGTGATGGCTACTATCCTCTGAGGGATGTATTGATCAAGGATTCCCTGGATAATTCGGTGCTTGGCGATGGTATCTGCACAAGTCAAGAACTCCGAAAGCACATTTACTACAAAACAGATAGTTTTAAGCTTTACCAGGGTGATAAACGTAATGGAACGGATCTTGGTGAGCTATACACAGCAGCACCATCCGGACAATTAACGTTCAACGACAATAAGATTGCCGATGGCAAACCCAACGGTGCCTTTGAATACCATGTCGGCCCGCTCCAACCCAACGAGAGTCGCACTCTGGTTTACACCGTTGTGGTAGAGCCGGGATTCTTCACTGTGGCGGGGAATAATCCCGAAATCATTAAAAACAGAGTACAAATCTATTGGGTTGATGAAAACCAAAAACCAATAATAATGGATGGGCAACGGTGGTTTGTCGAGAAAACAATCGACCGCAAAGCCTGGACTCGGAAGATTGCAGGATCGCCGGTAGCGGAAGATAGGACTATTCAAATGACTCCCGGAACGGTCTATGATAGCGCGGATGGAACTAACCCAACCAGCTTCACCGTTCCCAAAGGCAGTCAGCAATACCAGGTATTGGTCAACGAGGCCGGGGACTGGGATGTGTCCGGTGCCACGCTGACGGATAGACTGGACAGTACCCTTATGCAATTTGTGGGTTATGTGCGGGTGGATGCTTACAAAATTAACACCCCCAAGCCCGGTTCCGGCGCAAGTGGCACCAACCAGCCCAAATCCAACGCAAGTGACACCGATGCCTTGAGCTGGTTCAATACCCAAAAACCAACCGAAACATTCTGGGTCAAAATAGACGGGAAGCAGGAATTCTCTTTCACTCCCAGCCGCTTTTCTCAGGAGACCAATCGTGCCTACCGTCTGACCTACTATGCAAAGTCTGTTTCTACCGGCTCTATTAAGGTGGAGAATACCTTTACGCTCAGCGGTGATGTCGTTTATCATGGTAAGAAATATCAAAATATCAGTATCAGTTCCAAAGCAGAAGCAACCGTCTCCAAAGACAGCAGCTTCGGTGCCACAAAACAGGCCCTATTCTACGAGGCCCCCACGGCCCAGGACACCCAGGGCTTCCTCTACTGGGTCATTCAGGTCAGCGGAACCGCGCTGCCGGAGGGCTTTGACATCCAGGACATCCCCGGCACCGGGGATGGTCTCAAGGGCCACGGCCTGACTGACGGCTCTCTGGTTGGGGTGTATACAGGGCCTAATGATTTAAGCTTTACGGACTGCACCACCCTTTCCGATGTGATGGAAAAACAGCTGGCCCCGGTAGATGCTACAAAATACACCGTCACAAATAACAGCACCGTGACACTCAAAGAGCGTATAGAGCTTGGCAACCAGTCCCTCTATATCCTGGTAAAAACTCAGCCAACAGAATTACCCACAGAGAAGCGGCATGTATTCACCTATCAGAACAGGTTCCAGTATTCCTTTGAGGACGGCAACTGGGTTGAGGGCAGCCCGGCCAGCCAGACCATCTATGGCAAAGGCTCCATCTTTAAGGAACTGGCGGATGTGTTCACCTTTGACGGGTCTAAACTCAAAATTATCCGCACAACCAGTGAAAACACAACGAAACGGGCGGATTATGATGCTACCTTGCTGAAGAATCAACCGGGAGAATATGTTGGCTGGCTGATCCATCTGAACCATGCGGGTACACTGAGCGGAAATTACCAGGTGGAGGAAACCGTTCCTGATGGGATGGAGATCGCCTATATCCGGATGTACTGGTATGGGCAAAAACTTAGCGGATACCCGAACTCAGAAATGACCCAGATTTCCGTCCATGGTTCGGATTGGAAAGAAGTAACAAATCCTTCCGAGGGAAACAACACCGGACGGCACACGAATTATTACTATGTCAAGGGCCAAACCGCCATCATGGAGGTCTCCAACCTGGTAGCCGGTGGCGAAGAGGACCAGTACGCCGTAGAACTACAAATCGTCTGCAAGTTGGTGGACAAGGACGTATTGCAGGGCGGGCAAACAGGAACCTTTAACAATCAGGTCAAGCTTTCTACCCTTAATGGCCAGGTGCTGGATACGGATGGAAGCCCGGTAACGCTGTCCGTATCCACGATGAGCAAGAAAAAGGGAGAAACCACCGGTCTTTCCGGTGCAACCTATCCTTTCGTCATTACCGTCAACGAAAACGGCATTGACCTGATGCCCGGGGACAAAAACGATACCATCACCCTGGTGGATGAACTGGGAACCGGTCTGACCATTGACACGGAATCCATTAAGGTGACGAATAAAAATTCCCCGGAAACGGCTGTCACCTGGACATCCTCTGTGGAAACGGCAGCTGATGGAAAGCAAACGCTGCGCATCGACCTACCGGATAACCAGCCCCTGACCATTACTTACACCGCCTCCGTCAACGCGCCCCCAGGGAAAACCGTCACCGTTACCAACAACGCCCACTGGGAGGGGTATGCCACAACGGGTGGCAGTTCCGTAAAGGATGAAAAGTTCTCTTACAGTGTGGGCGGTACCGCCGGTGGCGATACCACCCCGAAAATCAAAATTCTCAAGCTGGATCAGTACAATACACAAACAAAGCTTGCGGATGCAAAATTTAAGCTGACGGAAATGGAGTTGGATACTACTTCCGGCAAACTGATTGAGAAAACAGATTTCACGCCACAAACAGAGACGACCGACCAGGACGGTACACTGACCTTTGGAGAAAGCGCACCACATCTGGAATATAACAAGGTCTATAAAGTTCAGGAGACCACAGCACCCAAGGGCTATGTACTGGATAGCAAAGAGAAATATATTCTATTTGCAAAAAAAGTTGGGGATATCTACCCTGACTACACCAGCTATACAGAACTCGGCGTAACGATTCACTATTCCTCCACCTACACATACCCCGCCTACAACCACAAGGGTGCGGTCACAGTGGAAAAGAAATTCGCCAAAGCCGATGGCACTGCCCTTGGTGGAGTCCTCAACGGAACGTACAATTTCGGGCTGTATACAGATGCCGATGGCACGAACCAGGTACAGAAAACCTCTGTGACCTACGCCTTTGGAACGCCAACCGGTGAAGCCAAATTCAAAAACGTAGACCTGAACACAAACTACTACGTCTTTGAACTGGACGACAAGGGAAATCCCATCGAACCGGGAGGGACTGCCACCGTCAGCGGAATTCCCTTTGTGGTAAACTATGACCAAGGGCAAACAATCCAGGTCACGAAAGAAACCTCCACAGGCTCCATTGCCGTCACCAACCGCATGAACTACCGGGAGCTGCCCCAGACCGGCGGGGTGGGAACCGGCCTTTACCGGATTTCCGGAGCCGCCGCAGCACTTTTGGCCGGGTGCATGCTGACGGGCCGGGAGAACCGGAAACGAAAAAGGAAAGAAAACCACGAAACATAGCTTCCCTTTTCTTCTTCCTCTGCTGCGCCCCCTTTTTGCCTTAAGGCAGCATTGCGGCTGACCCCAACACAAAACAGCAGCCCCGTTCCGGATTTTTCCGGGGGCTGCTGTTTTTTATTGAAAAAAGGGGTGCATCCGTGGTATAATCAAGAAAACCGATTTTGGTTTCACTTCTTTACCCTTGGGAGGGATTTACCATGTATATGGCATCCAAAGACCGATACACCGCCATGGAATATAACCGCTGCGGAAACAGCGGCCTGATGCTGCCGAAAGTATCCTTGGGCCTGTGGCACAACTTTGGGGACACCGCCAATTTTGAAAACATGAAGCAGCTGTGCTTCACCGCCTTTGACCAGGGCATCACCCAATTTGACCTGGCCAACAACTACGGCCCCCAACCGGGCAGCGCGGAAAAGAACTTTGGCCGGATTCTCAAAGAGGATTTGGGCGTCTACCGGGACGAACTGGTGATCACCACCAAGGCAGGATACCTGATGTGGGATGGACCCTACGGGGAGTGGGGCAGCCGGAAGCACATGCTCTCCAGCCTGGACCAGAGCCTACGCCGCATGGGTCTAGAATATGTGGATATTTTCTACCACCACCGGATGGACCCCGATACCCCTCTGGAAGAAACCATGGGTGCCCTGGCCACCGCCGTACACCAGGGCAAGGCCATTTATGCCGGTCTTTCCAACTACAACGGAGAAAATCTCCGGCGGGCCGCGGCGATTTTGAAAGAACTGAACTGCCCCTTTGTCATCAATCAGAACCGGTATTCCATTTTTGACCGGACCATTGAGCAAAACGGCCTGAAAGATGCCGCCCGGGAACTGCACAAGGGCCTGATCACCTTTAGCCCCCTGGCCCAGGGCCAGCTGACGGACCGGTACTTAAACGGCATCCCCGCCGACAGCCGCATCCGCACCGATGGCCGATACCTGAAAGAAGCCACCCTGGCCCCCCACCGGATGGAGCAAATTCGCCGCCTGAACGACCTGGCCGCCCAGCGTGGGGAAAGTCTCGCCCAGATGTCCCTGGGCTGGCTGCTGCGGCAAAAGGAAGTAACCAGCGTTCTGATTGGTGCTTCCAAGCCCCAGCAAATCCTGGACAACGTAAAAGCCCTCTCCTGCGCCCCCTTTACAGAGGAAGAACTACAGCTGATCGACAAGATTTCCCTGGAATAAAGTTTTCCCCCACATGAAACGCCGATGTTTCATGTGGGGGTTCTTCATCTTAGGGTTAGGCTACGCCTACGGTCAGGAGAATATTGGCAAAGGTTCTCTTTTCGCCGGTGGAAATGGCGATGCGGACCGTCGGCTCGCAGCAGGCATCATAGAATTCATACCGGCCCAGCTTTTGGAGGGACATGCCGCCGAGCATGTTTTCAAAGGTGCCAAAAATCTCCGGGGTGGTTCCGTCCCCCGGCTCCATAACGGCGGCACTTTCCACATTGGCAGCACTGAGAATGGCCTCCAACACATCCGTCACCTGGGGCAGCCCAGGGGTCAGGCCCAAGTAGATCAGCTCTGCCCCATTGGTTTTGCCCTCCAGGGGGTAGTTGCCGTCAGCAATCAGAATCTTGTCCCCGTGGCCGCAGTAGGATAGAGCGGAAATCAACTGGGGATGAATCAGTTTTCCGGTAAGCATCTGTTATTCCTCCTTACTTTTCGCCCTCACGCAGCGCGCCCAAGGCTCCGCCGGGATGGCAGCGGACATAGCGAACAGGGTCCCAGTCCTTTTCCGCTTGCAGTGCCACAGAAAGGGCTTGCAGCGTCAAAAGCTCCGCCAAAACAGAGTTTCGGGGTGCACGGTTCAGAGGGCCGCCCTCGGCATGGACACCGGCAAAAAGAAAGGCATCCGTATTCTTGGCCAACCAGCTCTCCGGATTGCCGGAAACGCCGATGGTCTTACAGCCGTTGTTTTTCACCGCCAGAACGGTGGATTTCAGTTCTCCGGTCTCTCCGGAATTGGAAATGGCAATAACCACATCCCCCGCCACCAGCTGGCCGCAGGAGCCATGAACCGCCTCGGTGCCATGCAGATAATAGGCGGGGTTGCCGGTGGAGGACATCAGAGAAGCCACATAGGTCGCCACGTGACTGCACTTGCCAATGCCGGTAACATGAATGCGCCCGCCCTGGGCCTGGGCCTCCAAAATCAGGTCCGCGGCGGCCTGATACTCCTGGGGGTTCCGGTCATGCAGAAAGGCATTGAATTCCCGGTCTACGGCGGAGAAAAAGTTCTCTACCGCCTGGTTGCTTTCTGGTTTCAGCATAAAATTTCTCCTTTCCGATAGAAGCAGCCCCGGCCCTGCCGGGGCTGCAAAGCGTTATTTCAGGGCATCCAGTTCCCCAGCGTCAAAGCCGACATAGCTCCGCTCCCGGAGCAAGGCCTGAACCTCGGATACGGTGGGCAAGCTGGGAATGGCACCCATACGGGATACCGTAATGGCGGCGGTGTGGCTGGCAAAGGCCAGGGCCTGGTGTTCAGGCAATCCCGCCGTCAGGCCGGTGCAGAACGCCGCCACAAAGGAGTCACCGGCGGCGGTGGTATCGGCAACATGGGGCATACGCACCACGTCGGTATGGCTGACGGAATCACGGGTCGCCACAACGGAGCCGTTTTCACCCATGGTGATGATCAGCTTCCGGACGCCCCGGTCCTCAAACCAGCCCGCCACGGCTTTTACATCCTCCATGTTGATGCCCTCTGACACATCGATCTCATGGCCGGCCATCAGGGCCGCCTCATGCTCGTTGGGGGACAGATAGGTGACACAGGACAGCAGATCATCCGACAGTGCCGCCGCGGGAGCCGGGTTCAGCATCACGGGAACACCGGACTCTTTGGCCCAACGGGCCACGGTCTTTACAATGTCCATGGGCAGCTCCAACTGCATGATCACCATGTCATATTGGCCGATGGCATCTTTGAGCCAGGCAATATGCTCTTCTTTCATGGTGAAGTTGGCACCGGGGCAGACGGTGATCCGGTTTTTGGCGTTATGCTCCGTCACTTCCAGGGTGATGTGGCCCACGCCGGAGGACTCCTGGGGGTCAACGGTCACATGGGATACATCAATGCCCGCATCCTTCACGGCGTTTTGCAGGATGGTGCCAAAGGCATCGTTGCCCACCCGGCCAACCATGGTCACATCCGCACCCAACCGGGCGCACTGGACTGCCTGGTTGGCACCCTTGCCGCCGGGGGCCGTGCGGAAGCTCATACCGATGACGGTCTCCCCCTCCTTGGGCGCGCGGCTGGTGGAGGCGATCAGGTCCATCATAAAGCTGCCAACCACCAGAATTTTGGGTTTTCTCAGCATCAAAAATGCCTCCCTCCGGTTATTTCAGGCCGATCTGCTGGCGAACGTATTCTTCCAGATGCCGCAGGCTCTCCACCTCGCCCATGGCGTTTTTATCCAGCTTGGCCCGGTCCGCACTGCGGGCAAAGGTGGACATGGGGACGGCGTACTTCTGCTGATAATACTTGGCGTTGCAGGGATAGATCCGCATTTCAATCATGGCGGCAGCAGTCAGGAAATCCGCTACCAGACGGGCCTTTTCATAGTCCGTATCCTTGTGGTCAAAGGCCCACTTGTACAGATCCGGGTGGAAGTTTGCCATCACGCCGCTGTAGCCCGCCGCGCCGTGGCAGCAGCTGTCAAACCAGGACTGGGCGTTGGCATTGTAAATCTTCAAGGGGGTGCCATTGACGGCAGCCTGACGCTCCCGCACCAGCTCATAATCGCAGCAGGTGTCTTTCAGGAATACCATGCGGCCCTGCTCTCCGGCGTGGCGCAGGAACTCCGTGGTCACCAGACGCTTCCAGGGCATGGGACACTCGTAAATGCCAAAGTCGATTTCGGGATAGCGGTCAAAAATCTCCTGGGCGTTGGCCTCAAAAACAGCCTCGCCCTCGTTTTTCTGGTCCAGACGGTTGGAAACCAGCACATACGCGTCGATGCCCTTGATCTGCATCATGTCCTCAAGTTCCTTGAACTGGGTCGCCTTGTCATCGGCGGTATGGCCGGAGGCCACCACCTGGATCCGGCCATCTACTGCGTCAGCAGTGGCCTTGGCAATGTCCAGCTTCTCCTGAGGGGTCAGGTAAGCCATTTCACTGGACTGGCAAACGGCAAAAATACCGGTGCAGCCCTTTTCCACATACCAGTCAACCAGGCCCTTGATGGCCTTGAAATCCGGCTTGTTGTCCTCGGTCCAGGGGGTGATCATCACAGGCCAGATACCGGGATTGATAGAAAATGCCATAATAATTTCTCCTTTTTGATTCGTGGGTAAAAAATTGTATCTGACGTTCCCGCCACCGGGCCTTTTCGGCCCGGTGGTAAGGAGCGGACATTACATCATGCCGAACATCTTGGGCAGGAACAGGACCACATTGGGAATAAAGGTGATGAGCAGCAGCTCCAGCAGCATGACAACGATCATGGGCATGATCTCCTTGATGACGTTCTTCAAGGGGGTGCCGGATGTGCTGGAAGTGATGAACAGCAGCATACCGAAAGGCGGGGTGGACAGGCCCAGCATGGTATTAAAGGTGAACACCAGGCCAAAGTGGATGACGTTGATACCCAGCTGCTGGGCCACGGGCCACAGAATGGGGATCATCACCAGCTGAATGACGGAGGTATCGATAAACATACCCAGAATCAGCACCACAACGTTGGTCAGCAGCAGGAAGGTCCACTGGCTGTGGCACAGGCTCAGCAGCCAATTGCCGATGGTCACGCCCAGGCCCTCTTTGGCGAAAATGAAAGAAATGGCAGAGGCGGCACCGATCATAATGGTCACGCCGCCGGTACCCTTAACGGTATCGAACAGGACCTTTTTCAGCTCTTTCCAGCCCATGGTCTTATAAATCAGCACGGAAACCAGAATGGTATACAGTCCTGCAATGGCACCGGCCTCGGTGGGGGTGGTGATGCCGGAGTAGATGCAGCCCAGCAGGATGACGGGGGTCAGCAACGCCCAGATGGCTTTCAACAGGAACTTGAGGTATGCCTTGATGGCCACCGGCTCCGACCGGGGGTAATTGCGCTTGTGGGCGATAAAGACAATGTAAATGCCCAGGAATACAGCCAGCAGAATGCCGGGTACCATGCCGCCCATAAACAGGGCACCTACGGACGCGCCGGTCAGCATGGCGTAGACCACCATGGGAATGGAGGGCGGGAAAATGGGACCGATGGTGGCGGAGGCGGCGGTGATGGCGCAGGAGAAGTCATCGTCATAACCCTGCTTTTTCATCACTTCGATCTCCATGGTGCCGATACCGGTGGCATCGGCAATGGCGGAACCGGTCATGCCGGAGAACACCAGGGAACACAGCACGTTTACATGGGCCATGCCGCCACGGAAGCGGCCTACCAGACCGTCACAGAAGCCAAAAATATAGTCCGTCACGGTGGAGGAATTCATCAGGTTCGCGGCAAAAATAAACAGGGGTACGGCAACAATGGTACCGTTTGTAAATATGGCTTCAATGGTCTTTTGGGCGATCAAATGCAGCTGGCCCGCGTTTCCCATGACCATATCCCCAAATCCATAGCCCTTGCACAGGCCGTCAACCAGGAAATACATGGCACAGGCCACGATCATGCCGGTGGGAATGGGCATACGGATGATAAACATCAGAACAAAAAACGCCACAAAGACGATCAGGGGTAAGTATCCAGCCATGGCTCAATCCTCCTTGGCTTTGTCAGCAGCTTCCATTTCGGCCATCTGCTGCTTCATGGTTTCAATGGCCAGATCGGCCTCGGACATGGACTCTCTCTGGAGCTTCTTGGTATAGTATTCGTCCCCTTTCAATACCATAATGTCCTCGTAAATATCCATAACATTGTAGGCGAAAATCAGGAACAGGAAAATCACATAGGGGAAGAACACCAGGGTCTTGGGGATTTTCAGCAAGGATGTGACCTGATTTCTGGAGGTCAGACCCCAGATATACCGGAAAGAGGGTACAAAGGTAATGGCCATGGCAAAGGCCACCAGGATGTTGCTGCACATGGCCATAATGGCCTTGCCTTTCAGTTTCAGAGCGTCATAGACCATGGTGAATACCACGTGGCCCTTGTTGCGCTGCACATAGCAGGCACCCAGCAGCGCGATCCACAGGAAACACATCTGCTCCACTTCGGTGGTCCAGGGTACCACCAGGTTTGTGAATTTACTAATGATATAGCGGACAATGATCTGATAGCAGAACAGGCAGAACATAACCACAAAGCAGACGGCGGGAATATACAGCTCAACGGCCTGTCGGATGCCAAATTCCAGTTTTTTCAGAAACTTCACGATCCTTCCTCCTTAAAAATGATTTGGGGGTATGAAGAAGAATTGGGGAGATGTTTTGCCATCTCCCCAATCTGGTACGAAATTAGGCCATAGCCTTGATCTGCTCCAGCAGGTCCTTATCCCAGGTGTCAGAGATGGGATCGTTCAGGTAAGCATCCAGAACGTGGTCAGCAAAAGCGGCAACGTCTGCCTCGTAGATGGTCAGGCCCTGCTCTTTCAGGAAGTCCTGAACTTCGCTTTCGGTCTTCAGGTTCTGGTTGTCGCAAGCTTCCCGGGCAGCCTCGATGGCTTCCATGACCCAGCCCTTCTGGGTGTCGGTGAGCTTGTTCCAGGTGTTCAGGTTCATGGTGGGCCATACGGAGTCCACCAGGTGGTTGGTCAGAGAAATGGACTTCTGGACTTCGTAGAACTTGGCGGATTTGACGGTGGGCAGGGGGTTATCCTGGCCGTCTACAGTGCCGGTCTGCAGAGCCAGATACAGGTCGTTAAAGCCAATGGCGGTGGGGTTGGCACCCATGGCCTTGCCCAGGAACACCCAAGCATCGGAGTTGGGCATACGCAGGTTGATGCCCTTCAGATCTTCCGGGGTCTTGATGGCCTTGTCCTGAGACAGGGAGATTTCACGGGTACCCAGGTAGAACGCACCCAGAGGCAGGATGCCCTGCTCGTCAGCGATCTTCTGGAAGACTTCCTTGCCGATGTCGCCATTGAGGACCTTGGTCATGTGGTCGTAGCTCTGGAACACATAACCGGCAGTGAACATGGAGACCCAGGGAGAGCCGTCGGTCAGCCAGGAAGCGGAGGAGTAGATCATGTCTACGTCACCGTTCATCAGGGCGTCGGTCTCGGTGTCCTGGCCATACAGGGTGCCGGAGTCGTAGCACTCAACGGTCATGTTGCCGCCGGAAATCTCTTCCAGCTTTTCCTTAAAGACCTTCTGCGCCGCACCGTGGGCATCGGTGGGAACAGCGGCAATGGAGAAAATCAGATTGACGGGTTCGCCCACATCACCGGAAGCGGCAGCTTCCGTGGCTGCGGGGGCATCGGCAGCGGCGGCGGTGGTTGCGGTGGTCGCAGTGTTTGCGGTGTTGCTGCCGCAGGCGGACAGCATGCCCAGAGCGAGAATCAGGCTCAGGCACAGAGCAAGGGTTCTTCTCAGTTTCATAAAATTCTTCCTCCAAAAAAATTTTTTGACACCAACGCACAATTTAGCAGAAGCATCCGGCGTATACCGCCAAAGTCCGCCGCCGCAGTTGTGCGACGCTGTCTTATAAAAAGAGAACGTTCTCTTTCTAACAATAGATTACCGGTAGATCCTATCCCGCATTTTAATAGCGGCGGTCTGTAGGATCCTGGCGCAGTTTCCTAATTTTTCATCCGTCATGGTGATGCTGGGTCCCGAGGTACTCATACCCCCCACCAGCTGCCCCAAGGCATTGTAGATGGGGACGCCCACACAGCGCACATCCCGCTCCCGTTCCCCGTTGTCAATGGCATAGCCCCGCTGGCGGGTGGTGCGCAGCTCCTCAATGATGGCATCGTAATCGGTGATGGTGCCGGGCTGGTATTTTCGGCGTTCCTTGCTGATTCGCTGGGGCCATTCGCTCTCCGGCATGTGGGCGAGGATGGCCTTGCCAATGCCGGTGCAGTAGAATGGTGCCGTTTCTCCCAGGATGTCCCGGTAAGGAAGCACCCCCATCCGGTCCACCGGGTGGGCCACATACAGATACAAAACCCGGTCCCCATAGGGAAGACCAAAATAGACGATCTCTCCGGTTTTTCCGGCGGTGTCTACCATAATGTCGTACACCGCATTGGGGTAGCCCAAATTCTGGTTGATGATGAACGCGAACTCCAACATCTTTAACCCCAGCTGGTACCGCCCATCCGGCAGCCGGTCCAGATAGCCCATGGCCACAAAGGTGGAGAGAATATTGTGGACATTGGATTTGGTAACACCCAACCGCTCCGCAATTTCCGTGACCCCAAGCACCGGCTTCTGGGAGGTAAAGCAGGACAAAAGCTCCAAGGATTTTGCCAGGGATTTGACTTTTACACCCTCTTCATATTCCATGAAAGCCCCTCCTCTCCGTTCTCTCTTTGAGAACAGCTTTCTTTATCTGGAAATAGTATAGCATTTTTGTCGAATGCTGTCAATTATGCAACGCCATCTTTGGAGGCACTCACAATTTTCGGCCCACCCGTTTGTGAGAAATCACCGAACCGTTTTCTAATAGGAAACAGCCGTTTTGCAATCAGAAATTTCCGTTGCCCATCCAAGAAAACTTCATTTTTGAACCTATTTTTGCAAGTCGCCTCATTAAAAAAAGAGCCTCCGGCCACATCGGTCGGAGACCCTTTCAAATTACAAAGATGAATGTTTCGGCGGCGATACCCTGGCCTTTCCCCGAGTCAGGTCGAAACTCATGCGCAACAGCTCCTGAATCTGCCCCTCCCCCACCGGGCCGTCCAGAAGAATGCTGACCCACTGCTCCTTGTTCATATGGTAGGCAGGAAAGTACCCAGGCTGCCCTTTCAGACTCCCAATGATCCGGGGATCCCCCTTCACATTCAGCACCTCCACCTTCCCCTGCCCTTCCAGTCCCAACTTGCACCGCTCCACTTCCAGCACCAGAGCAAACCACTTCCGACTGTCCCCATGCCGCAAAACCGCATTCCGCTCCTCCCAGGGATAGTCCGGCTTCACACCAAATTCCCGTTCCACCCAAAGAAAGAAAGCCTCTTTCGTCATATGTACCGCCCCTTTGTACCGTTTTCTTCATTATACCACAGATCCCCTCTGCCGGCAAATCGGTACAACGTAAATGTGGCCACTGTCAGTGCATATATCATCGGCAAGTACGTCTCCGCTGACAGAACGGATGCTGGTTGCCCAGCTTGGCTACGTTCCGGGCCGTAATACACCCGCCTACTACGCCGCCATATACCTGCTGACTTCCAATGAGGTCGTCTACTGGCGCACGACAAACTGCTTCTGCAACGGCGGCCTTGATTTCCAATACGTTTTTTTTCGGGGTATCACCACTTACAACGACGCACTGTAAGGCACATGGCATAGCAACTGTTCGTCAAAAGCCTTGACACAGCTATGAGCTACAATAAATGCGAAAGGCGGTGATGCCTAAGAAAAAATGCAAGGAGGAATGAAATTGGCAAATGTATATGGATATATTCGTGTCAGCAGCCGAGATCAGAACGAAAATCGGCAGCTGATAGCGTTAGAAGGAATCGGCGTAGCTGACCGAAATATTTATCTTGATAAGCAATCTGGCAAGGACTTTAACCGTCCACAATATAAGAAACTACTGCGAAAAATGAAAAAAGACGATTTGCTCTATATCAAGAGCATTGATCGTCTGGGGCGAAACTATGAGGAAATCCAGCAACAATGGAGGCTGCTGACTAAGGAAAAAGGCATTGATATTGTGGTTCTGGATATGCCGCTGTTGGACACACGGCGAGGGAAAGACTTGATGGGAACATTTTTGTCGGACATCGTGTTGCAGGTGCTGTCCTTTGTGGCAGAAAATGAGCGAACCAATATCCGGCAAAGACAGGCAGAGGGTATTGCTGCGGCAAAAGCCAAAGGAATCCGATTTGGCAGACCACCCCAACCGCTGCCTGAGAATTTCCACAACGCCTACCAGCGTTGGAAGCAAGGCGAGATCACAGGCACAGCGGCGGCTAAAGAATGTGGTATGCCACTTTCGACCTTTCGCTACCGTGCCGAGGTTTACGAAAATGCCAAGTTATTGTAAAAGGGCGAGTTTTACAGAAAGGTGTACTTTTCTGTAATTCGTCCTTTTGCTTATACAATGTTTATTATACATCTGATGTTGTCATTTTTCAAGGTGCCATGAAGAAAAATATGGTGGATATTTGTATTTTTTCGCACTTTGGAGTTGCAAAAGTGCTTGCAAAAAAGTACACCTTTTGGATAATACACAAATTCGAAAAAGAAGGAGAAAAATTATGAACTGTCCTAAATGCGGCGCACTTTTGGAGGAGCACTCCAAATTCTGTACTTCTTGTGGAGCAAATCTCGAACCTAATCAGGAAGTAGAAAAAATCGAATCTTCAAATTTTCCGAACGGAGAAGAACACAAAGTAGAAAAAGGATCTAAGATTGCCAAAATTTCGAGCAAAAAGATTGGTCTAATTGTTGGAACAGTCCTTATTATTATCGGATTTATTAGAATCTTCTCAGCAGGCACGAGTATTTCATCAACATCTTTTGGCGGCGATTTCTACACCTACACTTATCGGGGCATTGTTGCAATTTCAGAAATTCTCGCTTCTATCGAAGTTACACTGGGGTGGGTAGTTGTTGCTATTGGTGCTGCTATTGATGTGATTTCTCTCAAGCAGGAGGGATGATATGAGATTTTGCAAGTATTGCGGGTCTCAAGTCTCTGATGATGTGGAGCAATGCCCTCAGTGTAGCAAATACATTGGAGCAAAAAGTCCGATAGCAGATAATCAATCACATCAGAATACATCCATATCTAAACAGTTATTCGCTATATTAAGAGATAAACGTGTTATAACAATAATTGCGGTAGCAATTATTGGTTTGATTGTTGCTTTACTTTTTAATTCAGGCAAATGTGATGCAAGCGGGTGTAAAAACAAAGCTGTTTCTGGCATGAGTTATTGCTATAATCATAAATGTGCTGTTACGAACTGCGACAGCAAAAGATATAGCTTCAGCAATTATTGCTATTCGCATTACCTACTTTATGACGATGGTGCAGAATCAGCGTATTCGCCAAAGGTATATTCGTATGAGTTGAAGATTTCAAATGTAACGTTATCTTCAACTAGCAGTTATACCATTGCGGAAGGAACTATAACAAATAATAGCGACCAAACCGTTAGTTACGTGAAAATTAAAGGAGCCTTTAAGAACAGATCTGGAACAGTACTTGACACAGATTGGACATATGCCGTTGACTCAGAAGGACTTGCGCCAGGCGAAAGTTGTACATGGAGAATGTCCATAAAGAAGAACTGGTCTGTAAAAGAATGTTCTGTATCCATTCTTGATTTTGACTACTAGCAAGAGAGGAGAAGCAGTATGTTTTGTAAAAATTGCGGAGCATATTTAGATGATGACGCTCAATTCTGCGAAAAATGCGGAACTGAAATTAAGCGAATTGCTCAAGACACATCACAGTTAAGCATATCAGAAGAAAACACAGATATTAAAGACCACACTGATTTGGGAGCTTCCAGCACATCAAAATCTGAACAGGACGTTATACAACCTAAGAAAAAACATTTTTCAAAAACTATTGTAGTTGCTATTGTTGCTGCTATTGCAATCATTGTAGCACTTCTTATTGCTTTAGGAAACAATTCTGGTAGCAAGAACAGCAATCTTTACCAAGAAGTAAACTTCAACAATGGTGCGAAATTTGCTTATGATGGTTCTCGTCTGTATATCATAGGTCTGTATAATGAGGATGATGAAGATACCTCACTTTATTCTACAGATTACAAGGGAGTTAACAAAACACTAATTTCTGATGACTCCGATATCAATAGCATTCGTTTGGTAGATGGTAAGATTTATTATAAAGCCAGTGGCGATGATGAATATACTATCGGTGTTATCAACATGGACGGTTCTGGCAAATCGGTTATCGTAACAAGTTCAGAAAGTTTGGGGCGTTATGATGTCTACAAAGAAACATTGTATTATATTCAAGACTCAACAATTCACACTTGCACGCTAACAGGAGAAAATGATACAGCACTCCTTGAATCTGTTGACACATTTACTCTTTGCAATGGTTATATTTATTATGTGGACAATGATGATGTGATTCGTTCTTATTGTATAAAAAATGCAGAGACTAAGGAACTCTGCAAATCATCTGGGGCGAATTATCTGTCTGTAGATGGTAACACATTGTACTTTGCTTGCGATACTGGTTTGAGTTCCGTAATGGTGAACGGTGAAAGCACTATTACGAAGATAATCCGTGACGATTCGCTGTATAGCTATGCCTTCTATGACGGATACATTTATTATAACCATCAAATGACAAGTGATGAACGGGATTCTATTGCAGAGTATGCGGGTGATACATCGTCAGAAGTATTAACCTACAAACTTGCTCTCATCGGTACCGGTTCTTTGTATAGAGCTAATTTGGCTGGTGGGGATGGAGAATCTGTTGATTCTGATCAAATTGTGATTTATTCATTATTCAACTATCCAGATGGATTGTATTGCAGAGTCACAGTATGGGATGATAGACTGAAACACATCGAATTAAACTAAAGTATTATTCCATTTTAACTACATAATGACTAAGCCAAAGGCGATCAACTGCAAAAAGTTGGTCGCTTTTGTTTTATCCATTATTGCGAAAGGAGCTTGTCTATGAGTAAAGAATAACTGGAAAAGTTGGAGCGGAAGAAAGGGAATGACATCAAAACTGTGCAGACCAACCTAGGCCATGCCACGGCAGCTTTTACGTTGGACGTTTACAGTCATGTAACAGAAAAAACGAAGCGGGACAGTGCTACAAGAATGCAGAGATTCTATGAATCCATAAGGGAAACAAGTTCTTCCCAATAAGGGAAAAAATAAGGGAAAACACGAAACAGCGAAAAATCGGGTGGGCGAAATCCGAACTTCTGGTACGGTAAAAGCAATTAAAAATAGGGTAAAAAAGAAGATCACCGAACAAAATCTGTTCGGTGATCTTGGCAGGGGCACAAGGACTTGAACCCTGAGCCTACGGTTTTGGAGACCGCCGCTCTACCAATTGAGCTATACCCCTATATGTAAAAAGGAAAACCTTTCGTTAATGGTGGGCCTTCAGGGACTCGAACCCGGGACTATCCGGTTATGAGCCGGAGGCTCTGACCAACTGAGCTAAAGGCCCGTTCAATCAAGTGACGCTCGTCACTACGGGTAGGATTATACCACGGCATGGGCCTCTTGTCAAGCATTTTTTACTCAGGAACCGCAAAATTTACCAAAATCTTCACCGGCGGAAGTTTCCGCCGGTGAAGATGAATGCTTACTCGGAATCCTCGTCGTCAAAGGTGAATTCCAGGGTCTCTCCGCAGTTGGGGCAGACAATGCTGCCGGACTCCAGAACTTCTTCGTCAAAGTCGATGATGTTGCCGCAGGCGCACTCTACCTCATAGATGGTGCTATCCTCGTCGCCAAAGTCAAAGCCCTCCTCAGGCTCTTCCTCGTCATCGTCATCGTCTTCGTCGTCTTCGTCATCCGAGAAATCGTAGTAGTCGTCGTCGTCATCGTCCCAGTCGTCATAGTCGTCGTCTTCATCCATGATGAAGTCCTCAATGGCGTCCAGGTCCTCCTCGATCTCGTCCAGCTCGTCGGAGATGGCAATGGTGGTATCCTCAATGTCCACCATACGCTTGGACATGTCGCCGAGCAAATCAACGATGGCAGCGATCATCTTTCCCTCATTGGTCTCGGTGTCCAGCTTCAGGCCGTCCATGAGTCCTTTCAGGTAGGCGGATTTTTCAGAAATCGTCATATTCGTTCTCCTTTCAGCCAAGACGGCTGTCCTTAGGCCTTGGAACGGCCCAGGTACTCGCCGGTGCGGGTGTCGATCTGGATCTTATCGCCCTCGTTGATGAACAGAGGCACCTTGATTTCAGCACCGGTCTCAACAGTGGCGGGCTTGGTAACGTTTGTAGCGGTGTTGCCGGCGAAGCCAGGCTCGGTCTTGGTGACCACCAGGTCGGCAAAGTTGGGAGCTTCCACGCCAAAGACGTTGCCCTTGTAGCTCATGATGGTGCAGGTGTCGTTCTCCTTGACGAACTTGAAGGAGTCGTCCAGAACGCTGGCATCAATGGGGGTCAGCTCGTAGGTCTCGCCGTCCATGAAGTAGTAGAGGTTGCCGTCATTGTAGGAGTACTCCATCTTCTTGCGCTCAATATAAGCGGTGGGGTACTTGGCAGAGGGGTTGAAGCTGGTTTCGGTCACGCCGCCGGTGATCACGTTTTTCATCTTTACACGGACGAAAGCCGCGCCCTTGCCGGGCTTGACGTGCTGGAATTCGATGACCTGCATCACCTTTCCGTCCATTTCAAAAGTAACGCCGTTTCTAAAATCACTTGCAGAAATCATTGGTTTATCCTCCTAATTTATGTTCCCTTGGGGGGATACAAGAATCTATATCCTTAACTATGCTAGTTTACCCTATAATACGTTATTTTGCAAGGGGGTTTTGTAAATTTTTTAGATGATCAGCAAATCTTTGGGGAGATTGGTGATATCTTCGCAGCCATCGGCGGTGACAATTGTCACATCCTCAATACGAACGCCGAACTTTCCGGGCAGATAAATGCCGGGCTCTGCGGAAGTCACCGCACCGGCGGGGATCTCCTTGAGGTAGCGGAAGCTCATATTGGGGCCTTCGTGGATCTCCAGGCCCACGCCGTGGCCGTAGCTGTGACCAAAGTATTCACCGTAACCGGCATCGGTAATGACTTTCCGGGCAGCACCGTCCACCTGGGCACCGGTAACACCGGCCTTTGTAATGGCTATACCAGCCTTCTGGGCTTCCAGAACGGTATCGTAGACCTTCTTCATTTCCTCGGTGGCGTAGCCCACGGCAAAGGTCCGGGTGGTATCGGAGCAGTAGCCCTGATAAAGAACGCCAAAGTCCATGGTCACAAAGTCCCCCTCCCGGATCACCCGGTCACCGGCCACGCCGTGGGGCATACTGGTATTGGGGCCGGACACCACAATGGGGTCAAAGGACAGGCCCTGGGCACCGTTTTTGTACATGGCGTAAATCAGCTCCGCCTGGGCTTCCAGCTCGGTCATACCGGCATGGATGCGGGGCAGGGCCTCCTCAAAGGCCTTGTCGGCGATTTTCTGGGCTTTCCGCAGCAGATCCAGCTCCCAAGGCTCTTTCACATCCCGGAAACCGTTGATGCGGTCGTTCATGGGAACCAGCTTGGCGTTCAGGTTCTTTTCCAGGTTCATAAACTCCGCCACGGTGAGATACTTCTCTTCATATCCCAGAGTGGTGACCCCAAAGTCCGCAATGGCATCGTTGAGGCACTTGGCGTAGTTCCGGTCGGCGTTCACATCCAGCACCTCAAAGCCCCGGATGCCCGCCTGGGCGGACTCAATATAGCGGCTGTCTGTAAAATAGCGGCAGCCCTTCTTGGTGACGATGGCCATGCCCTCGGCAATGTCGAACTCCGCGCCGTAATGACGGCTGTAGCGGGAGGTCAGCAGCAAGCCATCTGCCTCGCCATCCAGAATGGACAGGAATTTTTCAATGTTTTTCATAGCTTGATTCTCCTTTTTCTGGCCGCAAAGATAAAGGGCAGTTCTAAAACATGCCTTGCTTTCAGCCAAATCGTATGATTATCAATGGCCTTTACCAGGATGGGTGTGACCCCCGCCAGGTTTCCGGCCAGTGTATCCGTAAAGATCTGGTCCCCCACAATGGCGGAATGCTCCGGGGTGAAGCCGAAGCGCTCCATACATTCCAGCAGGCCCTGGGGTCTGGGCTTGTGGGCCCGCATGATATAGTCCAGGTGATAGTCCCGGCAGAAGCGGATCAGCCGGTCATTTTTGCTGTTGGAGACAATGGCGATCTTCACCGGAGAGGCGTTCATGGCCTCCAGCCACCGCCGCATCTCTTCCGTGGGCACATCGGTGGTGTAGGGGACGATGGTATTGTCAAAATCCATCATCAGCAGCATGATGCCCCGGCTGCGCAAAAATTCCGGGGTCAGGTCTGTCAGCTTCTCGGTCATAAGCCCCGGCAGGAAGGACAAAGACATATTCGTTTCTCCTTTATCATATACTGACGGAGAAATGCCGTTTGACCCGGCCCATGATCCCCGAACGCTCTACCAGTATACCACGGAAAGGAGGATTTGTCCATGGGTATCACACAGTATCTGGCCATGACGGAGCAGGAGCTTTCCGCCGGTCCCCCGCCCCCGGACCTTGCCTATTTGGGCTGCTGTTTTTCAGAGTCGGGGCTTGCAGGTCTGCCCCAAAGTCTTCCCCCGGGGGCCCTGCTGATTTTGGACGACCGCATCCCGCCGGGAGACCGGCCCATTCCGGAAATTGGGGAGACGCTGCAAGAAATTCTTGTCCGCTTCTCCTGCCGGGGGCTGCTGCTGGACTTTGAGCGGCCGGGAATTGCCGCGCAAAAGGCCCTGGCCGCCTTTCTGGCCCGGCATCTTCCCTGCCCGGTGGCCGCCCCGCCGGAGTACGCCCCGGAAAATGGTCCTCTGTTTCTTCCGCCGGTGCCTGTGGACTGCACGGTGGAAGACCATCTGGCCCCCTGGCAGGGACGGGAAATCTGGCTGGATACCGGCCTTTGCGGCCTGGACCTGACCCTGACCCCGGCGGGCGCGATCTACTCGCCGACGGCGGAGCCCCTCCCGCAGGGCTTTTACGACGAGGCTCTTTGCTGCCGGTACACCATCCGGGAAACGCCCCAAGGGTTTCTCTTCCGCCTGGGCCGGGACCGGGCCTGTCTCCAAAAGCTGCTGGCCCGGGCGGAGCCCCTGGGGGTGACCCTCAGTGTAGGGCTGTGGCAGGAGCTTTCATCCCTGGGCTGAAGGCCACGCAAAAACAGGATGGGTCATCCTGCACAAGCTACCTCCCATTCCCTGGTTTCAATGGGTATCACATTGTACAAAACACAGATTTTGCAAGAAAAAGTGATTGACATTGCAAAAAGATAGGAGTAAGATACCCCCATACAAAGCCCGTGGCTTTAAACAGACAAAAAAGGCGACAAGGAAGTCGTCTGTGGGGAAACCCATAGACCCTCCTTGCCGCCTTTTTTATTTCTGAAAGGGGAACATGAATTATGGTTACAGAAATCTTCTCTTCCATGGTATTTGACGACGCGACAATGCAGGCCCGTCTGCCCAAGGAGACCTACAAGACCCTCCAGCGCACCATCAAGCTGGGAAAGCACCTGGATATGAACGTGGCCACGGTGGTGGCCAATGCCATGAAGGACTGGGCGGTGGAAAAAGGAGCCACCCATTTTACCCACTGGTTCCAGCCTCTGACCGGTGTTACCGCGGAGAAGCACGACAGCTTTATTTCCCCCAAGGACGGCGGGAAGATCATCATGGAGTTTTCCGGCAAGGAGCTGATCCAGGGGGAGCCAGATGCCAGCTCCTTCCCCTCCGGCGGCCTGCGGGCCACCTTTGAGGCCCGGGGCTACACCGCCTGGGACGCCACCTC